>NZ_CP168006.1:1935488-2303232 GCF_041521385.1 Alcaligenes faecalis | reverse complement strand
TGCTGTTGCTGTTGCTGTTGCTGTTGCTGTTGCTGTTGCTGTTGCTGTTGCTGTTGCTGTTGCTGTTGCTGTTGCTGTTGCTGTTGCTGTTGCTGTTGCCAGCGATGATGCCCGTGCCATGGCTATGGCTATGGCTATGGCTATGGCTATGGCTATGGCTATGGCTATGCACATGATCGTGATCGTGATCGTGATCGTGATCGCCAGTATCTTGCCCCAGCGCCTCGAAAGCCGCCAAACTCCAGGCCCGCCCTTGTCCAACCTGCTCGCCCAAGCCCAAGAGACTGGGCGCAACGGGCTGCGAGGCCGACAGTATCTGCTGCTGCGCCCAAGGATTCACGCCACGCACGTATTCACGCAGCGCCGTTTCAGTCCCTGCATCCACCCGGTCACGCTTGCTGAACAACAACAGATCCGCCACAGCCACCTGTCGCTGTGCCTCGGCATGGCGCGCCAGCGTTTCCAAGCCGTGCTCCAGATCCACCACCGTCACCACACCCGCCAGGCTGTACTTGCCGGTCAACTGCGGATCACTTAACAAGGTATGCAAGATGGGCGCAGGGTCAGCCAGCCCCGTTGCTTCAATGAATACCCGTCGAAACTGCCGCTGACCTGCCCGCGAAAAACGCCAGGTAATGTCACGCAAGGTCTGCACCAGATCACGCCGTATGGTGCAGCACAAGCAGCCACTGCCCAGAACCTCAATCCTGTTTTCCTGACTGTGCGCCACCAGATGATGGTCCAGCGCCGTCTGCCCAAACTCATTGATGATGACCAGCGTGTCGGCCATCTGCGTTTCTTGCAAAGCGCGATTGATCAGGGTCGTTTTTCCACTACCCAGAAACCCGGTCAACAGCGTGACCGGGATAGGGCTTGGTGCAGATTGGGGCATCGCATTCATCCGGCTGATGGCCCGCCATCGGGCCATCAGCCATTATACGAAGCCCCATGCTGCCCTCTAGCGCAGAAACCGGGCCTCGATCTGACGCATATGGGCATCGCCTTGCAAACCAATAATGGTTTTGACAGAAGGCAGCCCAGCATCCACATTCTGAATACCGCCATCCTGGCGAATCTGGGCAAATACCGCTTGCATGGCGCCCACAGCCGCACGAATCGCATGATTGCCGTAAATCACCACGCCCACTTTGCCCAATTGGGCAATATCGGCCTCGGTCAGTTGAGGGTAGGCCGTTGGCACCAGCACCAACGGCACTTTGCCGGTCCAGGCTTCTACAAAAGACAGAATCTGATCTGGCGTAGCCTGTTTGGAGTGAATCAAAATGGCATCTGCACCCGCCTGCTCGTAAGCCAGTCCCCGCTTTAACGCTTCGTCTTGCCCCAGACCGGCAATCAAGGCCTCTACCCGCGCAATGATCAGAAAGTCAGGGTCACGACGTGCGGCACAAGCCGCTTCAATCTTGCCCTGGAACTCTTCAATGCGTACCAATTCCTGACGCCCATCGGCCCGCAAACTGGTGTCTTTCGGGAAGGTTTTATCCTCCATCACAATGGCACTGGCACCCGCCGCCTCGTACTGCGGTATCACATAGCTGACATTCACGGCATTACCAAAACCAGTATCAATGTCGGCAATCAAAGGAATATCCACGGTCGAGGCAATCGCCCGCATCATCTCCAAATGCGTTCCCATCGACAGAATATTGGCGTCTGGCACGGCATAACTGGCAGACAACTCAAAACCGCTCCCCCAAATTGCCCCGAAACCGGCATCCTGAGCCAAGCGAGCGGCCAACGGGTTATGGGCGGCCATTGCCGTCATCAATCGCCCTTGGGAAAAGGCTGCTTTCAACACCTGATTTTTTTGACTGTTCACACTCTTTCTCCGTAAGGGGTTCAGCTCAGTCGAGCAATGGCTTGGGCAATACGGCTCATGGCCTCTTCCAGCTCCTGGTCGCTGGAGGCGTAAGACACGCGGAAGTGACCAGGCAACTCAAACGCCGAACCGGGCACCACGGCCACCCCGACACTACGAAGGAAGTACATGCACAGGTCCTTATCCGTACTGATCAACTGACCTGACGGATCCCGCAAGCCCAAAACGCCTTGGCAACTGGGGAACACATAGAACGCCCCCATAGGCAGATCACATTCAATGCCCGGCATCGCATTGAGCGCGGCCACCACCTTGTCACGGCGGCGGCGGAATGCCTCCACAAACTCGGGCAGAAAATCCATGGGGCCATCCAGTGCGGCCACCGCCGCCGCCTGGCTGATGGAGCTGGTATGGGAAGTGGCTTGCGACTGCACCAGATTCATGGCCTTGATCAGGTGCAGCGGGCCCGCAGCAAACCCAACCCGCCAGCCGGTCATCGCATAGGCTTTGGAGACACCGTTGATGGTCAATGTGCGAGCCGCCATCTGTGGCGACAAGGCGGCTGGCGTGGCAAAGGGCTCGTCGCTATAACGGATTTTCTCGTACACATCATCGGCCATCACCCAGACATGCGGATGACGCAACAGCACGTGCTCCAGTGCTTCCAGTTCCTGGCGCGAATACACTGCGCCACTGGGGTTGGAGGGGGAGTTGAGCATCAGCCATTTGGTACGGGGGGTGATGGCCCGTTCCAACTGGTCAGCTTGCAGTTTGAAGCCAGCTTGCGCACTGCACCGCACAATGACCGGCTTGCCTCCTGCCAACAGCACCATTTCCGGGTAAGACACCCAGGCGGGGGTCGGGATGATGACCTCGTCACCGTCCTGCACCGTGGCCTGCAAGGCGTTGTACAAGGCTTGTTTGGCCCCGCAGCCGACCTGGATCTGATCCGGGCTGAAGTGCAGGCCATTGTCGCGCTCGAACTTGCGTACCACAGCCTCACGCAGGGCCAGGGTGCCGGCAACTTCGGTATAGCGGGACTCATTGCGATCAATCGCCTCTTTAGCCGCCTGACGCACATGCTCGGGGGTCGCAAAGTCCGGCTCGCCCTGGCTGAGGGTAATAACCGACTGCCCCTGTTGCCGCATTTGATTGGCCAGGCGCGTCATCTCTTTGGTGGCCGATGCCTTGGCTCCCAACACGCGCTGGGCCAGCGCGATCTCTTCCTGACATTGCACAGAGCTCATTGTGTCCATCCTACTTTTACTTTGAAAATGAAACGGGTCAGCAGCAGCGGCAAAAATATCGCCATCAAGAGCACCAGGCTATACGCACTGGCCTGAGCCAAACGTCCGCTGTCGACCAATTGAAAAACCTCGATAGGCAGGGTGCTCATCCCGCCGAAATACAGAACCACCGTGGCGGATAGCTCCGACAAGGTCGTAATCCACATCAGTACCGTGGCCGCAATCACCGCCGGCCAGACCACCGGCAAAACGACCTTCGCAAAGGTGGGCATCGGGGCCACACCCAGACTGATGGAGGCTTCCTCAATGGAATTGCGCAAGTTATGCAAAGGCCCCATGGCCGCACGCACACTGGTGGGTACGCGGCGCAAAAAGTAGGCCAGCGCCATAATGACCCAACTGCCCGTCAACACCAGCCAGCCGCTGTTAAACACATTGATCAGGGCAATGCCCAGCACCGTGCCAGCAATCGTCAAAGGCAGCATGACCAGCACATCCAGGCCCGCACTCAAGCCGGACGGCCGTTTCACAATCAGATAGGCCGCCACGATGGAGAACACGGCACCCGCACTGGTTGCCGCTGCACCCAGCAGCAAGGAGTTGTACAAAGGTCCGGGCGCCTGCACCAGGGCTTGCTGCATATGGCTTAAGGTAAAGCCGCCATACTGGAGCACCGGGCCAATAGAAGGCGTAAAGGCAGTGACTATCACCACCAGCACCGGCAGTATCGACAAGACAATCAGAATCGACACCAAAGTGGCGCACACCGTCGCCTGCCACGCGCGCAAAGGTACCCGCACAGGAGCCCGCCCGGACTCCATCTGGTAGGTACGTCGGGCGACCACCCACTTTTGAATCAGCAGCAAAACCAAGCCCAGAAACACCAGCAAAGACGCCATGGTGGTCTGCATTTGCGGATTCCCGCCCATCTCGCTGACAAACTCGTTATACGTCTTGACCGCCAACACGGGGGTACGGGCGCCCAGAATGGCTGGAACGCCAAAATCGCCGATAACATGCATGAAGACCAGCACCGCTGCACCGCACAGAGCCGGCACCATCAGCGGAAAGGTCACGGTGCGCAAGGTACGCCCCGGTGAGCTGCCCAGACTCAGGCCCGCCTCTTCCAGGTTGCGATCCATGGACTTCAAACCAACCAGCACAGCCACGTAGGCGTACACGTAGTTGTTCAGGGTCATCACAAAAACCAGACCCCACCAGGAATACAAGGAAGGCAGCTCCAGGCCGAAGGGGGCCAGCACGCTATTGAGCACGCCCTGTTTACCCAGCACCACGATCCAGGCCGCGGCGACCACCACATCCGGAATGACCAAGGTCAGCAGGGGCAAAACACCAAGGCAGGCAGCCAATGGGAAAGAGAAACGAGCGGCTGCCAGGGCCAAACCGGCGCCCAGCACCAAACTAAGCAGCGTTACCGCGCCCCCCAACCACAAGGTGTTGAACAGGCTCTCCCGATACGCAGGTTCCGAGAAAAACTGCACGTACCCATGCAAACCAAACTGACCGTCCTTGTTGAACAGGGAGCTAGTCAGCATGGACAAGACCGGCCACAACAAAAAGTAGCCCAGCAAGGCCACGGCCCCCAGGGCCAGCAACAGCCAGGCTGGATCACGTCGCAAAGAGCCCAGCATCATGTCCGCTCCACCAAAAGAGCCGACTCGGGAACGCGCAAGACCACCGCATCCCCTCGCTCCCAACTCTGACCGGCGCCCGTGTTCCAGACCACCGCCTTCAGGAAACCAAATTCCGTACGCAATTGATACGCCGTGCTGGGACCCCGGTAATCCACGCTTTCAATCCGCGCAGCAATGTCGCCCTCATCCAGCGGGCGCAAGGCATCCACACTCAGGGTTTCAGGCCGCACAGCCAACATCGTCTGCTCAGAAAAACGTCCGGCAGACTGGATACGCACAATGCAAGCCGCCGTCCGAAAGCGGCGGCAGCCATCGGCGGCCTGACCGAGTTCCTCTTGAAGCTCGATCAGATTGGCCCCACCCACAAAATCTGCCACAAAACTGTTGTCAGGGCAGCGGTAAATCTGCTCGGGCGTGCCGACCTGACGGACGCATCCCCGGTCCATGACGGCAATGTGGTCCGACACGCTGAGTGCCTCTTCCTGATCATGCGTCACAAACACGGTGGTAATGCCCGCTTCCTGCTGCAAATCCCGCAGCATCTCGCGCAGGTCCGTGCGCAGCTTCGCATCCAGGGCAGACAAGGGCTCGTCCAGCAAGAGCAGATCAGGTTTGATCACTAAGGCGCGTGCCATCGCCACCCGCTGCCGCTGCCCTCCGGACAGCGCGGACGGCAAGGCATCCGCTTTATCCTTCAAACCTACCCGCGCCAACATGTCCAAAGCGGGGGCTCGAGCTTGAGTGCGAGACTGACCACGCGCCAGCAAACCATAGCTGACGTTATCAAGCACGCTACGGTCCGGAAACAAGGCGTAATCCTGAAACACCATGCCCACATTGCGTTTATGCACAGGCACGCGCGTCATCTCTTTCTGACCGAACAGCACCTTGCCATGATCAGGGCGCACAAATCCGGCCAGCATGCGCAGCAAGGTCGTCTTGCCACAACCCGATGGCCCCAGCAGGGTAAACAAGGAGCCGCTGGGGATCGTCAGATCCAAACCCTGGAACAAGGCCTGTGAGCCGTAGCTTTGCTTAATGCCTGATAAATGTATCTGCATATAAGTCCCGCCTAGCGTTGGGAAACCAGTTCGCGCCAACGCGCCAGGAAGGCCTCGCGGTCTGCGCCCATACGCCCATCATCCAGGGCATGGATACGGATCTGGTCCATGGCAGGCAAGCTGGTCAACGTATTAACGGCAATGTCGCTACGTAAAGGACGGCGAAACGCACTTTTGAATACCTCTTCCTGTGCAGGACGCGAGGCCAGGAAGTCGTACAACTTGCGGGCAGACTCGGGGTTACGCCCACCCTTAATCAAGGCCATCCCTTCCGGCGACAGGAAAGTGCCCTCTTTGGGGTAGACCAGATCAATCGTATCCAGCCCACCGGCCACATACTGATAAGCGGCATACTCCATCGTTACTGCCACCGCGAACTCGCCATTGGCAACGCCTTCGTAAGCGCCCGCTGTTGTCCCGACCACCACAGCATTGCGAGCCACTTTCTCAAACACGTCCTGCCCCATCAAATCCTGCAGACCGTACAAAGCAACATAGGAGGAGCTGCTGCGCGCCGGGTCAGGAATCACGATCTTGCCCTTCCAGGCCGGATCAGCCAGATCCGCCCAGCTAGCAGGAGCCTGGAGTTTGTCCAACTGGCGCTCATTGACCATCAACACCGTGACATGGGTATTGGTACCCAACCAGCGTTGATCTGGCCCCTGAAACTGGGCTCCTACCGCCGATGCTTCAGGCGAGGAGTAGGGGGCCAGGTAATCGGCATACTGCGACAAGGTGGAAAACCCGCCCGACCAGAACAAATCACCCAAAGGTTGCTCGGCTTCGGCCTTGATACGCTGCATCAAGGCACCGGAACCGGCACGCACGACAGACACGGATATCTCGGGATGAACCTGACGGAACTGCTCAATCACCGTGTTCACCACATCGATGTTATTGGAGGAGTACAACACGACTTCATCCGCCTTGGCAGCGCCCGAGCTCAGGCAAGAAAGCATGAGTAAAGCGGATAGATAAGGAAAACGGTTTTGCATGATTATTTCCTGAAATTTAAATAAAATTGCATGGAAATCATGGTATTTATCGTATATGACCGTTCTGTTACACCCTACCTCCACCCCCTATTAGTCGTGACCCTATCATGAGTTTTAATCATGCTTGATACTGTTCCTCTGGTTCCGCTGCGTGTGTTTGTCGCCGTGGGCCGACAAGGCAATTTCACCCGTGCAGCCCAAAGCCTGGGGATCACCCAAAGCGCAGTCAGCCGGCATATCGCCACCCTGGAAAAAATCAGCAAACAGGCCCTGTTCATTCGACGAGGCCCCTATATTGAGCTGACGGCAGCCGGCCTGCAGCTCTATGAAACCGTCAAAGACGCCATGGCCACCCTGGAGATGGCCATTCAGCAAATCGCCCATCCGCCGGATCAGCAAGGACGGCTGCGAGTACGGACGTCCATGCCCAGTTTTTCAATGACGGTGATGGTTCCCATGCTTGGCCAGTTCACCGCACAGCACGCTATGCAGATTGATCTGATCACCAACCTGTCGCCACCACGCCCCAATGAGGAATTCGATGTCCTGATCAGCCGGGATTTAAATCTGCCAGATAGCGAAAGCTGGGAACTGACACGTGAAGAACTCGTCTGTGTGGCCGCACCAGCCTTGATTGAGCAACACAGCGGGCAAACGTGGGAGCACTGGCCTATGGTGACCGCGCGCTCTCGACCCGACATATTGGGCGTGTGGGCTCTGGATCAGGGTATTGAGCCATCGCGTCTGCTGATGAGTGCAACCTACGATCACCTGTTTTTCGCCATTGCCGGCGCCATTGCCGGATCAGGATTTCTGGTTGTGCCACGCTTGCTCGTCATGGACCATCTACGCGATGGCGTCTTGCGGGAAGTGGGCCCTGGCCAAGTTGCCACGGGCGCAACCTACATGGCCTATGTCAACGCACAATCCCCCCAACAACGTGATGCCCGCCAATTTTGCCGCTGGTTGAAAAGCAGCTTGCGGCAACGCCTTGCCCCTTAGTTCATTTGCATCGGATCGCTGACTTGCTCACGTTCTGCGACGTCGCTGCTGACTGATCCAGCTATAGGTGCTGACCAGGGTAATGCCCATCAGCACCAGCAATGCGCCCATCACAAAACGGGGCTCTATGGCTTCACCCAGCAAAAACGCCCCGAATAGAACCCCAAACAAAGGGGTGGCAAAAGAGAACACCCCCAAACGCGACGCCTGATACTTGCGCAGCAACCAGAACCAGACCAGAAAGCTCAAGAACGCCACCACCACGGACTGAAATACCAGGCTGGCACCCAGCAAACCGGACCAATGCACCTTGGTTTGCCCGGTCACAACCGCGGCTACCATCAGAATCGCAAAAGCACTGAACAGTTGATACAGCAAAGCCTCCGACGGCGGAACGGCTGACAGGCGAGTACTGCGGATCAGCACGGTGGTAAAGCCCCACAAGGCCCCGGCAGCCAAGGCCATCAAGTCCCCAATCAGCATGCGGCCCAGATCCGCCCCATCCAGGCTGGCCGGGCCCAAAAAGGTAATGGCGATACCCGCCACCGCCAACCCGATCCCCACCCATTGCAGGCGGGCCAAACGCTCCGACGGCAAGAGAATATGCAGGCCCAAGGCCGCAAACACCGGCGCCGTGTAGAGAAACACCACGGCATGCGCCGCCGACGTAAAACGCAAGCTTTCTCCCAGCAGCAAGTATTCCAACGCAAACAGCAAACCGGCCATCAAACCCGGCTTCCAGGCCCCTGCTGTAAAGGTCAGCTTGTGTGTGCGTACCAGAACCAGCACAGTGACCAGCACACAGGCCACCCCCGAGCGCAAACCAATCTGAAAAATAGGTGCCATGTCATGCGCCGTGGCCTTGAGCAAAATCTGCTGAAAACTCCAGATCAGGCACAAGACCAGCATGGCACTGCTGGCCAGCGCATCGAGTGGTTTACGTTCTTCGCTCATGGGGGTTTTTATCCGAAAAGTGGCGCGCTTCCCCTCTATCTGAACAGGTGCAGGGGCCAGCAAAAATGAATTATCCGTGAAATTTCCCCGAATCAAAACGGGACCGCCCTTTCTTTACCCTCGGATAAGCCTTAATTGATATATCAAAAAGCCCTCCCTAGAATCATTTAAGCCTAAAAAATAACAAAGGGCCTAGGAGACGGGCATGACACTGAGCAATACTGACCGGGTACGAATCGAACTGGAGCACCGCATTGCCAGCGGTGATCTGCCGCCGGGCGGCGCCATTGATGAGTCCTTGCTGTGCACATTTTTCCGGGTATCACGCACCCCCGTGCGTGAAGCCTTACTGCAGTTAGCGGCCACCGGGCAAGTTCGCATCGCCCCCCGAGCCGGTATCTTTGTCACCCAGCACACGATTGAAGAACTGGAGGAAATGCTGGAAACCCTGGCCTTGCTGGAAGGTGCCTGCACCCAACTGGCTGCCTATCGCATCAGCAATGCCCAGATCCGCGAACTGGAGCGTTTGCAAAAACGCGGATTCAAGGCCCTGCAAGAAAAAAACCTGACAGATTACGCCACCTACAACGCCGAATTTCACGCCCTGATTCACAGCATTGCCGGTAATACCTTCATGGTGCAGCAAATTGAACACCTGCGTCGTCTGACCAACCCTTACCGCCACCGCCATCTGGATCAGGAAAACCGCATGGAGCAATCCTGGCATGAACATCAGGCCTTGACCCAGGCCCTGGCCCTGCGTGACGGCCCCAGCGCCATGCAGGCTGCGGCCAGCCATGTGCTCTCCGGTGCCGAATCCCTGCGCCGTGTCGCCCAAGCCCATCCCGAGAAATGGGAGTTCGACAAGCGCGAACGGTATAGCTGGCTCCATGCCCAGCTCAACCCTTTGGCCGGGTTTTATATGCGGCACTAAATCCATAATTAGCTAAAAAACCCACTCATACCGAGGAGACTTTCTCATGTTTGCAAGCCGTTTCACACGGCGGGCGCTGGCTGCGCTCGCCCTGACATTAAGCCCTGTGGCCGCTTTACACGCTGCCGAACCCATTCGTCTGGTCGTGGGTTTTGCCCCCGGTGGCGGGGTCGACACCCTGGCCCGCGTCACCGCCCAGGCACTAAGCAAGGAGCTGGACCGCACCGTGATTGTGGAAAACAAATCCGGCGCTGGTGGCACCATTTCTGCCGACTACGTCTCCAAATCCCAGGCTGACGGCAACACGCTGTTGTTTGCCGATACCTCTTTGCTGGTCGCCCCCTACATCTACCCGGCGCTGCGTTATGACTTGCAGCGCGATTTCACGTCGATTGGCATGGTGGGCCAGTCTGATCTGGCCCTGGCCGTCCCCGGTGACAGCCCCGTCAACACTGTGGCCGAACTGATCGAGGCCATCCGCAAGGCGCCCGCTCAAACGGAAACCTTTGCCTCGGTGGGTGTAGGCTCGGTCCATCATCTGGGCGGCGAGCTGTTCGCCTTGAAGACCCAGACTGAACTGGTCCATGTCCCATATCGTGGTGGCGCTCCCGCCAGCCAGGCCCTCGCTGCCGGTGAAGTGTCCATGTCCTTTGCCAGCCTGGCCTCTTCAATTGGCCTGGCCAAGTCCGGCCGCATCCGTTTGCTGGCCACCTTGTCCGAACGTCGCTTTCCCGGCATGCCCGATCTGCCCAGCGTGTCGGAAACCATTCCCGGCTACAGCGTGACACCCTCGCTGTTCATGCTGGCCCCCAAGAACGTAGACCCCGCCCTGGTCGCCACCGTCAGCAAGGCATTGGCAAACAGCATGCAGCAACAGCAAGTGCAGGATGCCTTCCTGGCTCAAGGCTCGGTAGCCGGCTATCAAGATGCCCAGGCCACCGAACAATGGCTGGGTGAAGAAACAGAACGCTGGGCCAATGTCATCAAGACCGCCCAACTCGACTTTAAACAATGAAACAAGCAGCGACTGTTATGACGACTGACAACTCAGATACCAAGCGCCCCGTACTGGGCCTGATCGTGCCACCGGCCGCCGGTTTGGTGCCGCCCGAAGGCCCGGAAATGTACCCCGAAATCAACTTCATCGCCCAAGGTCTGGCCCTCAGTTCGGTGGACAAGGAAGGCTATGACCAGGTCATCGACCAAGTTGTCCAAGCGGCCCAGAAACTGGCCGCTCGTGGCGCCCAGGCCGTTTCCTTGATGGGGACGTCGCTGAGCTTTTACCGTGGCTCAGACTTTAACGAAGAGCTGGTGGCTCGTCTGTGCGAATCCACCGGCTTGCCATGCTCCACCATGAGCCACGCCATCTTGCGCGGCCTGCGTGTCAGCGGCATCGAACGGGTGGCAGTCGCGTCTTCCTATATTGATGACGTGAACCAACGCTTGGTCCATTTTCTGGGCCAGAACCAGATTCAAGCCGTGTGCGCTTATGGTCTGGGGGTCAATGACGTCACGGCCATGTCCAAGATCAGCACACAAGAGCTGGTCGATCTGTGCCTGAAAACCTGGGACATCGCCCAGGAACAGGCCCCCGGTCAGGCACAAGGCTTGCTGCTGTCATGCGGGGGGTTAGTGTCGCTGGAAGCGGTGCGTCAGGTCGAGGACAAATTGGGCGTCACCGTCGTGTCCAGTTCCCCCGCTGGCTTCTGGGATCTGGTGGCAACCGCTGGCCTGGACTTATTCCCGCAGGGGATGGGGCGACTGGCACAAGAGCGTCAAACCGCCTGATCGAAAGCCGTTTTACCTAGGCGCGGCCCGGCGACAAAAAACCCGCACGCGCCTGGGCTCCCTCTACGCTGTCGCGACATACCAGCGCCTGATCCGCATCCATATAAATGCCCAGACGGTTCAAGGCATTGGCGACCTGATTCACCGACTCCTTGGTCATGCGAATAATCGCCGCAGGCGATTCCGAAGCCCGCTTGGCCAAATACTGTGCCACGGCCACGGCCTGACCAGGTTCGCAGACTTCATCCAGCAGGCCCCAATCCATCGCCTGTTCAGCACCGAAGCGTTCGGCCAACAAGATGGCCCGTTTGGTGCGAGCGGCACCCAGCATGTTCACCATGCGTGGAATGGCACCCCAGCCCATGTTCAGACCCACCTTGGCTTCGGGCAGATACAAGAAAGACGATTGCGAAGCCACACGCCAATCGCAAGCCAGTGCCAGGGCAACCGAACCACCCACAGCCGCGCCTTCAATGGCGGCAATGGTCAACTGAGGCAGTTCCTCCCACAAACGGCACAAACGCGCACCACGCTGGGCCACATCGCGGCGCTCCAGCAAGCCGGCCTGTTCATCGTTCCACTTTTGCGGGTCTTTCAAATCAATCCCGGCCGAGAAAATATCCTTGGCCCCGGTCAGCACCACGGTGTGAATCTCCAGCGACAAGGCCAGATCCTGCGCCACTTGCGTCAGGGCCAGCAAAGTGTCCTGATCAATAGCATTACGGTTCACGCCGCGATCAAAGCGCACCAGCGCATGGTCGCCCGTCACCTTGACCGTCACACTGCGGCCATATTTGCGTTTCATGAATGTCTCCCCAAAGGTTCGGAAAAATCAGCTCTGTGAGCGATGGCTCCCATCACTGCGCGACAGGCGCGTGACGTAGCGGAATTCATAAGGTGGGTAAAAGCTGACCGCCACTTCCATGACCTTGCCCGCCAGATTGCGGAAGGTACGGATAATCAGCAGCGCCGGATCGGAGTCCTCGTAGCCCAGAAAGCGGGCAACATGCGGGGGAAAGCGCGAGGCGGAGATTTCCATCTCGATGGTTTCCACCACTTCGCCACAGTGTTCCTCCAGCAGCGGATACACACCACCGGGCTGGGTAGAAATCAGGTCAGCCACCGCCTGGTATTCCTTGCGCAGATAAATATCTGTCCAGGAAATGCCACGCTTGCTGCCCGGCACACTGCGGTAGGTTTCCACCTTCACCCAATCTGCCGGATCACCGTCCAGCGCGGTTTCGGGCGGCTGCTTGTCCACACAGACCGCCTTTTTATGCACGTGCAGATCGGTGAACTCCAGATAGCGCTGCAACTGATCCGTGGTGTCCAGCGCCAGGCCAAACTGCGGCTTGGGATGCTGACGTATTACGGTGGTACCGGCACGGCGACGCCGCTCGATCAAACCCAGATCGGTCAGCTTGCGTATGGCTTCACGCGCCGTGTGCCGACCGACCCCGTACATCTCGCACAGATCCATCTCGGTGGGCAGCTTGGAACCGACGGGGTAATGGCCCGAACGGATCAGCTCCAACAAGCGATCGCTCATGTTCTGATACAGGGTTGGCTTGGCGCTGGACTGGGATTCGGTGTTTGCCATACGGTTTTCAGCTTAAAGAGACAGGCGGCGCATCGCAGCCAGGGTGTCGCGGGTGAACTGCTCAGGACATTCACTTTGGGGAAAATGCCCGATGCCCGGCCATTCTATATATTCCACCGGAACTTTGCCTTCTCGCAGCAAGCGTTCGACCTCTCTGGCGGACTCTGGCGGCACGGACCAGTCCTCGCCCCCCTCCACAATCACCACCGGGCAGCGAATATCGTCCAGAATCTGCTCCATACGGAAACCGCCAAAGGCGCAAATATCCGCAAAGGCTACCGCCGGAATGCAACGTCGAGCGTCCGTCACCACTTCCAGCGCACGGGCCGGGTCGGACAGGGTGCCCATCAAGGTGCGGAAAGTCACTTCAAACCAGTCGCCCGGATTGATGCGCGCCATCTCCAGAATGCGCGGGTTATAACCAGAGGACTTCACAACATTCACCGAAGCGCCATCGACCAGCACCAGGCCACGAATACGCTCGGGGGCCATGGCCGCTGCCTGGGCAACGACACCGCCACCCATGGAGTGGCCCATCAGGACCGGGTCCTGAACACCCGCTGCATCCAGAAACTGCAGCAGATATTGGGCGTTTTGCGGGGTGGCGGTATGAGGGCCACCCAATGGCATGCCACTCTTGCCGTGACCGGGCAAATCCAGGGCATACACCGTGTAAAAGGGCGCAAAGTGGTCCAGCACATATTGCCAGGACAGGCTGTCCTGACTGGCGCCGTGCACCATCACCAAGGCTGGACCGGAACCGGCCAGATCGTAATAGGCGCGGATACCATCCGCAGTGGTCACATAAGGCATGCTCAGACCTCCAGCTCGCCCGTCAGGCGGGTCAAGGCGTACAACAACATCCAGTTCTGCACGCAGGCGCGCAAATCACCTCCCACCACCAGTCGGTGTTGACGCACCAAGCGGTTAAATGGAAAACCCTGGGCCAGATCTGCAAAGGCAGCACTATCGCCTTCCAGCCAGAACGGCACCTCGCGCGAGCCTGTGCCCGCCTGCACATCCCGCTCTGACACGGCCAACCAACTATGCTCGCCGGTGTCGGTATTGCGCAGCGCCACGCAAACATCGGCCAGCACGCTGTGCTGCCGTACAAAATCATCGGCGCGGGCGCGCTTGGCCCAGGCAGCCAGCACGGCAGGGTCAAACAGAGATAAAGAAGTCAGCATCAGACATACCTTTGTCGAAGAAGAAACTTCTGCACTTTGCCCGACGAGGACTGGGGCAGGGAGTCCACAATAAAGATGCGTTTGGGTACTTTAAAGCCGGACAGTTTTTCCCGACAAAACTCGCGCAAGACTTCCACATCCGGCTCGCGGCCATTAGCGGGCACAATCGCGGCAACCAGCTCTTCGCCCCAATACTCGTGGGGCAGGCCAAAGGCGGCGGCCTCGCGCACATCGGTGTGGCTGGCCAGACAGTTTTCCACTTCCAGCGCGGCCACGTTTTCGCCGCCCGTCTTGATCATATCTTTGCTGCGGCCCATGAAATAGGCAAAGCCTTCATCGTCCACCCGAATCAAATCGCCCGTGTGCAGCCATCCATCGGCATCCAGCACCTGGGCGGTCAGCTCGGGCTGTCGCCAATAGCCTTTGAACACCGTCGGGCCACGCACCTGCATTTCACCCGGCCCGCGCTGATCGGGCAGCACCTTGCCGTCGGCATCGACCAGTCGATATTGCACATGCCGCCACAGGTAACCGATAGAACCGGGATGCTCCAGAATCTCCTGCGTGTAGCGATTCTTGATGGTGGTGACACAGCTTTCCGTCATGCCAAAGCCCCAACTGAATTCAGCATTGGGAAACACAGTACGGATCAAATCCTGACGCCACGGGCCCAAAGGTGCAGCCGCAGTTTGCACAAACTGGGCACCGGGCAGGGACAGTTCTTTAAATTCAGGGTGATCGGTCAAACCCACCCACATGGCGGACAACAAAAACACATGCGTAGGCTGGTACAGACGCAGCGCGTCCATGACCGCATCGGCCTCGAAACGCGGCACCACATGCAAGCTGCCACCGGCATACAGAATGGGACCATTCACCACCCCAAAGCCGCCAATGTGAAACAAGGGCGTCGCCAGCAAGGAGCGGCTGTTGGCATCAATGCCCAGCTCCATAATGTAGTTCACCGCATTGGCCGACAGATTGCCATGTGTCAGCATGGCCCCCTTGGGTGCTGAGGTCGTACCCGAGGTGTACATGATGATGGCAACATCCTCATCCCCCACACGGCCAAAGCGATGCTGCACCGGGTCATCCGCACGGTGATCGGGCAAGGAATCAGGAAAGTGCTCCAGCCACTGTACGGCACTGTTCAAGCCGCCTTCAGACTCGATCTGCTCGCGCAAGGGACGATAGGCCGGGGCCACAATGCACACGGTAGGCTGAGCATCATCCAGCAGATAACGCAATTCAGCAGCACCGTAACGAGTATTGACCGGCACCAGAGAAAAACCGCCTACGGCCGTGGCATGCAGCAAGGCCAGATAGTCGATGGAATTGGGCGTCATGATGGCCACCCGATCCCCTGGCTGTACGCCCAAACCTTTCAAATAGGCTGCCAAGGCTCGCGCACGGGCGCAGAGCTGGCCAAAAGACAAGGCTTGACGCTCGTCCGAGACCGCTACCTTGCCGGGGTGGCGCTCGGCGTTAAACATGGCGACCTGATAAATATTAGGCATGATGCGATGACTCTGCGGCCTGGCCCAGATAGGCCGCCGCAATCTGCGGGTTGTTCATGATGTCTTGGCTGTCGCCTGCCAGGCTCAAGCGCCCGGTTTCCAGCACAACGGCATGGTTCGACAACTTCAGCGCCAAGCGAGCGTTCTGTTCCACCAGCACAATCGTGGTGCCGTCCTGACTGATCTGACGAATCGCACGGGCCACTTCCAAGGTGACCGCCGGGGCCAGGCCCAGGGAAGGTTCATCCAGCAAAAGCAGGCGGGGGCGGGACATCAAGGCACGGCCAATCGCGCACATTTGCTGCTCGCCACCGGATAGGTGACGACCCTGGCTTTGCTCGCGCTCCAGCAAACGGGGGAAGTAGCCGTAAATACGCTCCAGGTCCACCGTAATGTCGACCTGATCGCGACGCAGATACGCCCCCATCAAGAGGTTCTCGCGCACGGTCAATTCAGGGAACAGGCGACGACCTTCCGGCGACAGGGCAATGCCCAGATTCACACGGCGCTCTGCGTTCAGATTCTGGATAGGCTGGCCTTCCAGCAGGATTTCTCCTCCGGCAACCGGCACCAGACCACTAATGGCTTTCATCAAGGTCGATTTACCGGCGCCATTGGCCCCAATCACGGCGCACACACTGGCTTCTTCTACCGCAAAGCTGACCTTGTCCAGGGCGCGCACGGCACCGTAAGACACGCTCAAGTCCTTGATTTCCAGCATGGGCGCAGGCTTGCTGACCTTGGCGGCTGTCGTGTCCGGACTGAAAGCCAATGCCGAGGCGGGCTGTCCCTTGCCATGATGAGAAGCGCGGCTCTCCACAGGCGGTTCCATACCAGGTTCCTTGTCCAGATCCGCACCCAGATAAGCTTCAATTACCCGTGGGTCCTGACGCACCTGAGCCGTCGGGCCTTCGGCCAGCAAACGGCCATTGACCAGCACCACCAGCTTTTGGCACAGGCGCATCACCAGGCCCATATCGTGCTCGACCACCACCACATCAATGCCACTGGCGTGAATACGTTCGATCAGGTCGGCCATGGCCACGGTTTCCACCGGGTTCAGGCCAGCGGCGGGCTCATCCATTAAAAGAAGGCGGGGCATGGCTGTCAGGGCCATACCCACACCCAAAATCTTCTGCAGGCCGTAGGCTAGCGAATCGGCCTGCTCATCGGCGACTGACTCCAGGCCAATCAAGGCCAAAGCTTGTTCTGCCTGTCGGGCTGCTTCCTGGCGGCCACGACGCACACCCCAAGGGTTGAACAGCGACCAGGGCGAAGGAAACTGACGGAACAGGGCCGCGCGGTACAGGTTTTCAAATACCGTATGGCCTGCAAATACATGCGTCATCTGGAAGGTACGCACCAGACCCTGGCGCGCCAAGGACGCGGCCGGGCGGCCCGTAATGGGGGCTCCATCCATGATGACAGCACCTGCACTGGGTTTGGTTGTACCGGCAATCAGATTGAACAGCGTGGTTTTACCGGCCCCGTTGGGGCCAATCACGCCAGTAATCTGGCCGGGGGCCGTGCTGAAGGACACCTCGTCCACCGCACGAATACCACCAAAATGTCGGCTAAGGCCCTGAACATTCAATTGCACGCTCATGCTGCCTCCTTGCGCGCGCCGCGCCACTTACTCCACAGACCCGCCAGGCCTTGCGGCAAGAACAAGAGCAACAAAATCAAGGTCAGGCCGTAGATCAGGCGCTGGTACTGCAACAAGTCACGCAGCAGCTCGGGCAGGGGGATCAAAATCGCCGCTCCCACCACGGCACCAGCCAGGGCACCGACCCCTCCCAATACATTCATGATGACGGCATTCACAGCAGTCCAGAAACCGAAGGAGTCAGGCGAGATATAGCCTTGGTAATGGGCATACAGACTGCCCGTCCAGCCGGCAATCAAGGCGCTCAGCACAAACACGCTGACCCGAAAGCGCAGCACATTCAAACCACCGGAACGCACCAACTGCTCGTTCTGATGCAAGGAGTCCGCCACCATACCCCATTCACGGCGGTACAAGGCCCGCAGCACAAAGTACACCACCAAGGCAAAGCTGGTCGTCACCAGATAAACGCCGTAACGCCCTTCAGGAATTGGCAAACTGGCATGCAAGGACGGAATCTGCCCAAAGCCGTTATTGCCACCAAACAGTTCATGGAACTCGATAAAGCACAGCACTACGGCTTCGCCCAGGGCAAAGGTCAAGAGCGCAAAATGCACACCCTTGATACGCATAAAAACAGGGCCGGTGATCACAGCTAACGCTGCCGTCAATACTCCGGCGCCCAAAAACGCGGCTGGAAAGGACCAGCCATAATCTCGACTCAAAATGGCCGAGGCATACGCCCCCAGCCCGAACAAGGCACCATGCGCCAGCGAGAGCTGGCCGATGCGCAAAACCAGATTCATGCTCATGGCCAGGCAGGCGTACAGCGACACCATGATGGCCAGATGCAGGGCAAAACGAGGCTGTCCGGCCCACACGGGCCAACCCAGCAGCACCGCAACCACGACGGCATGCCAGACCCAATGCAGGACGCCATCGCGCGGATAGAACGAAGCTGTTTTGATCGCGCTCATGACGATCTCCCCATCAAACCGCTGGGTTTGACCAGCAACACGGCCATCACGATCAGGAAGGACAACATGGTGGCCACGGTCGCGTTATAGAAGGTTGACGCCACGGCCTCGGTGACACTCAGAATCAGGGCGGCAACCACTGCACCGGGCAAGCTGCCCAAGCCTCCCAGAACCACAATAATGAAAGCCTTCACCACCACGGCTTCACCCATATACGGATGCACGGTATAGACCGGCGCCATCAGGGCACCCGACAAACCGGCCAGGCCGCAGCTCAAGGCAAAGGTGAAGGCCATGATCTTCCAGGAGCTGACGCCTTGCAGACGTGCCACTTCCCGGTCCTGCGCCACTGCCCGTATTGTCATGCCGATACGGGTGCGCTCGATCAGAAAATAGAAGGCAGCCAGCGCCAGCACACTCATGCCTACGATCAGCAATTGATCCTTGGCGAAAAAGGCTTGGCCAATTTGCCAGGCACCTTCCACCGGACGGCGTACCGATTGTTCGTCCACCGAGAACAACAGCGAGATCCCGGCCTGCAAGGTAATCGCCAAAGCCAGGGACATGATCATGCCGCCCATCTCGTCGCCCACAAAGCGACGGAACAGGCCGCGTTCAGCCAGTAAACCCAGGAATCCCACCAACACAGCAGCGGCCGCGATAGAGGGCAAGTAGGGCCAGCCAAACTGACCATAAAACACATACATGGCGTAAGCGCCCAGCATGTAGAACTCGCCGTGAGCGAAGTTCACCACCCGCAAGATGCCAAACACCAGCGTGAAACCCAGGGCTACCAGGGCGTACACGAACGTGGACATCAGGGCGATGATGGCGATTTGCATTGCGATCTGCATAATGGCTAACCGTATCAAGGTGCACTCCACCGTCATGGCGGAATGCGTACTGAAACAAAACCGGTAATCAGCGGGCGTCGAACTTGTTGATGACCTTGGCCTTGCCGCCCTCGATCACCCCCAGGTAGGCCGGGGTGGCGATCTGGTGGTTCACGCCATAGACATCCTTGCCACCCCACACAATCGCGCCTTGAATACCATCAAAGCTGCTATTGGCTTCAATGCGGGCACGCACGGCATCGGTATCGTCCACGGTGCCAGCTTCGTTAATGGCCTTGAACAGCAAGCGGGTGGCATCGTAGAAGTAGAAAACGAAGTCATCCATGCTGTTGCTGTGGACTTTGGCGTAAGCCTGGCTCAACTTCTGATAGGGCTCGCTGGACGGGTCGGCCGACAAATACACCAAAGTTCCTTCCGCATTGTCCGCGCCGGCAGACTTCACGGTTTCAGCCACGTTATTGCCGCCAAACTTGGTGAACTGGCCTTTGAAGCCCATTTCGCGTGCCTGACGGATCACAATACCGGCCGGGCCGGGTGGCACGGTATCCAGTTCGATGAAGTCCACGTTCTTGGCCAGAATGCTGGTCAGCAAAGTGCGGAAGTCGTTTTGCGAACGCTCGAAGAACTTGGTTTCAGCCACGTCGTAACCGGCGTCCTTATAGGCAGCGGTCTGAATCTTTTGCGTGCTCCAGCCGGTTGCATCGTTAGGCGACAGGATCGCCAAACGTTTCAGTTCCGGGCGCTCCTGCTTTAACCAACCGATCAACTGGCGGTTGTATTCATATTGCGTAGGCAGCACACGGAACATGTACTGCGTGTTCGCATCCAGCACTTCAGTCGAGTAGCTGTTGGACAGCATGATGACCTTGTTGCGCTCGGTAATGGGCTTCATGGCCATGACCGAAGCCGAGCCAATCGGCCCGATGATGTACTTCACGTCATCCTGATCGATCAGACGGTTGGTGGCAGTAACCGCATCGGCTGCCTTGTAGTGATCGTCGTAGGTCAGCACTTCGACCTGGTACTTCTTGTCGCCCACGGCCAATCCACCGGCCTGATTGATTTCATCCACGGCGATTTTCACGCCACCATCAATAGCCAGACCCCAGGGCGCACCTGGCCCTGTCATGCCGCCCACCACACCCAGCTTGAGCGTTTGAGCTTGCACGCCCAACGCGGCCATCATCCCTGCTGCTGCCAGTACACCCCGTATCCCGTTTTTCATGGACTTGCTCCTATTAATTGACCGGACATATTTATTATTTAATTCGAACAATATAATAAGGCAGCCATCCTTGTCTACGTAAATATGCTTAGACAATGACCTTAAAACTAGAATCAATGAGAGCTTCAGCCTAAATACTAGGGAAAACACCGACAAGGTTTATATTTTTATTTGTACGGACTTTATAGTATTAATTGATATAAAAAAGTTATAACCGACCTAAGCTTCACATGCTCTTCCAAATCGCCCCCATCCTCCCACGACCAAAAAAAGGCCGCTTTCCATCACAGAAAGCGGCCAGCAGCAGACCAGATTTTTTCGCAAATCATCTACAAATTCACAGACTGCATGTACTGGTCAAAGCGAGCTTCCGCAAAGCGAAACCACAGCAGCTCGTCCTTTTGGAATGCCCGATAATCCGCATAAATCGTCCGCCATTGCGGATTGCTTGCATTCAGTTCGGCATACAGTTCCTCACTCGCCTTGAATGAGGCATCGAGCACTTCCTTGGAGAAAGGCAGGACCTTGGCTCCCTGACCGACCAGTTCTTTCAAGGCACCGGGGTTGCGGGCATCGTATTTGGCCTGCATATCCAGATGCGCGTACGTGCTGGCTGCCGAGACAATATCTTTGTAGTGCTGCGACAAACCGTCATACGCTTTCTTGTTAACCAACAGATCCAGCCCGACTGACCCTTCCCACCAGCCGGGGTAGTAGTAATAGGGCGCCACTTTGTGAAAGCCCAAACGCTGATCGTCATACGGCCCAACCCACTCCGCCGCATCAATGACGCCTTTTTCCAGCGCCTGATAGACCTCGCCACCGGCGATATTCTGGGGAATGCCTCCCAGCTTCTCAATCACCTTGCCAGGTAAGCCGCCAATACGAATTTTCAGGCCCCGTATATCTTCAGGCGAGTTGATCTGTTTGCGAAACCAGCCCCCCATCTGCACGCCGCTATTACCACAGGGAAAGTTGACGATGTTGTAATTGGCGTAAAAATCACGCGTCAGCTTCAAGCCATTGCCGTGGTACATCCAGGCCGTTAACTGTCGAGAGTTCATGCCAAACGGAATGGCACAGCTCAAGGCAAACGCTTCATTCTTGCCAAAGAAATAGTAGGGCGCCGTGTGAGCCGCTTCTACCGAGTTCTGTTCCAACGCATCGACTACACCCATGGCTGGCATCAATTCCCCGCCCGCATGCACGGAGATATTGAACTTGCCATCGCTAAGCTCACGCACTTTCTGCGCAAAGACTTCCCCTCCGCCATAAATCGTATCCAGATGCTTGGGAAAACTGGATGCCAGTCGCCAGCGCAAATTCTCTTGCGCCTTGACGACCGCAGGGGCCATGCCACTGGCCACAATGCCGGCCAGGCCGGTCAGTTTCAGCATTGCTCGTCGTTCCACGCTTGTGTCTCCTCGTTTTATTTATGCAAAGTCAGCAGCTTGCCCCCAACGGATCAAGCTGCCTGCGGGACGAATCAATCAAACATATCGGGCTGGGTGCGCAACAGGTTTTCCCAAATCGGCTGAAAGTGCAGCCAGCCAATGTATTCGCTCCCTACGTGCTCACGGCTGTAACGGGCGCGCTCGGGGGTCACCAATGTGGGCGTCATGCCGGTTGCAGCAATCATCAATTGCTGCTGGCAGCAGCGTTCCAGCGCAATGAACCAGAAAGCGGCGGCTTCAATGCTGTGGCGGCTGGCCGTCAGCAAGCCATGGTTCTGGTGGATGGCCGCCTTGACGCCAGCAAAGGCATTAGCCACTTTGTGACCAGCCTTGGTTTCCACCGCCACCTGACCGGCTTCTTCGCGAATGACGACATGGTCTTCAAAAAAGGCGGCAGCATCCTGCGTAATGGGCAGTATTTCCTGACCCAGCGAGGCAAAGGCAGTGCCATAGACGGTATGCGCATGACACATCGCCACAATGTCAGGATGAGCCTCATGCACGGCGGCATGCAGCACGAAACCAGCGCGGTTCAGGGCGTAATCCCCTTCCACCACCTTGCCTTCATGGTCAGCCAGGATCAGGTTCGAGACCTTCACGTCAGCAAAGTGCACAGCCATGGGATTGGTCCAGTACAAGCTGGGATGCTCGGGATCACGGATGGTCAGGTGACCAGCAAAGCCATAATCCAGACCGTGCAGTGCAAAGGCGCGGCAAGCGGCCACCAGGCGCTGCTTCAAATGCGTGCGCGCTTCTTCAAAAGAATCAAACTGGGGTTCTTCCGGGTAGATCAGGCCCTGCTGCTCGGGCTGATAAATCGACTTTCGGCCTGTCATGGCCAAAATTTCATTGATATCGGGTTTAGCGTTCATGGGAAGGTCTCCTTCAGGTTCGGCAAGGTGGTGCGTCGCCCGTACGCCAGCCCATCGAGCGCAGCGTACGGGTGCAACGTAAAACCATGGTAGAGGTCGAAAACCATGAATGACAAACGAAGCTTTTTCAGCTATTGATTAAAAATATTCACCTTTTTAAGGCACCCTCATGCGAGCCATCCCCAATTTCGCCTGGCTACGAGCCTTTGAATCGGCCGCCCGGCTGGAGAGTTTCAGCCTGGCAGCCGATGAGCTGCACCTGACTCCTTCCGCGATCAGCCATCAGGTCAAAAGTCTGGAAACACATCTGAGACGCAGCCTGTTCGTACGGCACAATCGGCGTGTCAGCCTGAACAGCCAGGGCCAGGAGTTCTATCGGGAACTGACGCCCTTGCTGGACAAACTGGCCCGGCTTTGCGAGGACACGCAGGGCGAGAACGAAAGGACACACGCCTTGACCGTGCATTGCGCACCCAGCTTGGCGGTGAAATGGCTAGGGCCACGTCTGCATGCTTTCATGCGGGAGCATCCTGGTTTGGCCATCCATCTGCGCACGGACGCCACACCGCCCGATCTGCACCAGTCCACCGACATTGACTGCGTGATCAGCTACGGACACGCCCCCAGCCACGACCCCAGGCTGGTGGTGGAGTCGCTGCATCCTGAACCCCTGTTGCCTTTATGCTCGCCCAAACTCTATGCCAGCCTGGCTCTGCACCAGCCCTGGTACCTGCATTTGCCCTTGATCGATTCCACCATCAGCCCGGTCAACTGGGCCGACTGGTTTGGCAGCAATGGTATGGCCGCCGCCCCTGGCCCGCGCCTGTCCTTTGACCGTGGTGCCATGGCCGTTGCCGCAGCGGTGGACCAGTTGGGTGTTTGCCTGGAAACACCGCGTTTTGCCGAACGCGAACTGGATAGTCGGGAGCTGATCGTCTTGCCCGCCCCCAATGGTCGCAGCCTGCAACGCGAGATGCATTTTCTCTACTACCGCAATCACCGCGACACACTCAAACGCGTGGAACACCTGCGTGAATGGCTGCTGCGCGAGGCCAGCCTGACCCCGATGCGCTAAGCAGAATTTCTGTCCTAGGGATTTCCCCCGACCTGCCAATTTTTCCTTGACACCTCGAATATCGCCCCACAATACTGAACTCTGTATACAGAACACAGAACTCATCAAAAGGAGGCAGTATGAAGGTGTTTTATGACAAGGACGGTGATCTGGCCCTGGTGCAGCAACGCCGGGTTGCCATCATCGGCTACGGCTCTCAAGGCCATGCACACGCATTGAATCTGCGTGATTCTGGCGTGGAAGTGGTCGTGGGTTTGCGCCCCAACAGTGCCTCGCGTCAAAAGGCCGCCACTGCCCGTCTGGCTGTGACCGACATCGCGTCTGCCGTTCAACAAGCCGACATCGTGATGATGCTGCTGCCTGACGAGGACATTGCCCGCGTCTACGAGCAGGACGTCGCCCCCCATATCCGCCCCGGCGCCACACTGGGCTTTGCCCACGGTTTCAACATCCATTACGGTCAGATCCAGCCCCGCGACGATCTGGACATCATCATGGTCGCCCCCAAGGCACCCGGCCACACGGTGCGCTCCACCTATGTGGAAGGCGGCGGGGTTCCCCACCTGATCGCCATTCATGCCGACCGTTCCGGTCAGGCTCGTGACTTGGCCTTGTCCTACGCCATCGCCAATGGCGGCGGACGCTCCGGCGTCATCGAAACCGATTTTCGTGAAGAAACCGAAACGGATTTGTTTGGCGAGCAGGCCGTGCTCTGTGGCGGCATGGTGGATCTGGTCAAGTGTGGCTTCGAAACCTTGGTCGAGGCGGGCTATGCCGAAGAAATGGCCTATTTCGAATGCCTGCATGAACTCAAGCTGATCGTGGACCTGTTGTACGAGGGCGGCATCGCCAACCTGAACTACAGCATCTCCAACAATGCCGAGTTTGGCGAATACCAGGCCGGTCCACGCATCGTGACCGAAGACACACGCCAGGCCATGAAAGCCTTGCTGCGCGACATCCAGGACGGCACCTATGCCAAGAATTTCATCCTGGAAAGCCGGGCTGGCCAACCTTCTTTGAATGCCCATCGACGTCTGAACCAGCGCCACCGCCTTGAAATCGTCGGCGAGCAGTTGCGCGCCATGATGCCCTGGATCAGCGCCCAGGCGTTGGTCGACCGAAAAGTAGCCTGACCCTTTCCACCATTGATCTGTACACGAGGACGACATGACCGAAAAGAAACTGATTCCCTACGGCGGCTATTACACCAACCGCATTCCTGATCACGACCCTGAGCTGACCGAAGTCGGCCCTGGCACGCCCATGGGCGAGTACATGCGCCGCTTCTGGCATCCCGTCTGCATGGCAGCGGAACTGACCGATACCCCGCGTTTTCTGAAAATCATGGGTGAAGAGCTGGTCGCCTTCCGCGACAAAAGCGGCCAGATCGGCCTGCTGCACGCCCATTGCGCCCACCGTGGCGCCTCCCTGGAATACGGTGCCATCCAGGAAAAGGGCATCATGTGCTGCTATCACGGCATGGTGTTCGACGTAGATGGAACCTGTCTGCATGTCCCTTATCCCAAAGGCGAAGAGGCCGAGGGTGAGAAATACGCCTGCTCCATCCGCCAGGGTGCGTACAAAGCCTTCGAGCGCCATGGCCTGATCTTTGCCTATATGGGCCCGCCCGATGCCGAACCTCCTTTCCCCGAATGGGAGGAAAACTTCACCGTCCTGCCCGGCGATGAACTGGTAGCGTTCAGCAACTTTCAGCATTGCAACTGGCTACAAGTGCAAGACAATGCCGCTGACAACTTCCACCCTACCGCCTTGCATGCCGCCAAGAACGTAGTTGGTGGCAACTACCAGGGCACCACCTTTGACGAAGTGGGTGCAGCCTCCATGGAAGTGGCCCCCGACATGCAGTTCATCCCTGTACACAATGGCCGCAGCCTGGCCTGCGCGGGTGCCCGCCGTGCCAGCAAGGACAATCTGTTTATCCGTGTTCAGCATCAGGTCCTGCCCAATCTGAGCCTGCATGCTTACACTTCTGAGGACGGTGCCCAGCAAAAGTTATTCAGCCGCTTTCACATCGTGCGCTGGACCGTTCCCGTGGACGACCAGAACAGCAAGATGATTGGCTGGCGCGTCATGGGCCCTGGCATTGATACACGCGCAGTGGGTAACAAGGAGATGGTGGGCTACGAGACCATCGACTTTCTGGAAGGGCAGGTGGCCATGCGCCGTCCAGAACGCTTTGGACAATACAAGCTGGACGATCTGCCACCCATCCCGTCCGACCACCGTGCCCGTCACAACTACAAGGAATGCCAGCAGGCACCGGGCGATTACGAGGCCATCATCAGCCAACGCCCAATTGCCGTCCATGCTCTGGAGAACCCGACCAAATTCGACGCCGGGCTGTACATGTTCCGCAAGATGTTGCGCGATGCCTTGCGTGGCTCCAACCCTGCAGCGACCCCTGAAGGCTTTGCCCAGTGGCTGAAAGATTGTGGTGGCGCCCCCAACAGTTATTGCTCGGGCAATGTTCTGGCCATCCCCGAGTCCGACGATCTCGCCCAGGAAGTCGCACGCCGTCGTCATGCCACCCGCGAAATCGTGCGCATCCTGACCTCGGCCGACAATCTGAAAGGCGCGGAACGCGAGGCTTTCGTCAAACACAGCATGCAGGAACTCCAACAATCGCTCAGCACGGTCGCTGCTGAGTCCTGATCGTCTGTCGCACCCGCTCCAAAGGGGTGGGTGCCCCATATGGAGAGCGCCATGAACGCCATTGCAGAACCCGCCACTCCCGTCCAGGCGGCTACCAATCCGGACGGGCTGCTGTCGCTGCGGATCCGGCAAATCCGCTACGAAGCGCAAGGCATCAATTCCTATGAGCTCAGTTGTCCTCAGGGGGGCGAATTGCCCGCCTTCGAGGCCGGTGCCCATATAGACGTCCATATCCAACCCGGCCTGATCCGCCAATACTCGCTGTGCAATCCGCCTCATGAGCGTCACCGCTACGTCATTGCTGTCCTGCGCGATGCCAATGGACGAGGTGGCTCACGCAGCTTGCACGACACCCTGCAGGTCCAGCAGCAGGTGTCTGTCAGCATGCCCCGCAATCATTTTCGACTGGCCCCGAACGCACGCCGTTCCATTCTGTTGGCCGGGGGGATAGGTATCACTCCCATCAAGGCGATGGCCCACTTTCTGGAGTCACAGGGCCAGCCTTTTGAACTGCACTACTGCACTCGCAGCCACGACACGGCCGCCTTTGGCTCCGAACTGCGCAGTTGGCAAGAGCAGGGCCACCTGCATCTACATCTGGACAATGGCAATCCTGAACAAGGCCTCAACCTGCAAGACCTGCTGGCCAACGCAGTTGAAGGCACCCACGTGTATTACTGTGGTCCAGCCGGCTTCATGCAAGCCTGTGCTCAGGCCAGCTCGCACTGGCCTGCCGATTCTGTGCATTGCGAACACTTCAAGGCGCCTGAACCTGTCCCCAGTGCCAATACCCTGCCTCCTGGTGCCTTCATGGCACAAATTGCCAGTACCGGCCAGTGCATTGAGGTTGCACCCGATCAGTCCCTGAGCGATGCCTTGACGCAAGCCGGTGTGCCTATTGCCACCTCCTGCGTATCGGGCCTGTGCGGCACCTGCCGCGTCAACTACCTGCAAGGGGAGGTCGATCATCAGGACTATATTCTGAGTCCCGACGAGCAAAGCCATTGCCTGACCGCCTGCGTTTCACGCGCACGCTCAGGCGTACTGGTTCTGGACCTGTAAAACCATCTTCTGGTCCTGGCTCCCGCCAGGGCACACCCATTTACTTCGGGCCCGTTCATGGCCCAAGGAGCCACCACCGCACCTGCTACACAGCGGCTTGCGCATGGCCGCCATCCAACACTCCCCGGCAGCACAACGACGAACACAACAATATTCGCGGAGACAACAATGACTGCATTGAAAACCATGGTGGGGGGAATAGACCACCTGAACCGCTGTATCGGATTCATCATCAAATGGCTATTGCTGGCCACCACCATTCTGAGCGCCAGCAACGCCATCACTCGCAAGGCCTTTGACCTGAGCTCCAACGGTATGTTGGAAGCGCAGTGGTACCTGTATGCGGCTGTCTTCCTCTTGGGAGGAGGGTACGCATTTTTGCACAACAGCCATGTCCGTATCGATTTCATTTCCACCCGTCTGGGGGCGCGGGGACGCAACCTGATCGATATCGCCGGGATTGTTGTCGTTCTGATCCCGTTCTGTCTGTTTGTCATCACGCTGAGCTGGGGATTTTTCACCGCCGCCTGGCACTCAGGAGAAATGTCTGGCAATGCCGGAGGACTGGTGCGCTGGCCCGCCTATCTATTGATTCCCGCCGGCTTTAGCCTGCTGTTGCTTCAAGGCCTGGCCGAACTGGTCAAACGTATCCTGTTTCTGGTCGGCAAAGGCACCGACAGCATTGCCGAAGAGGGCTCCCAGGACACGCCCATCCATGTGCCCACCCAATCGCTATCAAGCGCACAGGAGGGCGCACGATGATCGCCTCCTTTATCACAGACTACTTCGTCCCCATCATGTTCCTGAGCCTGATTGCGCTCTTGCTGACCGGCTTTCCCGTCGCCTTCGGCCTGGCCGCAACGGGTTTGGTCTTCGGTGTCTTAGGTATCGCCCTGGAACTGTTCCCCACTAATCTATTTCAGGTCTTGCCTTTGCGTATCTTTGGAATCATGCAAAACGAGACCATGCTGGCGATTCCTTTTTTCACCTTGATGGGCATCATTCTGGAACGTTCGGGCATGGCTGAAGACCTGCTCGAGACCATGGGTCAGCTCTTCGGGGCGGTGCGCGGTGGCCTGGCCGTCTCGGTTGTCCTGGTCGGTGCCTTGCTGGCTGCCTCCACCGGTGTCACATCGGCTGTCGTGATCTCCATGGGCCTGATCTCCCTGCCAGTCATGCTGCGCTATGGCTACAAACCGGAAACGGCCACGGGTATCATCACCGCGTCAGGCGCACTGGTACAGATACTGCCACCTTCCCTGGTCTTGATTGTGATGGCCGATCAATTGGGTCGGTCAGTCGGGGACATGTACGCAGCCGCACTCGGACCTGGCCTCCTGCTTTTAGTGATCTATATTACTTTCCTCATCGTCCTGGCCTTGATCCGTCCTTCCTGGATGCCAGCCTTGCCAGAACAGGCCAGAAGTCAGGTCACAGCCACTGGCGCCAGCGGACGGCGGTCGCTGGGCATGCTGGTCCTGCTTTGTGCCTTCATCGGCTTTACCTGGGCAGGCCTGCACAACGAAGTCATGGCACAGGTCTTTTCCCAACCTACTCAGGCCCCCACTGATCAAGTGGCCATCACCGCTCTGCTTGTCGCCTCCATGAGTGCGCTGCTCTTTGCAACGGTAAATCGGGTTACCGGCTGGGGGCTGCTCTCGCAACTGGCCGAACGCTTTGTATTCGCCCTGATTCCCCCCGTCATCCTGATCTTTCTGGTGCTGGGCACTATCTTCCTGGGAGTTGCCACCCCCACAGAGGGCGGGGCCATGGGTGCAATTGGCGCGCTGATACTGGCCTTGATACGCAAACGCCTGAACTGGTCCTTGCTTAATCAGGCCCTGGAAAACACCGCCAAGCTGGCTATTTTCGTAATGTTCATCCTGATCGGCTCGACCGTCTTTAGCTTCACGTTCAGCGCCGCAGACGGCCACGTGTGGGTAGAGCATTTATTTGATGCCATTCCCGGTGGCGAACTGGGCTTTGTCATTGCCGTCAGCGCCATCATCTTTGTGCTGGGCATGTTTCTGGACTTCTTCGAGATTGCCTTTATTGTGGTTCCGCTATTGGCACCCGTTGCCAACAGTCTGGGCATTGATCTGATCTGGTTCGGGATTGTCATCGCCCTGGTCTTGCAAACCTCCTTTCTGACACCCCCGTTCGGCTTTGCCCTGTTGTATTTGCGCAGCGTGGCACCTCGATCCGACTATGTTGACTCCGTTAGCCAGCAAACTATTCCAAGGGTTCGTACCCAGCAAATCTGGAAGGGCTCAGCCTACTTCGTCGTACTACAATTGCTGGTGGTAGGCATCGTCATCGCCTATCCACAACTGGTAACGGGAGGCTTGCACAAGACAGTCAGCCTGAGCGAAGACGAAATCCTGCTCCAGCTGAATCGTCCCGCCCCCATGCTCAGCCCAGGTGAGGCAGACGATCCGCTAAGCAACCCGTTCGAGGTGCAAGCGACATCAGACCAGGCCCCCATGGCGGCGCTTTTACAATCCATGCGGACCACACCCTGATGTCAACCCAGGGCCGCAGTCAGGCTGCGGCCTTAACTTGTTTTTTGTTTGTAGCGGAGTTCCAGACCTCATGCATGCCAAGCTTTCCGGTAAGTTGCAGGCCCGTCCACACTATGTTGACGAGGTCTATCGCATCCTGCTCGATGCCATCAGCGACGGCTCCCTGGCCCCCGGCTCACGCATTACTCAGGAAGACATTGCCGAGCAGCTCAACGTGTCCCGCTCGCCCGTATTGCAAGCTATTCAGTTGCTGAAAAAAGATGGACTACTACAAGACGCTGAAGGGCGGGGCGTTATGGTGGCTCCGCTCAGTCTGGAACATATCGGGCACCTGTATCAAGTGCGTGGCGCACTGGAGGCGTTGGCTACCAAGCTGGCGGCACGCCAGAGCGCCGTGCTGGATCCAGACCTGATCCGTCGTGGCCGCAAAGTGGCTCGCAGCCACGACGTACGCGCCATGATCGACGCCGACGAGGCTTTTCACAAGGCAATTTACGAAGCATCGGGCAACCCCATGATCGCCGAGAGCGCACAGGTTCATTGGGTACACCTACGACGTGTCATGGGTGCTGTACTGCAATCGGCAGAACAACGCCTGTCCATCTGGGACGAGCATGAAGAACTGGCTGTGGCCATTGCATCGGGCGACGAAACCAACGCACTGGCCATCTGTGAGCGACATATGCATAACGCCAGTGAAAAATTGCTAAGCCGCTTGCAGGAAATACTGGAGCAGCCCGCCTAAGTGCGGGCAGAGCCATCCAAGTGGGTAAATGGCTCAGGCATGGGCGCTGTATGACCCGTTGGGCAATGAACACAACACCCGCATCCCTTGGCACAGCAAGCACCCAAGACCAGGCAAACGATTTAGCCCCCGGCTACAAACTGCTGCACCTCGGCCGGGGTTAAGTAGCGTGACTCTCCTGGCTCCAGACTGGCATCCAAAGAAAGACAGCCAAGGCGCTCACGATGCAAGGTCTGCACCAGGCTCCCCACGCAAGCAAACATACGTTTCACCTGATGGTATTTCCCTTCCTGAATCGTCAGCCGTACGGTGTGTTCGTCGATGCGTTCCAACACCGCTGGCAGCGTTGGCTTATCTTCGCCATCCAACAAAATACCGGCCTGAAACAGGGCTTCTGCATTATCGGGCAAAGGCTCTGCCAAGGTTGCCACATAAGCCTGATCGCACTGATGGCGAGGCGAGATAATGCGATGCGTCCACTGGCCGTCATCCGTAATCAAAATCAAACCCGTGGTATCCACATCTAACCGACCGACGGTATGCAAACGCTCGCGCTTGTCGACATCGATCAGCATCATCACGGACGGATAGGCGCTATTTTTAAGGCTGCACTCGTAACCAGCGGGCTTATTGAGCATGATGTAGCGCAGGCCAATCAGGGCAAGCGGCTCGTCTTCCCAACAGACAAGATCGCCCTCTTGTATAACGTGGGTACCCTTGGTCACCACCTCGCCGTTGACGGTGATTTCCCCGCTTTTCAGCACCTTACGCGCGTCTGAGCGACTCAGATCCGTACTCTCACCAAGAAACTTGTCCAGTCGCATTCCATTTCCACACAAAGAGTTATTGAATAATTTACAGCGTCATCATGATCGATCAAGGGGCCTTGCACGGTCGATGCCTGGTTTCACCATCAAAGATTCCCACAACCCTTCTTTTCGTTCGTTCTAAAGCAGGGTGAATCACTGCAAGTCGACCACATCAGCTTGATTGCGCGCCTTTCCATTTCTGGAGTACGGGACTCCCAAGCGGCTAACTGACCCAGCCATTGATCAGCCGATATTTGCCGTAACAGATTCATTGAACCAGCCCAAAGACGCATAATACCTAAGACTCAGGACTGATCAATCATCACCAAAAAAATGAGCCCCAGCAGAAACGCCGGGGCCCATTTTGTTTATCCGCATCACGCAGGATTTTTTCACGCATTCCTGAAATCGGTTGTCATTAAACCGAGCAACTTTCAAAAATGGCAAGAACCGACACAGCCATCAAATATCCAGGTTCCCTGCCTGCAAGGCATGGGACTCGATAAAGGCACGACGTGGCTCAACGTGATCACCCATCAGCGTGGTGAAAATTTGATCCGCGTCGATAGCATCAGCAATCTGAACGCGCAGCAGGCGACGCACGGTGGGGTCCATGGTGGTTTCCCACAGTTGGCCAGGGTTCATCTCACCCAGACCTTTATAGCGTTGCTTGCTCAGGCCACGCTCAGCTTCGGCCAACAGCCATTGCATGACTTCACGGAAATCATCCACTTGGGTTTCACGACGCTTATCGCCTTCACCACGAGCCACCATGGCGCCCTTACCGATCAAACCGGCAAAGGTCTCGCCAGCGCGGGCCAGCGTTTGATGATCGCCACCACGCATGAAGTTGCGGTCGAACACGGTTACGCGGATATTGCCGTGATGCAGACGTTGCACCACCACACGCCAGGATTCGCTGGCTTCGTCATAAGCCGCAAAGGCTTTGACAACATGGGGAGCAGCCTCGTCGAAGAGGGCTTTTTCCAGATCCTGGGCACTTTGTTCGGCGGCTTCCTGCGTATCCAGGTTCAGCTTCACGCCTTCGGCCAGAGCCGACAGGGCATCGCCGTCCATATGACGCGACAGACGCTCGATCACAGCCTTGGCCTTCACGTAGCGATGGGCGTAATCGGACAGGGCATCGCCAGTGATAGGCGCACCGCCTTCGGAAGGGGTCAGCACCGCATCGCGCAGAGCCAGCTTCAGCATGAATTCGGCTTCCTCGGCATCGTCCTTCAAGTAAAGCTCTTCACGGCCCACCTTGACCTTGTACAGCGGCGGCTGAGCAATGTAGACATAGCCGCGCTCGATCAGCTCAGGCATCTGACGGTACAACAGTGTCAGCAGCAGGGTACGAATGTGAGCACCATCCACGTCCGCGTCAGTCATGATGATGATGCGGTGGTAGCGCAGTTTGTCGATATCAAAATCCGGGCCGATGCTGGTGCCCAGGGCGGTGATCAGGGTAGTGATCTGCTCACTGGAAATCAGACGGTCGAAACGGGCTTTCTCTACGTTCAGCACCTTGCCACGCAAAGGCAAAATGGCCTGGAACTTACGGTCTCGACCTTGCTTGGCCGAGCCGCCTGCGGAGTCACCCTCCACAATGTACAGTTCGCACAGGGCCGGGTCTTTTTCCTGACAATCAGCCAGCTTGCCCGGCAAGCCAGCGCCTTCCAACACGCTTTTGCGGCGTGTCATTTCACGGGCTTTACGAGCCGCTTCACGAGCACGGGCTGCTTCTACAATCTTGCCGCACAAGGCCTTGGCGTCGATCGGGTTCTCCAGCAACCAGGTTTCCAGGGTACGACCCACGGCTTCTTCAACCGCTGGGCGCACTTCGCTGGACACCAGCTTGTCTTTGGTCTGGCTGCTGAATTTGGGCTCGGGCACCTTCACCGACAACACGCAAACCAGGCCTTCGCGCATATCGTCACCCGAGGTGTCGACCTTGGCTTTCTTGGCCAGTTCGTTATCGGCGATGTACTTGTTCAGCACACGGGTCATGGCCGCACGCAGACCAGTCAGGTGGGAACCACCGTCGCGCTGGGGAATATTGTTGGTGAAACACAGCACGGTTTCAGCGTAGCTGTCGTTCCACTGCATGGCCACTTCAACCGATACCGGGGTACCACCGGCGTTGGACTCGGTTGCCACGCTGAACACATTAGGGTGCAACGGGGTCTTGTTACGGTTGATGAAGTCCACAAAGCCTTTGACGCCGCCCAGGAAGGCAAAGTCTTCTTCTTTGCCCTGGATCTCGTCAACCAGGCGGATCTTCACACCATTGTTCAGGAAGGACAGCTCGCGCAGGCGCTTGGCCAGGATTTCGTGGTGGTATTCGATATTGCTGAAAATTTCCACGTCAGCCAAGTAGCGCACGCAAGTACCCGTGCGGCCTTCGGCCAGACCCGTCACGGCCAGGGGCGCAGTGCGCTCGCCACGGCGGAACTCGACCTGGTGTTCGTTGCCATTGCGCCAGATGGTCAGCAACAGCCATTCGGACAGGGCGTTCACACAAGACACACCCACACCGTGCAAACCGCCAGACACCTTGTAGGAGTTCTGGTCGAATTTACCGCCGGCGTGCAGTTCGGTCATGACGATTTCAGCGGCACTGCGCTGGTGCTCGTCGTCCTTGTGGATATCGGTTGGAATACCGCGGCCGTTATCACACACCGAAATGCTGTTATCGGAGTGGATGGTGACGACGATATCGTCGCAATGACCGGCCAAGGCCTCATCAATCGCGTTATCCACCACCTCGAACACCATATGGTGCAGGCCGGTGCCATCGGACGTGTCCCCGATGTACATGCCAGGACGCTTGCGCACAGCCTCCAGGCCTTTGAGCATTTTGATGGAATCAGCGCCGTAATCGGCTGGCTGGGCGGTCGTGGTTTGATCGGTCATAGCATAAAACCTTGTAATAGCCTGTCTGCTTCAAGCGGGTATGGCCCGGCGGGCCATACCTGTCGAACATGCCGCATTAAATGCGCATCGGCATGACCACGTACTTGAAGTCTTCTTGCTCGGGCAGCGTCATCAACACAGACGCGTTGGCATCGGGCTGCACAGACCAGCGGACCGTTTCGTCCTTGATGCTGGCCAACACATCGAGCAGGTAGCTGACGTTAAAACCAACGTCCAGACTTTCGTGTTCATAATCAATATCCAGCTCTTCAACCGCTTCCTCCTGCTCGGCATTGGAGGCGGAAATTTTGAGCTGATTTTGCGACAGTTGCAGTCGCACACCACGCAGTTTGTCGGTGGTCAGAATGGCAGCACGTTGCAGGCTGCCTTGCAGCACTTCGCGGCTGACATCAAAGTGGCGGGTGTAGTTGGAAGGAATCACACGCGCAAAGTCGGGGAACTTGCCTTCAACCAGTTTGGAGACCAGCTCCACATCGCCAAAACGGAAACGGATCTGGCGGCTGGACACGTCAATATTGACCAGATCGTCGGTATCACCCAGCAAACGCTGCATTTCCAGCACTGTCTTGCGCGGCACGATGATGTCGTGGCGTTCCTGCACACCCTCAATCGCGGTGGCATTATGAGCCAGACGGTGGCCGTCCGTCGTAACCGTACGTACCAGGCCGGGCTCGAACACCAGCAACATGCCGTTCAGGTAGTAGCGAATGTCTTGCTGCGCCATGGCAAAGTGCACCGTATTGAACAGGTGCTTCAAAGTGCGCTGGGGCATGCTCAAGGACACGTCCCATTGCTCGGGCAGGCTCAGCACTGGAAAATCAGCGGCTTCCAGAGTTTGCAACTGAAAGCGGCTCTTGCCGGACTGGATGGTCAGCTTGCCGCTGTCCAGACCCAGACGCACCTCGCCAAAGTCGGGCAGGGCTTTCAGAATGTCCAGCAGCTTGCGGGCCGCCACCGTGGTGGCCGCATTGTCCTCACCCACACCAAAGTCGGCATTGGTAGTGATCTGCACTTCCAGGTCGGTTGCCAGGAAAGAGACATCAGAGCCGTTTTTACGCAGCAGGATGTTGGCCAGAATCGGCAAAGTATGGCGGCGCTCCACAATGCCAACTACTGTGGATAAGGGCTTTAGCAATGCGTCGCGGGTAGCTTGAACGAGTTGCATGGTCATCCTTTGAGAGTTTGTTCCAGTACGTGTAATGCGTGATTCAATTCGGCTTGCTTGGTGCGTGCATCCGAGATTTTACGCACCGCGTGCAGCACCGTAGTGTGGTCCCTGCCACCGAAAAGATCGCCAATTTCCGGCAAACTCTTTTGGGTCAGTTCCTTGGCCAGATACATGGCCACCTGGCGCGGCATGGCAATATTGGCGGGGCGGCGCTTGGAGTACATATCCGCGACCTTGATTTTATAAAAATCGGCCACGGTTTTCTGAATATTTTCCACGGTGATCTGCCCATTGGAGACCGACAGCAAATCCTTCAGTGCGTCCTTGCACACTTCCACCGTCAAGACGTCGCGGCCATGGAAACGCGCGTAGGCCGAAACCTTGCGCAGCGCCCCTTCCAGCTCGCGCACATTGCTGCGCAAATGCTTGGCAATAAAGAAAGCCACTTCTTCGGGCATGGCAATGCCTTCAGCCTGGGCTTTGCGCAGCAAGATCGCCACGCGCATTTCCAGCTCGGGTGGCTCAATCGCCACGGTCAGGCCGGAGTCAAAGCGCGAGATCAGGCGGCTATCAATATTGGCCAGCTCTTTAGGATACGTGTCCGAGGTGATGATGATTTGCTTGCGCTGGGCCACCATCGCTTCAAAGGCGTAGAAAAACTCTTCTTGCGTACGATTCTTGCCGGCGAAAAACTGAATATCGTCAATCAGCAGCAAGTCCAGCGAATGGTAGTAACGCTTGAACTCGTCAAACGCCTTGCGCTGGTATGCCTTGACTACATCCGACACGTACTGGTCGGCGTGAACGTAACGGACGCGCACACCATTGCCATTGGCGACCAGCGCATTGCCGATCGCATGAATCAGGTGAGTCTTGCCCAAACCCACACCGCCATACAGAAAGAGTGGGTTATAGGAGACACCGGGATTCTCGGCCACCTGCAAGGCCGCTGCGCGTGCCAACTGGTTGGCTTTACCCGTCACGAAGTTATCGAACGTCAGCTCGGCGTTCAGTCGCGAACGATCCTGTACCGCATCCACCACCGCAGTCGTGGCCGGGTTGACGGCAGGCGGGGCCAGGTTATCACCGGCCGGACTGCCTGCAGGCGCAGGAGCGGCACGATCGGCCAGGGCGCGACGCGGCGCCGCGCTGGCCGAAGGCAGCTCGAACTGAACCGTCACAGGACATTCGTAGAAATCCGAAGCCAGTTCCTCGATACGGGTGGCGAAATTCTTGCGAACCCAATCCAGTTTGAAACGATTGGGCGCAGTAACGCGCAACACCCCGGCTTCGCTGTCGAAGTCCAGGGGAACCAGTGGACGGATCCACGCACTTATTTGTTGTGGGGGAAGCTCCTGCTCCAATTTCTGAACGCAGGACTGCCAGAATTCATTCATCGGTCATCACTTCTGTAAACCTCGATTCTACCCTGAGCTGTGCCAAGTTATCCACAGGCTAACAAATTTAGTTGCGTAATATCGGGCTAAATAATTGACACAACAGAAAGAATTTGCTGAAATGACGGGCTTAACACGATTTTCTGTTGCCAGATCCCTAGCCTTTGCGCTGTCGGGGTGGAGATTTTCTGCGATTTCTGGCGGCTCATTTTTTTGGATACACCATGAAACGCACCTACCAACCCTCTGTTACCCGTCGCAAGCGTACCCACGGTTTTCGCGTTCGCATGAAAACTCGCGGTGGCCGCGCTGTTTTGAACGCACGTCGCGCCAAAGGTCGCAAACGTCTGGCTGTATAAGCCATGTCGGGATGCGGGGCCCAGGGTGATGGATCTCTTATCTAAAGCCCGACTCCCACGATACGCATCATGCGTGCCTCCTTTCCAGCTACGGCTCGCTTACATAGCCCCACCGAATACGCACAGTCATTAAAAGGACAACGCGTAGGTCGCGGGGCTTTGTTCGTGGTCACTCGCTCTCGTGGCGAGGATCCACACCAGACCGAAGGCGCCCGTTTGGGACTGATCGTCCCCAAGCGTTTTGCCAACCGCGCCGTCACCCGCAACACCATCAAACGCATCTTGCGCGAGACCTTCCGCCACAAACGCGCAGGCTTGCCCAATGCCGCCTATGTTTTTAGGCTGCACAGCAAGGTGCCTTTGGTGTCGCTGACCGCCTTAAAGCAACTGGTTCGCAACGAAGCCAACACCTTGTTCTCCAAGGTACGGCCATGATGCGCAAACTGGCTTCGGCGCCGATCCGCTTTTACCAGTTTTTTCTGAGTCCCTGGATCGGTAGAAACTGCCGCTTTACCCCCAGCTGCTCCAACTATGCCTTGCAGGCCATTGAGATTCATGGCCCGCTAAAAGGCTTATGGCTTGGTGGTAAACGCATCTGCCGCTGCAACCCCTGGTGCAAAGGAGGGCACGATCCTGTGCCCGCTCGCCCGCCCGAAGACCGCAACACTTTCTAAAACCGTCCTGGTCTGCGCTTTGTTTTTCAAGGCAATCCCCCTGTTTGCTGACCAGCTACGTTAAACTGCTAAGCTTTTGCTCAGCTTTATAAATGTGATACAGGCGCTATGGATATCCGACGCACCATCCTATGGATGATCTTCTCCTTTGCACTGCTGCTGCTGTGGAATAACTGGCAGGAATACAACGGCAAGCCATCGCTGTTCGCTTCCACTCCAGCCACCACACAAGCGCCAGCAGCCTCCGACGAACCTGCTGCAAATGGTAGCGTTCCCGCTGCTCAAGAGCCGACTGCGTCTGCTGCCTTGCCTTCGAGCAACAGCGCGGTGTCCGCCACAGCACAAACCATTGACATCACAACAGACGTCTACAAGCTGGGCTTTAGCACCGAAGGTGCCCAACTGATCAAGGCCGAGCTGTTGAAGTACGGTTCGCCCGAGAACCCCGAGCAGCCGATGGTGCTGCTGGATAACTCGCCTGCCTCCACCTACCTGGCCCAGTCCGGTATTGTGGGTGCCGCCGGCCAGAACCTGCCCAACCACCTGACCCCGTTCACCCTGGTCTCGAGCCAGCACAACATGACGGGCGATACCTTGGATGTGGTGTTTGAGGCCACTTCGGACGACGTCAAAGTCACCAAGACCTACACGCTGCATAAAGGCCGCTATGACATCCAGGTTCGTCACGATATCCAGAACAATACCGGCTCGGCCATTGACCCACGCCTGTACCTGCAACTGACTCGCGACGGCAACAACCCACCCGATTCGTCCCGCCTGTACAGCACCTTTACCGGTCCTGTGGTCTATTCCAGTGGCGAAAAATTCCAGAAAATCACTTTCTCGGATATCGACAAGAACAAGGCCACCTACGCTCGCAGCGTGGACAACGGCTGGATCGGCATGGTGCAGCACTACTTTGCAACCGCCTGGGTTCCTGCCCAGGACCTGCAACGCACCAACGAAATCCTGAAGCTGGGCAACAATCTGTACGCCGTACGCACGCTGGAATCGGTCGGTTCTATCGCCGCTGGCCAAAGCAAGGCAGTGGACGCTGCCCTGTGGGTAGGCCCACAAGACCAGAAAGCCATGTCGCAACTGGCTACCGGTCTGGATCTGGTGGTGGACTACGGCTGGCTGACCATCATCTCCAAGCCTTTGTTCAAGCTGCTGACCTGGCTGCATTCCTTGCTGGGTAACTGGGGTTGGGCCATCGTGGCGCTGACCGTGCTGATCAAGCTGGTGTTCTTCCCGCTGTCGGCCGCCAGCTACCGCTCCATGGCCAAGATGAAGCAGTTTGCGCCACGCATGCAAGCCCTGCGCGAGAAGTTCGGTGACGACAAGGCCAAGCTGAACGCCGCCATGATGGAGATGTACCGCACCGAGAAGATCAACCCGCTGGGTGGCTGTTTGCCCATGCTGGTCCAGATCCCTGTGTTCATTGCGCTGTACTGGGTGCTGCTGGGCAGCGTCGAGATGCGTGGTGCGCCCTGGATTCTGTGGATTCACGACCTGGCCGCACGCGACCCATGGATGATTCTGCCTGCCATCATGATGGGTACCATGTTCCTGCAGATCAAGCTGAACCCCACACCGCCTGATCCAATGCAAGCCAAAGTCATGATGCTGATGCCTCTGGTCTTTGGTGGCATGATGTTCTTCTTCCCCGCCGGTCTGGTTCTGTACTGGTGCGTGAACAACATTCTGTCCATTGCACAGCAACGCTACATCATGGTGCAGATCGAAAAGAACAGCGCGAAAGCAGCCAACAGCTAATTCGCTCCAAAACAAAAACCCCGCTACATTTTCTAGCGGGGTTTTTTTATGCCTGCTGCCAAGTAACACGCACCCCAACGCTGATTCCATACAGCTTCTGTTCTGGCCTGATAGCATTGGCCCGATCTGCTGCCATATCCTGTCGCACAAGTTTCATGCGTCAGTCCTGTGCTTACCGCTATGATCAAGATGCAAACCCCGGTCAATAGCAAAAAACTATTCATTCACTAAAATCATTTGATTTAACTATTAACACGAAGGCACGTAGACTGATCCTAACTTCTTAAAACGACCCGCCCCCTCGGTTCGGGTCAGCTTCAACGGAGAATCACAATGAGCAACAAAACCCTGACGACCGCCGCTGGCCGCCCTGTTGAGGAAAACCAGAACTCCATGACGGCAGGCCCTCGCGGTCCCGTCCTGATGCAGGATTATTGGCTGCTGGAGAAGCTGGCTCACTTTGACCGTGAACGCATCCCCGAGCGCGTCGTACACGCCAAAGGATCGGGCGCGTTCGGTACGTTTACCGTCACGCACGATATCAGTCAGTACAGCATGGCCAAGGTCTTCAAGCCTGGCAGCCAGACCCCCGTTTTCTTACGTTTTTCCACCGTAGCAGGTGAAGCAGGAGCCGCCGATGCAGAACGCGACGTTCGAGGATTTGCCATCAAGTTCTATACCGAAGACGGAAACTGGGACCTCGTGGGCAATAACACTCCTGTCTTCTTTATACGGGATCCACTGAAGTTCCCCGACTTCATCCACACCCAGAAACGCGACCCGCGCAGCCACCTGCGCAATATGAGTGCCGCCTGGGATTTCTGGTCCTTGTCGCCCGAGTCCTTGCACCAGGTCACCATCTTGATGAGCGACCGCGGCTTGCCCTGTAACCTTCGTCAGCAGCATGGTTTCGGTTCGCACACTTACAGCCTGATCAACGACAAGGGCGAACGCCACTGGGTGAAGTTCCACTTCAAATCCCAACAGGGCATTGCCAACTACACCAACGAAGAAGCCACCAAGGTCGTGGGCCAGGACCGCGAAAGCTCGCAGCGCGATCTGTACGAGAACATTGAAAAGGGCAACTTTCCACGTTGGGCGCTGCGCATTCAGATCATGACCGAAGAGCAGGCACGCAACTACCACATCAACCCTTTTGACGTGACCAAGGTTTGGCCACATGGCGACTTCCCGCTGATCGATGTGGGCATGCTGGAACTGAACGAGAACCCCACCAACTACTTTGCCCAAGTGGAGCAAGCGGCCTTTACGCCTGCCAACCTGGTGCCCGGTATTGGTCACTCGCCCGACCGCATGCTGCAAGGCCGTATCTTTTCCTACGGAGATACCCAACGCTACCGTCTGGGCGTGAACCACGGCCTGCTGCCGGTGAACGCACCACGTTGCCCATTCCACAGCTACCACCGCGATGGCGCCATGCGTACGGGCGACAATAACGGCGGCACGATCAACTACGAGCCCAACAGCCAGGGGCAATGGCAACAGGCTCCCCGCAGCGAACCGCCTCTGGCGCTGGACGGCCAGCCGGCAGATCACTGGGATCACCGTGTAGACGATGACTACTACTCACAGCCCGGCAATCTGTTCCGCCTGTTCAACGATGAGGAAAAGCAGCGTCTGTTCAGCAATATTGCCGACGCCATGGCCGGTGTTCCCAAGGAAATCATCGAGCGTCAGTTGGGCCACTTCACCAAGGCGGACCCTGCCTACGGTGCAGGTGTCAAAGCAGAACTGACGAAACGCGGTCAGCTTTAAACCCTGATCGGGCTGTTTAAGCCATCAAAGAATCGGCTCCCCATCTACAATTGGGGAGCCGATTTTTTTTGCACTGGCCCTGCGTTTTCCTATCGAGCCTTACTATGCAATTTGGCTACACGATCATCTACGTCCCCGATGTCAGCCAGGCACTGGATTACTTCAACCGTGCATTTGGTTTGCCTACCAAAATGCTGCATGAAACCGGGCTGTACGGGGAGCTGGAAACCGGCCAAACCACCTTGGCCTTTGCGGGCGAGATGCTGGCGTACATGAATTACCCTAAGGGTCATCTGTCACCGCACGCCTCGGACGTGCCATTGGGTATCGAAATTGCCCTGGTCTGCGACGACGTGCCTGCCGCTCATGCCAAGGCACTGGCGGAAGGGGGCACAGAACTGGCACCGCCGCAGGACAAGCCATGGGGACAGGTGGTGTCTTATGTGCAGACGCCAGAGCGCATTGTGGTGGAGTTGTGTACGCCGATTAAGCCGGCATGAGACAAGCCGATCAATACCAATACTTGGGCCAGGCTTTCTCGTGCCCCACGTTGTTGATCACCACAGCGATCACCACCAGCACGATAGAGCCCAGCAAAGAGGGCACAAGCAAGTAAGACCACGAGGCCTCACCGGCCAGCAAGATCACCAATGGATCAGCACCAGCCGGGGCATGCAAGGTACGGCTGACATGCATCAAGGCAATGGCCAAGCCCACCGCCAAGCCCATTTCGACAGGACCGGCACCGACATACTTGGCAATCACCACGCCAACCAGACTGGCAATGAAATGCCCGCCAATCACGCTGCGCGGCTGTGCCAGGGGCGAATCCGGAGCAGCAAACAGCAAAGCGCAGGTGGCCCCAAAAGGCGCCATCATCAAAGGCAAGCCAAACTGCTGCGTTAAATAGGCAATCACCATAATGCCTATGGTTCCCCCCAGGAAACTGAGCAAAACCTGCTTACTTTGCGGCCGAGGCGGCAAAACACCGCCCCCTTGAATTCGAGAAAAGAGAAAGCGCATCCAAAGCTCCAAAAAATAGACCGATCGGTCTATCTACCGGCGTGTACAATAATCATTCTGCTGGAGGCTGTCAAACTTTCCCAGGCTACCTTCTGGAGTCACCGATGACGAAAAACACCAAGCGCGATACGATTTTGGAAACGGCCCTGCGCCTTTTCAGCCAGTACGGCTACGGCAATGTCGGGATTGAACGCATCATTTCCGAATCCGATGTGGCCCGCATGACGGTCTACAAGCAATTTGGCACCAAAGATGGCTTGATCAAAGAAACGTTGGAGTTGCGGCACCGCCATTTCATGGAAGCCTTGCTGCAGTATCTGGAGCCTCATGACAACTATCAGGACAAAATTCGGGCGCTGTTCGAGTGGCATCAGAGCTGGTTTCAGTCACCGGATTTTCATGGCTGCATGTTCATCAAGGTATCGGAAGAGTTCGGTGCCTTGAACCCGCAAGCTTGCACGATCGCACAAGAACACAAACTGGCCATCTTGGCCTTGCTAGAAGCAATCTTGCAGGAGCCTTTCGGCGCCAAGGCCCAGCAGCACGCTATGCTGGTTTTCATTTGTCTGGAAGGCCTGATCGTCCATGCCAATATGTTCCCCGGCAAAGATCTGACTCAAGACATCTACCAGGCTTTACAGCCTTTACTGGCACCCTAAGTAGGCGCTCAAGCCATGCATTCGCTCTCGCTACAGCGGTAGCGCCATGGACATAGGCAACGTACCGTCGCCATCACGAAAAACACCCCAAAGCCTGAACAAAAAGCCAAGCCTTGGGGTGTACTGACGACATATTTTTTTAGCAGCTTTATGTCTTACTGCTGCAAATACCCCGACTCTTTGATAATGGGGCCCCAGGTATCCAGATCCGCCTGAACCGTACGGGCCAATTCCTGTGCGTCACCCGATTCGGGTCGAAAGCCAATCGGCACAATCGCGCTTTCAATGCGTGGCAGCTTGGCCACTTCATTGAAGGCATCCTGGAACTGTTTGACCATCTCCGGCTCCATGCCCAACGGTGCAAAAATTCCCATCCAGCCCGACGCTTTCAGATCGCCATAACCCATTTCTGCAAAGGTAGGCACATCCTTCAGGATAGGCAGACGTTCCGCACCCGTAACTCCCAGAACGCGCACCGAGCCAGCAGCAACGTGTTCGGTAATCATGCCCACCGCATCCACACCGGCAGGGATATGGTCACCCAACAAGTCGTTGATCAGGGGGGCGCCCCCTTTGTACGGCACGGGGGACATCTGGATATCGTTCTTCTTGGCAATGCTGTAGCCCATGAACTGGGGGGCACTACCAGGAGCGGGAATACCATAATGTCCGTACTTCTCCGGTTCTTTACGCACCAGTTCTACGTATTCCTGCAAGGTATTGGCAGGCGTGGTTTTACCAACCACAAAGATATGCTCGAACTTGGCGATCACCGCCACCGGCGCAAAATCCTTCATGGGGTCGTAGCTGACCGTTTTCACCGTCAGGGGCAGGGTGGTCATCATGTGATTATTGGCAACCAACAGCACCGAACCGTCCGTAGGCGAACGCAAAAAGCCTTGGGCAGCAACCTGCCCACCTGCGCCTGCACGGTTATCCACCACCACATTCACACCCAGCTTTTCACGCAATTGCTCGGCATACACCCGCGCGACGGCATCCGCTGTTCCTCCGGCCGGATAGCCCACGACCAAACGTATGGTGTCCGGCAATTTGCTGGCAACAGACATGCCTGTTGCCAAGGCCAACGCCGTTCCCAGCAAAACCTGCGCCCATTTCTTTGTCATGACTTGTCTCCCTTCCTTTTGATGACGCGACTAAAGTTCTACTACTCGTCCATTGCCTTGTGCGGCATGACGGCTTAACAGGGCGGCCGCCGTCAGTACATCCTCGAATGCCAGTCCCAAGGATTTAAAAATCGTGATTTCTTCACTGCTGATGCGGCCTGCGGCTTGCCCCTCCAGAACGGCTCCCAGCTCGTTCAGCTCGGTATCCGCTGACAAGTAACCCTGCTTGCACGCATTCAAGAACTCGCCCGACTCGTTACGAGTCGATTGCGCACGGTCCACAAACAAACGGCCTGCCGTCATGGTGGGGCCATCCAGTTCGCTGCTGGCAGGTGTGCTGGAACCCATGGCGGTGATGTGCGTGCCAGGGCGCAGCCATTCGCGCTGCAAAACAGGCGTGGCAGAGCTGGTGGCCGTCAGTACCATATCCGACTGGGACACAGCTTCCTGGGCCGAGACTCCGGCTATCAAGGGGCAATCCAGATACGCCTGGGCTTGTTCAATGAAATGCTGGGCCGACTGTGGGGAGCGGGTAATCACAAATACGTTGCTCAAGCGACGCACTTGCGCCACGGCACGCAACTGCCACAAGGCCTGATGTCCGCCGCCAAACAAGGTCAGCACGCTGGCATCCGGGCGCGCCAACATGTCGGTGGCCAGGCCACTGACCGCTGCAGTGCGCAAGGCCGTCACGCTGCTGGCATCCAGAATGGCACGAGTCTCGCCGGTCAAGCCGCTCATCAAGAGCACGCAGCCTTGATGGGGATCCTTACCCAGGCGCACATTGTCTGGAAACAGGGTGCCCATCTTGGCACCGTACAAAGGCTCGGGATAAATCTCGGGCATATCGATGCAGGCAGGCATCATGCCCAGAAAGCCGCTGGACAAATGGCTGCGCACAATCGTGCGCAAGGGCTGGTCAATACGCCCTTGCTGCATGGCGATAAAACCCTGGCGCATCAGATCAATCGCCGCCCCCATATCCAGCCCTTCATACACTTCCTGGGCTTTTGCTACATAAACGCTTAGCTGCATGATTCGCCTTGCGCCAGTGGCGTGGTGATATGGCGAATAAAGGTGTCGGTATCCGTGTTGGAGCCGCAAAACAGCACGCCCACTCGTTGACCGGCCAGATGTTTGCGCAAGGGGAACATCAAGGCGGCTGTCGCCACCGCGCAAGCCGGTTCAGTAGCCAGCTTGAATTCGTTGAACAGGAAGTGCATGCCAGCGCGGATCTGGTCGTCGTTAACGGTCACCAGAGTATCGATATTGTCCTGACACACGCGAAAGCTGAACTCGTCGGTATGCGGTGCCATCAGACTGTCTGCGATGGACTGCATGGCACCGATTTTTTGTGGCTCGCCAGCCTGGCGACTTAGCGCCATGACGTTCGCGCCTACGGGCTCGATGCCGTAGACCACGCAATCAGGCTGCCACAGCTTGACGGCTGCCGATACGCCAGCGGCCAAACCACCACCCCCAATCGGTATCAGCACTGCGTCCAGCTTGCCCGCCTGTTGCAACCACTCGTAGCCCAGCGTGGCAGTCCCCAGCACGGTGGGGTAGGTACTGAACGGATGAATGAAGGTTTTCTGTTCATCCTTTTCAATCTGGCGCACCAGCTCAAAAGCTTGTTCGCCGTTATCGGCAAAGACAATCTCGGCCCCGTATTCACGGCACAAGGCAACGCGAGCCGGGCTGGCCGTCTTGATCATGACGGTTTTGGCCTTCACACCCATTTGATGCGCAGCATAAGCCACCGCCACCGCGTGATTGCCCGCCGACACGCAGGTCACCCCTTGCTGGCGAGCCTCTTCGGACAAGCTCAGCAAATTGTTGAAAGCACCGCGTGCCTTGAAGGTGCCCGAGGCCTGCAAATGTTCAAACTTGAAATTGACGGCGCTATCCAGACGCCCGGTCTGGTAATCAAACACGGGCGTCTGGTGCACATAGGAACGCAGACGCTCATGCGCCTGCACCACATTTTCCTGGGTAACTTTTTCTGTTGTCATGGGTTTGCGTTGAAATCTGTTTTTAAGCGGCCACGGCCTGACTGCGGATCAAGGCGCGCAAGAACTGCTCGCATTGCTCAAGCTGGGCCAGTTCCACGTACTCATCCGGGCGATGGGCCTGCTCGATATTGCCGGGACCACAAATAATTGAAGGGATACCGGCTTGCTGGAACAAGCCGGCTTCGGTGCCATAGGCCACTTTGCGCACCGTGTCGTCCCGCGTCAGCTCGCGCACCAACTTGGTAATAGCTGCTTGCTCTTCAGGGTTCAGGCCAGGGGCGCTGGCCAGCTTTTCCAGCTCCACCGCAGCATCGGGATGCTCGCGGCGCATGGCGGGCAGGACCTTCATATCGATAAATTCGCGGATTTCTTGCAAGATCGGCTCGGGATCCACACCGGGCAGATTGCGGTATTCAAACTCGAATTCGCACAGATCAGGCACCGTATTCAAGGCGATGCCGCCCCGAATCATGCTGGTCTGCAAGGTGGTGAAGGGCACATCGAAATCGTGATCGTAAGGACCCATGCTCTTGTAGTCGTCGGCCAGATCACGGATGGCGGTAATGATGCGTGCCGCATGTTCAATCGCGTTCACACCCTTGGGGGTCAGCGAGGAATGAGCGGCATGACCATGTACGCGGCAGCGATAAGCGTTAATGCCTTTATGCGCCACGATGGTGCGCATGCTGGTGGGTTCACCCACCACGCAGCCTTCGGGTTTCACGCCACGACGAACCAGATCATCAATCATGACGGGCGCGCCGACACAACCGACTTCTTCGTCGTAGGAGTAAGCCAGGTGGATGGGTTTGGCCAGCTTGGTCGCCAACATTTCAGGAACCAATTGCAAGGTCACACCGACAAAGCCTTTCATGTCACAAGTGCCACGGCCATACAGGCGATCGTCACGGACCTGGGCCTTGAACGGGTCGCTGCTCCAGCTCTGACCATCGACGGGCACCACATCGGTATGGCCAGACAGAACAATGCCACCAGTCCGTGAGCCATCGGCTGCCGGAATCGTGGCGAACAGATTGGCCTTGCGGCCGCTGGCATCATGTGTCAGCACGGTTTGCAGACCTTGCTGCTGCAAATAGGCCTGTACGTCGTGAATCAGTTCCAGGTTCGATTCCCGGCTTGTCGTATCATAAGCAATCAGTTTTTTTACCCATTCCACCGAGGTAGAGGGATAAGCAGTAGGATCAAATAACGCAGTCATGCCTTCTTTCTCCCAACGTAAAGCGTGTAGTTCTATACAATAGGACAGAGTTTTCTTATAAGAAAATCAATAATATTTATAAGAATGTTGTTTATTACTTCTTTAGGTTATGACAAAAGACTTGGCTAACACCGCCCCCAATTTATTAAGCAAAACAGCCATGGGGGCGCGCATACGTGATGAACGCAAGCGTCAGGGCCTGACCCTGCTCATGTTGGCACGCTTATCCAATGTATCTTTGTCCACCCTGTCCAAGGCAGAACGCGGTCTGATTGGCTTGAGCTACGAGAAGTTCCTGGCCGTCAGCCGAGCCTTGAAAATGGATTTGTCCGACCTGTTCAAGACGCCCCGTGATCAGAACGAGTCCGGCATGGACATTCTGGTAGGACGGGCTTCTAGCACCGTGACCTACCATGCTCACCGCTATGAGTACGGTATGTTGGCCTCAGAATGGATCAACAAAAAAATGACGCCCATGCACGGGCGCGTGCTGGCCGGTCAACCGCGCGATGCCAGCGACTTCAGCCAGCACGAAGGCGAAGAGTTCATTTTTGTGATTGAAGGGCAGTTGACCATGCAGTTCCAGGACGGCCGCCGGCATGTACTGCAAGCGCGTGACAGCATCTACTTCAAAAGCAATCTGGGCCATCTTTATCTGTGCGAGCACGGAGAAAGCGTGGAGATTCTGGTGGTTTGTGTGAACCATCACTAATTGCAAGGGGCACAAACGGCTAGCTTCAACCGTTTTTATGAGGCTTCTGGTTTGTTGTTTACCTTGGCCCCTGCTCGACAGTTCAGACCTCTGTCTGATTGCCTGATTGCCTGATTGCCTGATTATCAAGATCCTAGGCTACAAGTACATAAATACAAGCGTTTCAGATACCAACAAGGCTTACCCCCCAAGCTCGAACCATCCACCTGCTCCATTACAATACGGCTCTGTTCCGCCTCTTTGATCGATCTGCCCATGTCCAGTTCTTCCCCTATTGTGGCTATTGCCACCGCCCCCGGCCGGGGTGGTATTGGTGTTATCCGTGTCTCCGGCAAGGAGCTTGATGCTCTGATCCAGACCCTGTTTGGCCGCACGCTGCAAGCACGCCATGCCCACTTTTTGCCCTTCAAGGATGCACAAGGCGAGGCAATCGACGAGGGCATTGCGCTGTTCTTTAAAGGCCCGCATTCCTATACCGGCGAAGACGTGCTGGAACTGCAAGGTCACGGCGGCCCGGCTGTTCTGCGCCGCCTGCTGGATCGCTGCCTGGAAGCAGGTAAAGATCAAGGCCTGCGCCTGGCCGAGCCGGGAGAGTTCACCCAGCGCGCCTTCCTGAATGACAGGCTGGACCTGGCCCAGGCCGAAGCCGTGGCAGACCTGATCGACGCCTCTTCAGAAGCCGCTGCCCGCAGTGCCGTGGCTTCCTTATCCGGCGTGTTTTCCAATAAGGTCAACGCCCTGGCCGACCGCATCATTCACCTGCGCATGCTGGTGGAAGCCACGTTGGATTTCCCCGAAGAAGAAATCGACTTCCTGGAAAAGTACCAGGCGGCAGCCACCCTGCAAGGCATACAGGACGAGCTGGAACGCATCTTGCAGCATTCGCGTCAGGGGGCGATTTTGCGCGAGGGCCTGCACGTTGTACTGGCAGGCCAGCCCAATGTGGGCAAATCCAGCCTGCTCAACGCACTGGCTGGTGAAGACGTGGCTATCGTGACCGACATCGCCGGCACCACCCGCGACCGCGTCATGCAGTTGATCCACATTGACGGTATCCCGCTACACATCGTGGATACCGCAGGTCTCCGTGACACCGAGGACACCGTAGAGCGCATCGGTATTGCCCGTACCTGGGACGAAATCGCCAAAGCCAACGTAATCGTGCACCTGCTCGATGCTCGCCACCCGCAAGACGAGCTGGACAGTGCCATTACCACTCGCCTGCCATCCCATGTACCCGTGCTGCGCGTCTATAACAAGATAGACTTGCTGACAGATGAACAACAGGCTGCCTTACCCGCACAAGAGAGTGGCGCCACCGTGCTGCCAATTTCCGCCCGTAAGGATATCGGTCTGGACAGCTTGCGCCGCACCTTGCTGGATATCGCCGGCTGGAACCCCGGCAGTGAATCCCCCTGGCTGGCACGAGAACGACACCTGCGGGCCCTGGAGCGCGCGGAGTACCACCTGGGCTTGGCCGCAGAACACGCCACGCACAGCGATCAGGTGCTGGATCTGTTTGCCGAAGAACTGCGCCTGGCACATCTGGATCTGTGTTCAATTACCGGCGAGTTCAGCAGCGATGATTTGCTGGGAGAGATTTTCTCCAGTTTTTGTATTGGGAAGTGATGCAGGCCTGAACGTCCTCGGTGTCTCATCGCACTGGCCCCAGAACCAGACAAGGCTTTTGGCGACGTGATGGCAAGTGTCATACAACCCGGAGACATCAAGTGGAATCTCAAGACATTAAGCAGCTAACAAATCAGTTCGACGGCTTGAGCCACACCATCCCAGAAGAGGGCGTGGAGTTCTGGTTCGCCCGCGACTTGATGGAACCCTTGGGCTATGTGCGCTGGGAGAACTTCAAGACAGCGATAGATAGGGCAGTAGAGTCTTGTAAAACAACGGGGTACGAAGAAGGAGACCATTTTCGTGGCGTCACGAAAATGGTCCAGATTGGCAGCGGTGCAGATCGTTCGATAGAAGACATCATGCTCACCCGCTATGCTTGCTACCTCATCGCCCAGAACGGCGACCCACGCAAGCCGGCCATTGCCTTTGCTCAAAGCTACTTCGCCATCCAGACCCGCAAGCAAGAGCTGATTGAAGACCGTATGCGTCTGCAGGCCAGGTTGGATGCCCGCGAACGCCTTCGCGAGTCCGAAAGGACGCTATCGCAAAACCTCTATGAACATGGGGTAGACGACAAAGGCTTTGGCCGCATCCGATCCAAAGGGGATGCGGCGCTATTTGGTGGGCACACCACCCAGATGATGAAAGACCGCTACGGTATTACTCAAACCCGCCCCTTGGCTGACTTTCTACCTACACTAACCATTGCCGCCAAGAACCTTGCCACGGAAATGACGAACCACAACGTCACGCAAGAGCAACTGCATGGTGAAACGTTGATCACCCATGAGCATGAGCAAAACAACCGCAGCGTGCGCGATATGCTGGGTCAGCGCGGTATCCGGCCTGAACAGCTCCCTGCCGAGGAAGATATTAAAAAACTGGAGCGTCGCGTCAAAACAGAAGAAAAGAAACTGCTGAAGCAAACTGGAAAGCTACCAGCCCCAAAGCAGAAGAACTAAGGCCCAGAGTCCTGGCTAAAAGAAAAAAGACGTAAAACAGACCGTGCACTGATGGCCGCATACTTACTCTATTCAGGCTGCTACCAGCAGGCCCCACCTCAGTAAAAACCCGATATTCGTTCCTGAATTAAGCACTATCAAAGCCTGCCCTGATCAATCGGGACTATGCTGAACGCTCCATTGTCTCCTGCGGGAGGGCATCATGCACACACTCAACAAGTGGGTTTTGATGGCAGCTTTGCTTCATGGCGCTTGGGCGGTACAGGCTCAGGAACTGATGCCGTTGGAGCTGGAGGCAGAACAGCGTTCCATCTCCCGTTTAAACGTGGCTCAGTGTCTGGATACAGTCAAACAGGCAGCCGCGGGGGAGGGCTACCACCAGCGTAATGATTCGGCAGCCAGCGATCAGTTAGGGGTTTATATTGGCGCGGCCCCCATGGGGGCGGGCTCGCTGGTAGTGTATTGCATTAATCTGAATCCCTCGACCGCCTATATCATTCGCACCAAGGCACAGGTCACCACCAATTTGATGTCTCCGCATCAGCTCAACGACAAAATTACACAAGCTTTGACGGTGGCAAACCAACCCTGAGCGTCAGCAAAAACAGCCCCTGGCTGCCCAAAAAAGGACGCAGTCCATATTCATACAGGCTTAGGTGGACATACCTATCTGCGCCCCCAAGGGCTCCCGAAGCCAGTCGAACGGCTTCTTACTTCATCAACAAATCTGCCACTTCCATACGGCTATCTCCATCCAGTTCAATGTCGTCCATGATCTTGTTCAACATGGCATGCGCACTGGACAGAGCACCGTTCAAGCTATTGAGCTCGCTTTGCACGCGCTCCAGCTCCTGTTTTTTTTCTGCTTCGCTGCTTTTGTGGCTGGCCTGGATACGCTGCAGCTCCATCAATTTCTGTTGAATCTGCTCTTTCAGATCACGGATACGTTTAAGTATGTCCTTGATGCCATCGGGCAAGGAACTGCTATCAATATCCTTATCGCGACCTTTTTTTGGAGCTTGCTGACTGGTCAGCGACAGCTCTTTTCCCAAGGAAGACAGGTTCACTTTGATACGCCCCGATGCGTCTATGGAATCCAGCTTGTCTTGTTCGGGCACTACTGAAGGTGTCATGGCCGTCGCATTCAACGGTTCGGCCACGGGCCTAGTTTGTCTCTGTATTAAACCCCGTCCACTGATCTCTATGGTCATACTTTCCTCTCTTGAACACTTTATCCCTTAGAAGTTACGGCTGAAACCCAATCGTTCTTTACCGTGATAAAAGTGCCCCCTAACCATTGCCTTCTTTCTCTGAATCCCATGGACTTCAAAATCAAAGCACTACTCGGCCACACCCTGGTGGCCTTGAGCTGGACCAGCAGCGCCCATGCTTACCAGACTGAATTCATTTTGAACCAACAGGGTCAACCGGCCTTTGAATTGCGGATCTATGGACCTGATGATGGGGGCTACGATACGTCGGATCAGTCCGATCCACGCGTTTCCCCCCAAGAAATTGACGAGAATGGGCGACTGAAAATTCGTGCCGCACTGGGGCGCTGGGCCGAAATCATTAAGTTGCCAGTGGGATACACACCGGCTGTCATCAACCTGGGCACTATGAATGAAAAGAACGCCAATGCTTATGGTGCTCGACTGACCAGCCCATCCCATCCCAATTTCACCTTGTCGGCCTTACAAGCACGCTTGCAGGGGATCTTCCAGGGCGATCCAAACAACCCCGATGCCGTTATCGGTGTCGGAAAACTGGATATGGACACGGTCCCAGCTACTCCCAGCCAACTGCCCTTGACCGGCAAAGTCGATTACAACGCGGTAATTTTTCATGAGCTAGCTCATGCCTTGGGCATCAGCAACACAGTCATGGACAACTTGCCTGCAGACAGTTTCGATCCACCCGACCCCTTCTTCCAGAATGACCTTAGCCCCTGGGCCTTGGGCTTGCGCGATGATCAGGGTCGAGCCCCCAGCCCTGGGCAGAAAATCCTGTGTTCCGTTTGCACCAACCCCTACGACCCTGACGCTTTTGACCTGCGCCAGGACAAGGGCTACTTCACTGGGGATCATGTACAGGCAGTCCTGAATGGCGCCATGCCGGGCATCCCGGTCAGCATCTTGAACGTCCACGACCAGCCGCAGTATGGCGTGGATCGCAACTATATGAGCCACACCGAGCTGCGCAACAGCTTGATGAGCCATCAGACCTATCGCAACTACGTGAATCTGATGGAAGCCGAAATTGCCGCCCTGCAGGATATTGGGCTGAGCATTGATCGCCGCAACTTCTTTGGCTATTCGGTCTATGGGGACGACGTCACCCTGAACAATACCAATGGCTACTTTGCGCGCAATGAAGACGGCACGACCTATCTGCCTGGTCAATACAACATGGCCACACAAGGCTTGGGCCTGCACATTTATGGCGAACGCAACCTCATTCGCCAGGCGGCGGATCTGCTGACAGCCGGGCCAGGGGGGGTAGGCGTACGTGTGGACGGTAGCGAAAACACGCTCATCATTCCCGAGTCGACGCGTATTCATGCCCACGGCTGGTATGGTCGTGGCCTGCAGTTCAGCTATGGCCGCCATCACAATATTGTCCAGCAAGGTGAAGTCCGGGCAGATGGTCAGGATGGCGTCGGAGCCTTGTTCGATTTCGGGCAGAACGCCATGGGTAGCAACGATGAGTATCACGGCTCCTGGATGCTCATGGCTAAAGGCCAGCTACGCACTGTACCGGAAATATTGCAAGGTGCCTTGATCAGTAATTACGATTTGTCCGGCACCTTGTCGGGTCAGAAGGCGGCCATCCATATCGCGGACAATGCCTGGGTACAGAACATCAATATTCTGCAGGGCGCACAAATCACAGGTGACATTACCTCGGATTACAACCGCCGCGACGCCGACCAGCAACTGCTGCTGACCCGTATCAGCTTTGGTCAAAAGGCCGATAAAAATGGTCGTGCTACCAATGCGGCTGACCCCGACTTCCAGATACGTTATGACGGCAATATCAAAGGCCAAAACAATCTGGCTGTCGTCATTGCCGGGGGCGCCACTTCCTTGAATGGCCAGCATGAGCTGTACGGCTTGCGCGTGGATCAGGGCGCGACCCTGTATGGCAATAGCGAATTCACCCTCAACCCTGAATACAACTTCACCAATAACGGCACACTCAGCCCCGGGAACTCCTACGGGCACATGACGATCAAGGGCAATTTTGTCCAAGGTGCCGCTGGCCGCATTCTGTTGGAGGCCTCGGCCACCCAGAATGATCATGTTGATGTGCAGGGCCTGGCTCAGCTCGATGGCGAGTTGACCGTGGATCTGCAGCCAGACTGGTATCAAAACGGCTGGACATTGAATCAGGACAAGGTGTTCACCGCCAGCCAGACACAAGGGCAGTTTGCTGCGCTCAATGCCACGCTGACATCCCCCACCCTGAATGTAGAAAGTACAGGCAATGGCTGGACTGTCAGCCGTAATCAGAATGCGTATGCCCAGTACGCAGCATCGCCCAATGCCGCCGCTGTTGGTACCAGCCTGGCACAGGCTTCCGCAGGTAATCAGTCCCTGGCGGCCGTGTATCAAGCCATGGACTTCTCGCGTGCAGATGGCAGCGATATTGGTCTGGCCCTGGATCAGCTAAGTGCTGGTTCCTACGCCGCCCAAACCGCCGCCGCCTTGCGCCGCGAACACCTGGTATCCGAACAACTGCGCCAAACCAACGGTATCAACAAGAGCGGCTGGCAAAGCTTCATCCAGACCTATGGCGGCCGCTACCACTGGCAACTGGGCGGCAATGATGTTGATCACCGCAGCGAAATCTATGGAGTGATGCTGGGGGTAGAACACCGCGCTGAAGGCAGTGACTGGAGCCTGGGCGTACACGGCAATGCCAACGAGCAACGCGTCAATGTAAATGCCCCCTTCCAGGCCAAGAGCAAGCTGACGGGCCTGGGCCTGGGTGTGCATGCCCGCTACCGTGGCTACAGCCAGGAAGGCTGGAACGGCCTGGCGCAAATGCGCGTAGGGATAGAGCAGGGCAAGATGAACCGTGACATCAGTTTTGCAGGCTATCAGGCGCGTCCTGCTTCGGATTGGACTGCTCATACCTTCTCGCTAGGGGTACAGACTGGCTACAACTGGGCACTGGGTGCAAACGGCAGCATCGGGCCGGTTCTGGCTCTGGATTACCTCCATTACCGTCGCCCAGGACTGGAAGAAAGTGGCGATGCCGCCAGCCGTCTGCGCCTGGACGCCAGCCGACAAAACGCCTTGCAGGCTTCCATCGGCCTGGCCCTGCGTCAGAACTGGGATTTAAGCCAGAATCGCCAACTGCAAACATCCTTCTCAGTGGCCTGGGAGCAGGCGTTGCTAAGCCGCAATCAAACCCAGGAAGCGGCTTTTGCCAGTGCCCAATCTGTAGGTTTTGAGGGGCGTTATGCACGAGTGGATCACCATGCCTTGTCGCTGGGAACCAGCATCAGCTTGCAGCAGTCCGAGCGACTGCGTTTAGGGTTGTCGGCCAATACCCGTTTATTGGGTGATAGTCGGGCCGATATAAACGGTAAATTGTTCTTGAACTGGATGTTCTAAACGCGCTGAAATGTAAGAGGCCGACTTTTAGTCGGCCTTATTGGGAGATATAGGAGCGGGTTGAACCCGTTTCATTCCAGACCATCGATCCACAAAAATATGCTGACCAGGAATCAGCACCCGGATTTGCCGACGCCACCATGTTCCACTGGAGACTTCGACCGAGCCGGTATCCACGGCAAACTTCATTTGATCGCTGTCCAGAAAGGCCGAAAACTGCCCCTTGTCGCTGCGTGCCTGCGCAAAACTGTTAAAGACCGTCACGCTCTTTTGTGTGGGATCAGCCAGCAGCAAAGTGACCTGACCGCGTAACAGTTGCAGATTCAGCCTGTCCTCGTACTCGCGGACTTCAAGAGCTGAATCAGGCCCCAGTCGCACGACAGTGCCATCCACAAACCGCTGCTCCAGCGTTTGTGTACCCGATACCAGATGCTCTTGTCGCAGTACCCGCTCCGGCCAAAAGAAAAACACCGTCAGCGCCAAGGTCACAACAAACAAGCCGGCCAGCAAACCACGGTGAGAAAGCTTGAGCGAGGCAGCCTTCTGTCCTGAACTCACCAATAAACGGCGGATTTCATGCTCAGGCGCATCCAGACTGGCGTCACAAAAATAGCAAATGTATCGATATGAACGTTCATTTTCAGGATTGTCACGACGCCAATCCTCAAATTCCCGTAATTCGGCAGCCGTCGCCTCGCCGGAGTTCAAGCGAGTGAACCAATAAGCAGCTTGTGCGTGAGCCTGCGTATGCTCCAGCAGCTCCCCTTGATATGTCGTCATAGCGGCATCTAACCTTGTTCAGTTACGCCAGCAATAGGGCGGTTTCAGGATGGCGGCACGTTCCTGCCGCTCGAGCCCCAAACCTCAGGAAAGGAAACCAGTAGCCACCAAATTTCTGGCTGTCTAACAGCCAACTTTTGAAAATGTTACGTTTTTATTTTATACAATCGCTTCAAATGCTTACATTAACTCAAATTGAGCCAACCAAAACAAATTCGCCTTATTTAATTACACTCACCACAAAAAAAATGCAGATTACAGGTAAAAAAAGCCAGCATTGCGCCGTTAACTACTGAAATTCGTCCAAAATCTGGCCATCGGGCAACGTATGGAACTGTTCTTTACGTTGAACCGAATCCTCACCAGAGTCCAATACCATTTTCAGTAAAAGAGGCCACTGAGGGTAAAAACGATAGTTAGGTGTAGACACACGAGTACCGGCCAGATAGGTAAACCCACCCAATTGAATTTTCTGAGCCAATCGCGCTTGAGAGAGATAGAGCAAGTCTTTATTTTTATCGACTGAGAAATAAGCATGCTCCAAAAGCAGGTTCCATGCCTGAATCTGTAAGCCTTCTTCCTCTACACGTACCATCCAACGGTCCTGATCCCGATCACCATTGGTGTACAAAGTTCCGTCGGGTCGGGACTGAACCAAGGTTCCAGCAGGCAAATCCAGCATGAGGTCCGGAGCAGAGCTCATATTGGAAGCCGCCGCATAGGGACTCCAGCCTGTAATCCGGTTCCCTTTGCTCAAAAAGCAGCTAACAAAGCGAAAGCCGGTCTCTACCGTAGAATCTTGTTCCATTTCAATTACTTGGCTGCCATCACACTGCCAACCCTCCAGCGTTGCATCACCGGCCAGATGCAGTTTCCAGCTAGAGTTTTGCAGATCGGGACGGGGGCGCTCGAAGGACAGTACTGGGGCATTGCCCACCATGACCGCCTCCGGAAAACGAGCCCAGGACACGCTGTCCGGGTCGCCCCATACACTCAACTCCAGCTCTGTTCCGGCTGGCATATCAATTCCAGCAAAACGACCAGGCTCTTTTAAAACATGCTGGCGACTAGCCAGCTCCTGTTCCTGACGTTTCTTGAACTGATAGACCTCCCACTGGAAAAAACTGTAGTAGAGCGCCAATACCAGCAAGGGAAGTAAAAGTAGTATTCGTGGCCAGGGGTTTTTCTTAAAGTTTGCCCGCCGCTGTGGCTGAACTAAAAGCAAAACCACCCAAACCAGCAAAAAAAACAATGCGAGCGGGCCAAGCGTAATGAGCAATAAAAGTATCGGCGAAAACGGCGCGACAGGAATCATAAGAGATCAAAAAGCATAAAAATCACCCTACAAAAAGCACGCCCCACGCCACCTTAACCAACCTGGATATGGCCTTCCATATACATGGCGGCTTGCCCCTTCAGAAACACGCGATCACCATCCAAGGTGCAATCCAGTACGCCCCCACGCTCGGAAGCCTGATAAGCCCGTAGATGATTTTTACCCAGAATAGGGGCCCAATAAGGCAACAAGGCACAGTGAGCCGACCCCGTCACAGGATCTTCTTCAATGCCGTGACCGGGCGCAAAAAAGCGACTGACAATATCAAACTGGCCCGAGCCCGCCGCGGTCACAATACATCCTTCGTAACCAATCGCCATCATAGCTGCCGTATCTATCTGCAGTTGTCGCACCTGTTCCTCGGTTTCCACTACAGCCAAATGGGTAAAGTCATTACGCCACAATTGCGTAATCTTGGTACCCAAAGTTTCTTCCAGCCTGGGATCGTCATCCACACGAGTAACCGGACGCGCCGGAAAATCCATGACATAGCCTGTCTCATCGCGACGCACCGTCAACGCACCACTCAGGGTATGGAACACCACTTGGCTATCTTGAGGACGTATGTATTGCAGCACGACCGCCGCACTGGCCAACGTAGCGTGACCACACAAGGGCACTTCTACCGTGGGGGTAAACCAGCGCAAGCCAAAATCCGGACCTTGTGGTACCAGAAAGGCCGTCTCAGCCAAATTGTTCTCGCCCGCAATCGACTGCATCAAAGCGTCGTCAGGGAACTCGGACAACAACACCACAGCGGCAGGGTTGCCTGCAAACAAGGTGTCAGTAAAGGCATCGACCTGATAGATGGGTAAGCGCATTCTGCCTCCAAACCTGGAAATTCAACATGAGTCTTGAGTATAGAAAATAGACTCTTTGCTGGCAGGCAAATCTTGGAACAAATGCCTGATTTTTAGCCTTTCTTTTTTGTGTCGGACATACGTACTTTTGGGATAAATGCGTCCAACTTATTTGCGTGATGCCAAAAGCTTACTGTCTGCAGATTCTGGAAGTACACACAATGCATCACTACACTATTTGTGCAATCAGACATTAGCCGCCTCTAAAAGACAGGCAGAAAGGCGGTCAAAATGCAGCAGGGCAGCCTGGCTCAGATCAACTTGTTTGCGGCGTGTGTCCTCCGTGTCACTGAGAACGATCCAGCCTTTCTCGCGCATGGACTTGAGCCGGGTATGTATGGTCGCTGGCGACCCCAGCCGCTCTACGGCCATGACATCGCGTACCGACAAACGCAGACAATCTTTTGACGCCTTGGCAACCAGCACCAAGATACGCTCTTCAAGAGGGTCCAGGCAAGGTAAGCAAGGCAAGGTATGCAGCGAATCGGCGAGCTGCAAAAAACGCATATATATATCAGCAGGTCTGGTAGCAGTTTTCATAACAAAATCTTTATTCCTTTAAGAGCCGCTACAACAGCGCCTTTTCTAGAAATAAGTTCTGGTTATTATTGTTTTTATTCCGATCAGGCAAAGCAAAAAACAACCCTGCTTTATGGCCGGAGTGATTGGAATGGTTTTTTGTGCTTATCATGCACTTAAAATTAAACGCTTAAGACCAAGCCTGAATCCTATACGCAAAAAGGTCTTGAGTCGGGCAATTTAACTGGGATTTTATCAGATAAGCCCTTAATTTAGCTTGAACACCAAGGCCCCGAAGAAGCGAAATTGTAAGAAGGTGCAGACAAACTTACAGATAGTAAGTCGCCTCACATTAAACGCTAATTATGAGGCTTGGTGCAAAGAGCGCAGACAGTTACAAAACCCAGGCCCTTTGCTATAAACATCCTTTCCACACCGTTTCCCCAAAGCTTGACCTGACCGTCACAAAACACAGCTCAAGATCTTCAGCCACACCTGTTTCAGATCGATAAAATGGGGTGAACAGGGCCTTGAGCACTTATCATGCCCTCGCAGATCACTATAAAATCTGGAACGATAAGAAATGATTCTTCACCTTGAGACACCACTTATTTATTCACATGCCTTGAGCGATCCACTCGGCAAACAAATCTGGTTAAAAATGGATGCATTACAACCTAGCGGATCATTCAAGATTCGCGGTATCGGGCACTTGTGCCAGCATCATGCTCAACAAAACAAGAAACGCTTCGTCATTTCCTCAGGTGGCAATGCAGGGATTGCCGTCGCTTACGCGGGGCGCCGGCTCACCACCCCAACCCTTGTTGTCGTCCCTGAAAGCACCAGCGAACACGCCAGGCGTTTGATTCAACGGGAAAAAGCCGAGCTGCACGTGGTGGGCAAGAATTGGCAGGAGGCCCATGAATATGCGTTGACCCTGGTGCAAGAAGATGATGCCCTGATTCACCCCTTTGACGACCCTTTGCTTTGGGAAGGCCATGCCAGCCTGATTACTGAAGTCGCTCAAATGGGCGTACAGCCCGATGCCGTCTTGCTGGCGGTAGGGGGAGGAGGCTTGCTAAGCGGCATAGCACAAGGTCTGCGAGAACAAGGTTGGGACAAGACCACCATTATTGCCGTCGAAACCGAAGGCACCGCCAGCTTGGGCGAGTCAGTACGACAACGCCAGCACATCACCCTCAGTCAGGTCAGTGGGGTCGCCACCTCGCTGGCAGCACCACGTGTTTGTGACCAGGCATATGCCATTAGCCAATCCCATCCCACTACTTGCGTTCAGGTCAGTGATGCCCAGGCCGTCAGCGCCTGTTTACGTTTCCTGACCGACCACCGCGTTCTAGTTGAACCCGCATGTGGCGCGGCTTTATCGACTTTGTACCTGGACCATGAAGCACTGGCTCCCTACAAAAACATTCTGGTTGTGGTGTGTGGTGGCAACACCATGACACTGGAGCAGTTAGTGCAATGGCGAGCGACGCCTTGAGCCTTTCTTGGCAAAACTTGAACATTTAACAAAATCGGACAGTTGCCATATCGCCGTTATTATTCCAGCCGCAAAAAATCACTAAAAAACCCCACAACATGATTTTCATATGCTGGGGTTTTCTTTATTTTTTTATTCCAAAAAAACAATCTAATTATTAGATCATAATCAGTAAAACATATGTTTCACGTGGAACAAAAACACCTAAAAAAGCCCTAAAAAGGCTTTACGAGAGGCAAATCCCGTCGAATCAAGGCTGAAAAATCTTGCCCGTCCTGCTGCGACACAGCCCTTGGATTGATATAGCCTAATTGCTTCAGTTCCTGGAAACTATGGTCTGGCGCCAAAGCATTCAAACCATACACATACTCGGCCAAATAGCCCGACGCCAGCACACGCCAGTCCCACGGCACGCCGTCCACAATTTTGGCGACCATGTCATAAACAATGGTCGTGCAGTTAGCCGTCAACGTGTTGTAAAAGCGGGGAGTGGTCTGTAACTGCTGACCTTGCTCCACATACGACAAAAACAGTGCCTGCATAGCCGGTTTGGATAACTCCACGCTGTACATATACACATCCTCACCACGCACATTGCTGCGAGTACGCACAATGTCCTGCTCGGTCGCCGCGATCAGACTCAGTTCAAAATCTTTAAAAAAACCGCCTATTGCAGAAAAGCCCTCATGCTTTTCCTTGCGGATTTCTACCGAGAACACCACATGGCGACCATCCTCAAAGCCAAAAGACACCAAGGTATGGGCAATAATCGGGCCCATCCAGTACGACAGGAACATGTCTACCGATTTGATCGTCTGCAAATCGTAGGCTTGCTGTATCCAGCTCTCATCAAAATCGGTTTCACTGCGCCAGTTAAAATCGCGCACATTATGCAGGGTCACAACAGAGCCATTTACCTCGCCGTAACTCATTCTGGCCACATCAGGCGCCCATTCCCGAGCATTGCTGGGCACAATGCTGCTCCACCACCCCACCAGAACTAGAAAACCCAAGATCTGAGGAACAAAGAGCCAATTCTTGCCCTTGCTCAAAGCGTACAAGCTCAATACAGCCACCGCTATCCAGCCGGCCATAGCCAACCAGCGTCCCAAGCCTGCCGACAACTGAAACTGCAATGCCAGCGTCCCCCAGGTCGCTATCACCAAGACCAATAACAGGACCAAAATCTTGATCACTATCGCCCCCCACCTTTTCATACTCACTCCACAAACATCTTGAATACAAGCAACTTTTAAGCGCCGAACAGTCCCAAAAATCCCCTACGCTACGCCTTCGGCTTACTGCCCCCCGAGGGAGAGTTTTTTCCCGGAAACGCCAAACCTTGGAACGGCCCGACGACAAAAAAAAACCTGTGTCCACTTGAACACAGGTTTTATTCATTGGAAAACAGGGTTTAGCCCTGATAACCCATCGCCTGGCCTTGGCGAATGACACCTTGAGGCTGCCAGCTAGGATCAAAACGGTATCCACTTTCTTTAGGGAACAGCATCACCACCGTGGAACCCAGCAAAAAACGGCCCATTTCCTGCCCCTTTTCCAAAGCAATATGCTGGCCATCGTAGTTCCACTCGTGGATATTGCCATCGCGCGAGGCATTCACCACACCATGCCAGACTGTAACCATACTGCCCACTACCGTCGCTCCCACCAGCACTAATACGAAAGGGCCTTGCTCAGAGTCAAAAAAGCAGACTACACGTTCGTTACGCGCAAACAGCCCGGGGACACCACGTGCTGTCGTAGGGTTGACCGAAAACAAATCGCCCGGCACATGAATCATGCGCTTAAGAACACCCGCGCAAGGCATGTGCACCCGGTGATAATCACTGGGACTCAAATACAGGGTTGCAAACACTCCATCCTGATAGCGGGCAGCTTCCTTAGCATCACCGCCCACCAACGCGGTGGTTGAATAGCTATGGCCTTTCGCCTGGAACACCTCGGCGCCTTGGATAGGACCCAGTTGGCTAATAGCACCATCGACCGGGCTGACCAGTGGCGTATCCGCAATAGGGCGGGCACCTGGGCGCAAGGCACGACCAAAGAACTCGTTAAAGGTGGCGTAGCTGGCTGGATCGGCGTTTTCCGCCTCGTTCATGTCGACCTGATAACGATCGATAAACCGCTTGATAAGCCAGGTCGTACGCCCGCCCATAGGCTTGGAAGCCAAGCCGCCTAGAAACTCGGTCAGTGCCTGTTTAGGGAGTAAATACTGGGGTAGAACAGCCAAACGGGGATGCATAAAATCAGCTCGCAAACAAATCCTGCTTCAGCCTGAGGCCAAAGCGTCTATGCCATTCAATATAATTGTGTTTATCGCACCACATCGGACCCGGAGCCCCTATTTCAAAGGCCACACATAGTCAGAAATCAGGCGGTAAACACTGGCAAGAACAAAACTATACGCACTTGTAGCACAGGTTGCCGCCATACGACATAAAAGGGTGGACAAGCGCGTTCTATCAGACGTACACGACCTGATCACGTCCTTCTTCTTTGGCTTGATACAAGGCGCGGTCAACGCGACGCAGCGTACGCTCGTAATCGGGGTGTCCATCGTACAAAGCCACACCAATACTGGCAGTGATACTCATAGTTTCCCCATCCACAACCCGGAAGGTTTCTGCATGGATGCGAAGACGTAAATTACGAGCAGCGCGCATCGCACCATCCGCATCCACGTCGACCAATACCAGAAGGAACTCCTCGCCCCCAAGACGGAACACATAGTCACCAGCACGAGCACTATTGCTAAGCAGCTCGGCAAACTGACGCAGAATACGATCACCCGCGTCATGCCCGTAAGTGTCATTGACGCGCTTGAAGAAATCGATATCCACGGCCAGCAGAGCAAAACGCGATCCCCGCTGCTGGGCATAACCCACTTCCCGGCTAAGAACGACCGGCAGGTACTTGCGGCTTAACAGGCGGGTCAACACGTCCCGACCAGACTCCAGCTCGTTTTGCTGCTCAAACAAGCGATCCAGGTGCAAACCAATCGCCCGGGTTCGATCACGCAGCTCGTGCAAGCGCGAAACCTGTCCTTTCACATCCCCTTGCTCGAATGCGGGCATCAGCTCGGTATCAATCAAGTTCATCAGGTCCAGGATCTCACGGCTCTCTACCGTACCCTGGAAGGCATGCGCGCCCTTATGCTTGAACCAGATACCGAAGTCCGAGTCCCCAATCCGCGGAGCAGGCGTCACACCATTGTTGACCGCCATCGCAAACATGAAGAGATTTTCCCAATCCAGCAGTGCGGCTCGCTGTCGGCCGCGCTCGGCCGCCACGTTCTGCACAATGGCAAACAAGCGGTAGGACTCTTCAGCCCGGGATTTACGCTCGCGCGAATTGGCGTAGGCATGGCTCATCAGCTCCATCGCCAAGTCAATAAAATTCTGAACATAGCGAAAGCATTCCCAAGCCTGCTCGGAACTAATAGTCGAGGATTCAAACAAAAAGCGGGCGTAACGCCCCTTGAGCAAGCGTGCACCGCGCAGCACCAGATGAACAGGCACTCCCACCCGAGCGTGAACCTCGCCAACCTGATTTTGCAGCTTGACCTGGTCTTGCATATCACTGTGCTCATCTACCGAAAATAGCTGAACCAACCAACTGCGCAAGGAACGATGCAAGCGTTTGTGTACCTGATCGTGCGATAGATACACCTGTGCAGCAGGGTGCTTGAGCATATGCGTATAAAAGTGGGTCGCAAGCTCGTCCTGGTTATCTTGGGTGATAGCCAACACATGAGCACGGACCGCCAGGGGCACTTTCTGGAGCAAGCCGTGCCAGTCCTGAGCGGCTTCTTCGATATTCGGTTGAGGCATGAAGTACGGAGTGAGTAGCGAGACGATGCTTAAGGATTAAACAGCCTTGGCGGCAATTGTTACATGAGGGGAGATTTCACGCTATTTCTTATAGCGATACCGGCCACAGGCTAGCAGGAGAATACCCTTGCTACTTCCACGGAAAAAACATATCCCTTAAAGATAAATGGGTGATTCCGCGAGCCCAAGCAGCAATTACGCTGTCCATATACTCAGACAAGCGCCTGATGGGCCTCACCTTGTCAGCAATTTGCGATTCAAACCCAAGGCTTTGTCGACCCAAACGCCCCGAAAGTTCCGCAATGAGCAGATTGTCCTGTCAACGTAGAGAGCTGACAAAACAAATCCCCCACTATCGTCAAAAAGTCACGTTTGGCATCCAGGCAAAAAACGGGGGATCAAGCATGCCCAGGCTAAAGAAGCTGAAGCAGGCCGAGACAGAAGCTGGGTTTATATCCAATACTGAGAGAATATCCAGATCTATATGCCCATAACTGGCCACAGCACGTCGGGTCGGGTCGGGTCGGGTCGGGTCGGGTCGGCAGATAGGTTCCATCGTTAAACCAGATCATTCAATGTTTATTGCTCTGCTCCAAGCCATTTTTTTATTAAAGAAGAGCAAACTTTATCTACAAAGACCAGAAAGGAATCAACTAATAATCAGAGAAAACAACTGGAGGATAGAGGAAAACAAATTCAAATTATTGATTGATTTTGGTTTTTTTAAGTGAAGTATTAAACAAAAACAAGCCTATCTATATCAAATAAAGAAAAACAACACAATCAAGTCAATAATCAAAAAAATAAATTAAATTTCCAGTTGTTATTTTCTGGAAATAAAATTAAAACTGAAATCAAAAACAAAACGGTAATATTGAATTACAAAAACAGGGTTTTGTTTAGAAAAAGAAAGCCAATAACAGTTGTGATGACCCGACTTATCCACAGGCTTGCATAACAAAGAAACCCACAATTTTATTAACAAAACAGATTAAACCAAAAATGGAAATATGGAACTTGGGGGAAATAATCGGTTAATAAAAAAGTGAATAATTTGTGGATATTATAAAGGCTTAGTTCGCACTCCAACATGGCGTTGGTGCAAACACCGATACCAGCTCATCTAGACGCTTTAGGCGGGCGAGATCCGACCAGAAAATCGGTCAGGGACTGGGCAAAAAAGCTATATTTAAGGCAGCTACTGGCTCTGGCCCCCTGTGGATAAGCTCCAAGAAGGCCTGTTGTGGACGTGCTGTGGATGAAAGGGGGATAAGTTGCCTGTCATTCCAGATCTCAAATTTTGTCCAGTTTCGGTCCACCGACTCCATCGGGGTGGTACACAGGCTGGAATAGTCCATAAGATGCTGAAATTAAATGTGAATTTCAATCTATGCTACTTATCCACAGACACCCATTATCCATTACCAGTTATATATATAGTTATTGTTAAATAAAGATCTCTTCACCCATGCCCAACTTTCTTGTACAGCCTTTACCTGCTGGTTCTTTAGACATCATCGGTGATGTACATGGAGAGCTTCAGGCCTTGCAACAACTGATCCAAAATTTGGGTTACCAGGAAGATGGCTCTCATCCGGAGCAACGCAGCCTGATATTCGTGGGAGATTATTGTGATCGTGGTCCCAATAGCCCTGCTGTAATTGAGTACCTTAAGTCCTTGATAAATAATAATAAAGCAAAAGGAATATTAGGTAATCATGAAATTAATCTACTGATAGACGATGCAAAAGATGGATCAGGATGGTATTTTGATCAGCGATATCAGTCAGATTTAAAGAATTACTCGCCATTTAAGCGTGCAAAACCTCAAAATAGAGACAAAATCCGAAATTTTTTAAGATCACTACCCATTGCATTGGAAAGAAGTGACCTCAGAATTGTGCATGCCGCCTGGAATAATCCAGCTATTAATGCAATTAGATCAGTTAAAAGCGAAGATTTTCTTGATTTTTTCTTTGAATGCGAGAACAAAGCGGATATATATGCAGAAAAAAGAGGAATTCTGAATAAATATCTGACTGCAAAACAAGAATGGAAAGAAAAAATTGAAGATCCAAAGGCCATAATGCCTTTATTGCAGGCCTACATTGACTACGATTTAGTCAAAAATGACTTCAACCCCATCCGTTTGCTGACTTCTGGAACCGAAGGACCTGCGGATCGCCCTTTTTTTGCTGGCAATCGTTGGCGTTTTTCCGACAGAACTCCTTGGTGGAACAGTTACCAGGATGACATTCCGGTTATTTTCGGCCACTACTGGCGTCAGCTTTTCCCTCAACCAACAGCGAAAATTTCTAAATACTCTTTATTATTCAAGGATATAGACCCATTTTCCTGGCATGGAGCAAAGAAAAACACGTTTTGCGTGGACTTTTCTGTTGGAGCTCGTTGGCGCGATCGCCATAAAGACCAGGCGCCGCAAGACTCGGCTTTTCACCTGGCGGCTTTGCGTTGGCCAGAGAAAATCATCATGACGGACACTGGTTTTACGCAGCCAACCCGCTAAATTCATTTTTCCTCCCACTGTTACAATTTTCTTTTCTGTGGATAAGCTCTAGGAAGGGCATTGTGAACAGGGTGTGGATACCTAAGGCATAAGTAGGTACTTCTTTGGGGAGTCTAAAAGTTGTACCTAAACCATCCACCGGTAAGCGTTAGATCTATCCCCGGAAAAAAAACTGCTAAGCTCTTGTTTTTTCATTGCTAAAGACACTTGTTCGACTTATCAACAGGCTTCCATCCAATAATTCTAATAAAAGATTTAAGTGTTTGTTATATAAGATAAGTTCAACTCCCTGCAGACTAGGCCCTTGCCCTTTGCAAGCCAAAAGTTCTCGACTAAGATTCAGTCCATGTACAAAAATCACGATCTCGCTCAAGGCTGGCTTATGCGACTTTTGCATATAGAAATCTAAGCCGCAACGACTGAAAATTTGTTTTCAGAGCCGTTCAAGTTCGACTTTGCTGTCACGCCTCTGAGTTCTCTTCCAACATGAGAAAAGCTCAAGTAAAGGCGTTGATTAGCAAGAGAGAGGAGTTCTACCTGAAAAACGTGGTTGACCAAGAATTTGCGATGGCTTCAGGGATTGCTGAGCCTAAAACTTGTACTAGGTCAATCTTGTTTGAATTTTTGACTTATCCACATTTTGTGGGTAAAGCGTGTGTTTGTGCTCGCACGGGGCTTGTTTAGCCTGAAGTAGTTGAGTGAACTGTGTATTTTCACAGCTTAGCTATGTTTCAAGAACGTGTAATGTTGAAATAAGTCCTTGTTTTATATCTATATTTTTTGTTGTTTTAATTTTTAGGCTATTTTTTTTGCTGCTTGTCGGTACTGAAACAAAGAAGCGGTAAAGCTGACAGGTTTTTGCTTTTATCAAAGGAAAAGAAGCAATAACTGGGCAAAAAATCAGGTTTACCCCCAAAGTTATCAACAGGACAGTGTTGGGGCGACGGATTGCCTGTTTCACGCTTGGCGTCTTGCGAACTACAAGATGCGGGTTTTGTAGCTTGCGACAGGTGTTTTGTGGTTCGGATGATGCTTGCTGTCTCACCTGGCTGCTGTAGGGCGTTTGTAGCAGATATAGGCAAGATTGCGACGACTGTACTTGTCCACAAAAATCAGGGTACCAAAAGGCGCCTCCTTGCTACGCCTTCGGTTTGCTGTCCCAGAGGGGAAACTTTTTTCTTGGGGCGATCCGGCGGCAAAAAAAACCGCCTGACGGCGGTTTGATGAAGGCGGGGAGAAGGGCCTTTAGACCTTTATCAGGCGTTCAATAGCCTGGTCCAAGGTGCTGAGCTGCTTGGCAAAGCAAAAACGCAGCAAACGATGGTTAGCCTGCTCAGAATTGGGATTCAGGTAGAAGGCTGACACGGGGATCGCGCCTACGCCATAGTTCTGGTTCAAATGCTTGGCAAAATCCAGCTCGGACAGTTCTGAAATGTGTTCATAGCTGGCTAGCAAGAAGAAAGTCCCTTCACAGGGCATAGGAGTAAAACGGGTGTTCTGCAGACCATGGTGCAAATGATCGCGTTTTTCCTGGTAGAAAGCGGGCAGACTCTCCCAGGTGGCTGGATCCTGCATATAGGTGGCTAAACCGGCCTGTAAGGGGCTAGGAACGGTAAAGACAGTGTATTGGTGGACCTTGCGAATTTCCATGCTGAGACTGGCAGAAGCACAACAGTAGCCTACTTTCCAACCTGTGGCGTGGAAGGTTTTGCCAAAGGAAGAAACGATGACTGCTCGTTCTGCCAGGAGAGGACGGGTAGCAAGGCTTAGATGCTCTTTCTGATCGAAGGTCAGGTGTTCATAGACCTCGTCGGACAAGATGATCAAAGAAGGATGCTTTTCAACAATCTGCTCCAACGCGTCCAGATCCTGAGGTTGCAAGATGGTGCAGGTTGGGTTGTGTGGGAAATTGATTACCAGCATACGGGTCTTGCTGGTTATGGCTTGCTCCACACGGTCCCAGTCGACGCGATAGTAGGGTACAGCCTCGCTAGGCGCTGTCATGGGGACAGCAACAGGGGTACCGCCGGCCAGCTCGATGGCGGGGATATACAGGTCGTAGCAGGGCTCGATCACGATGACTTCATCGCCTGTGTGCACAAAGGCCTGGAAACTGGCCATTAAAGCCTCAGTAGCGCCACTGGTGACGGTGATTTCCGTATCCACGTTGTAAAGGCGGCCATACCGAGCCTGCGCCTTGCTGGCAATAGCGGCTCGCAGGGCAGGGTAGCCCGCCATGGCAGGATACTGGTTGATGCCATCCAGCATGGCTTGGTGCACAGCCTCAATCAGGGCTGGATCCGGATTGAAGTCTGGAAAGCCCTGGCCCAGGTTAATGGCCTTATGTTCCAGAGCCAGCTGGCTCATGGTGGTAAAGATGGTGGTGCCCACAGAAGGGAGCTTGGATGTGATCTGCATGGGTCTACTGATATGAATAATAAAAATGCACCCGCGCTTCAGGTTTGAGTAAAAAGTTGGGTGGCGAAGTATCGGACAAATTCTTGTCGAAAATACCATAGATTCTGCGCGTATCTGTTGATCGTGGAACCGATCACTCAGGACAGTTTCTTGTATTGATATAGCTGTTGCCTATATGGGTGTCGGGTCCCGTTTTTTCTTGCTGCTTGTTCTTCTTCTAATTGCTCCATCACGGGTATTCGTTGTGATTGAAGGAATTTTTATGACAAACCTATGTCTTAAGCATAGCCTTCAATAGGGTGGCACATTTTCAAACGGATCAGGATAGAGGCAATCTATGCTTGCCTGTTGCAGACAGCCTAAACTTATCTGAGTGAGCTCTTTTTTTGTTCTTAGGACTTTTTAGGACTAGAGCTAACGTAGTCAGGTCGGGATATCGAGGCGCTCTCTTGTATTCGGAGCGGCGAAATCTCCTTTGCCACTAGATTGGATACTGGTATTCCTGCTTCTCAAGCAGCGTTTCTTTTTTGCTCTGTTATCCACAATTTGGCTCCCTGCCCATGTCGATTTTATCCACCCAAGGTAGAGCACCCGCTTAGATACCCATTTTTAGGGGATTTAGGAGCAATACGCGCGCCTTTTATGGCTTCGCTCCCTAGCGTATCATGGGCAAGAAAAATCTTCGCAGCCGTTGCCTGGACCTTGGAAAGTTGTCTAGAGATAAAGAACGGCCTCTTTCTCCACAAAGTTATCCACAGTGGTTTTTACGCAAAAAACTGTGTTCCACGTGGAACAGATATTGGTTCCATGTGTTTCACGTGGAACATACACCGCTGGTAATCGTATAATTGATTTTTACTTTTTAGCTGTTCTGACATGATTTATCCCGAAGAGTTTGACGTTATTGTCATAGGCGGCGGACATGCTGGTACCGAAGCGGCTTTAGCGGCAGCTCGAACCGGCGTGTCTACCTTATTACTAACCCATAATATGGATACCTTGGGGCAGATGTCCTGCAACCCTTCTATTGGGGGGATTGGCAAGGGGCATTTGGTCAAGGAAGTGGATGCGCTGGGCGGGGCAATGGCTTTGGCTACCGATTACGCTGGTATTCAATTCCGAACCCTGAATAGCTCCAAAGGGCCAGCCGTGCGCGCCACTCGAGCTCAGGCTGACCGTTCCTTGTACCGCAAGGCAATTCGCGAGGTTTTGCAGAACCAGCCCAACTTGATGGTGTTCCAGCAATCAGTTGAAGACTTGATTGTGGAAGGTGATCAGGTGGTGGGTGCTGTCACCAAGATTGGCTTGAAGTTCAAGGCCAAATCCGTGGTCCTGACAGCGGGTACCTTTTTGAATGGACTGGTTCATGTAGGCCTGAATAATTACTCAGCAGGCCGGGCAGGGGATCCTCCATCTATCAGCCTGGCGCATCGCTTGCAAGAACTGCAGTTGCCACAAGGGCGATTGAAGACAGGGACTCCTCCACGTATTGATGCCAACACCATCGATTTTTCCCGCTTGGAAGTCCAGCCTGGCGATAGTGATCCGATTCCGGTGTTTTCCTATATGGGCGATGTTTCCATGCATCCCCAACAGATGCCGTGCTGGATTACGCATACTAACGAGCGTACCCACGATATTATTCGTTCGGGTCTGGATCGCTCGCCCATGTATAGCGATCAGGGCACCATTGAGGGGATTGGCCCGCGTTACTGCCCCTCTATCGAAGACAAGATTCATCGCTTTGCGGACAAAAGCAGTCATCAAGTGTTTTTGGAGCCAGAAGGCTTGAGCACGACCGAGATCTACCCAAACGGTGTCTCGACCAGCTTGCCTTTCGATATTCAACTGGCTATGGTGCGCAGCCTGCCAGGTTTGGAAAATGCTCGCATCATGCGTCCCGGTTACGCGATTGAGTACGATTATTTTGATCCTCGGTCCTTATACCCTACCTTGGAAACCAAACAGATTCGTGGCTTGTTCTTTGCCGGCCAGATCAACGGCACGACGGGGTATGAAGAGGCAGCCGCTCAAGGTTTGTTGGCCGGGGTGAACGCCGCCCGTTTGGCGCAAGAGAAAGAGCAGTGGTATCCACGCCGTAACGAGGCTTACCTGGGTGTGCTGGTAGACGATTTGATTACCCGTGGGGTGACCGAGCCTTACCGCATGTTTACCTCTCGCGCCGAATACCGTTTGAGCCTGCGGGAAGATAATGCAGACCAGCGACTGACTGAAATAGGTCGTGAACTGGGCTTGGTGGACGATGCCCGTTGGGATCATTTCAATCGCAAGCGTGATGCTGTTGCACGTGAAATTGAACGCTTAAAGGCTACCTGGGTGAATCCTCGCAGCTTACCTGCTGAACAGGCTCACGAACTGTTAGGTAAAAATATCGAACGGGAGTATTCCTTCTTCGATTTGCTTAAACGTCCTGAAGTGGACTATGCAAAGTTGATGGCCGTGTTGAATGATCAAGGCATGCCAGTGGCAGGTCCAGGTCTGGATGATCCTGTGCATGTTGAGCAGGTGGAAATCCAAGTGAAATATGCTGGCTATGTGGCACGCCAGCAAGACGAGGTTACTCGTCAAGCAGCTCTGGAAGAGCAGGCCATTCCAGAGGATCTGGATTACGACGACATCAAAGGATTGTCGATTGAAGTGCGTCAACGTTTGAAGGCTGCTAAGCCTTTGACCATTGGGCAGGCCGGACGTGTTCAGGGTGTAACACCTGCGGCAGTTTCTTTATTGTTGGTACACCTGAAGCGCAAGCAAAAAAACAAACAAACGGCATGAGCGATATTTTTTCAGAACGGCTGAATCAGGCCTTACAGGATTTAGGCTTGGATCAAGATCCCGCCTTGGTGCGTAAGCTACTGAATTATATTAAGCAGTTGCAGCGGTGGAACCGTACTTACAACCTGACTGCCTTGCGTGACCCAGATCAAATGCTGGTGCAGCATATTTTTGATAGCCTGTCGATTGTTCGCCCGTTCCAGAGTTATCTGGCCAGCTGCAATCAATCGACTCAAGAGGCTGTTCGGATTGTTGATGTAGGGTCAGGGGCTGGTTTGCCGGGTGTTGTTTTGGCAGCATCGTGTTCCACGTGGAACATTACTTGCATTGATGCGGTTGAGAAAAAAATGGCATTTGTTCGTCAAATGGTTGGGGTTTTGGCCTTGCCCAATTTGTCGGCCATGCATGTACGTGTGGAGCAGCAGGAGCCCATGCAGGCAGATATTGTGGTCTCCCGAGCTTTTTCTTCGCTGCTTGATTTCGTGAATTTGGCAGGCAGGCATGTTCGCCCAGGTGGGCGCATTGCAGCTATGAAGGGTAAAGAACCTGATTTAGAAATAGCCGCATTGCAATCGGAAAGTAACTGGCAGGTCGAACGAATAGAATCATTAACCGTACCGGAGCTAGAGGCACAGCGTTGTCTAGTGTGGTTGGTGCAGCAAGGATAATCATGAGTAAAAACGACGAAAAATCTCCCCGTGCCTATGTGTTTTGTATCGCAAACCAAAAGGGCGGGGTGGGCAAGACAACCACTGCAATCAATTTGGCAGCTGCACTTGCGTTGCTGAAGAAAAAAGTTTTGTTGATTGACCTGGATCCCCAGGGTAATGCCACTATGGGTAGTGGTATTGATAAGAACAGTCTGTCTGGTAATTTGTATCAAGTGCTCATTGGCGATGAAGGTATTGCTAGTGTAAAGATACATTCAGAAACAGGTGGTTACGATGTCCTGCCTTCCAACCGGGAGCTGTCGGGCGCAGAAATCGACCTGATCCAGATGCAAGAGCGCGAGCAACAACTGAAACAAGCTCTGGCACAGGTACTGGACGATTACGATTTTGTGCTGATCGACTGTCCACCTACTTTGTCGTTGTTAACGCTCAATGGCCTGGCCAGCGCACACGGGGTCATCATCCCCATGCAGTGCGAATATTTTGCTCTGGAAGGACTGTCAGATCTGGTCAATACGGTTAAGCGGGTCTATCGCAATATCAACCCGGATTTGCAGTTGATTGGCTTGCTGCGAGTGATGTTTGATGGCCGCGTAACTTTGCAGCAGCAAGTCTCCAATCAGATCGAGACACACTTTGGCGATAAGGTGTTCAAGACGGTGGTACCACGTAATGTGCGTTTGGCTGAGGCGCCAAGTCACGGTATGCCCGGTATTGTCTACGATAAGAACTCCCGGGGTGCCAAGGCCTATTTGGACTTTGGTAAAGAGTTGATCAAGCGTTTGAAGAAAGACTCCCGCAGCGATAAGGCGTAAGGCACACAAGAATCAATAGGAATGTAAGCATGGCTACACGAAAACCAAAAGGTCTAGGTCGAGGCTTGGATGCCTTGCTCGGCGCAGACACAGGCGCTATCGCAACTATAGGGAAAAAGGGCGAAGCGGCGGTGAGCGATGGTCCGCCTTCCAATCTGCCCGTTAAGCTGCTGAAGGCAGGGGTGTATCAGCCGCGTACTCGAATGGACGAGGGAGCCTTGAATGAGCTGGCCGAATCCATTCGCACCCAGGGTGTGATGCAGCCTATTTTGGTGCGTCCTTTGTCGGGTAAGGATAAGGGCAAATACGAAATTATCGCCGGTGAACGCCGTTTCCGCGCGTCGCAAATTGCTGGGCTGGAAGAAGTCCCAGTCCTGGTGCGCGAAGTGGGGGATGAAAACGCCGCCATCATGGCCCTGATTGAGAACATTCAGCGTGAAGATCTGAATCCGCTGGAAGAGGCACAAGGCGTGAAACGTCTGTTGGACGAGTTTGGTTTGACCCACGAGCAGGCTGCCCAGGCGATTGGTCGTTCGCGCTCGACCACCAGTAACCTGCTGCGCTTGATCAACCTGGCAGAGCCAGTACAGATCATGTTGTTGGCGGGAGATATCGATATGGGGCACGCTCGCGCCTTGCTGGCCATGGATGCCGCGCGCCAGATCATGCTGGCCAACGAGGTGATTGCCCGCCGTCTGTCGGTGCGTGAAACCGAAAAACTGGTTGCCCGAGCCCTGCACGAGGATGACGAGCCCGCTAGCAAACAGGCTCAAAGCAAAGCCAGTCGCAGTGGCGATGTGCAGCGTTTTGAAAAAGTGCTGTCTGATCACCTGGGAACTAAAGTGACCTTGAAGGTTGGTGCCAAGGATAAAGGCCAACTACAGATTGCTTTTCATGGTTGGGAACACCTGAATACCTTGCTGGAAAAGCAGGGCTTGTCGTCCTTGCTGGAGCAAACGGACGATTAAGCTAAGTTCGTGCCACACGAAAGACGATGCGACTGCTGTAGAAAAGCCGGCCCCAGGTCGGCTTTTTCTTTGCGATGGCTCGCGTTTTGCTGCTGGGGGCCATCTTTCTGCAAGTCGAACTAAAATCGGAAAATATAGTTTCGTTTCTTTTGTTTACAATCATAGATGCTGAAAACAGAGAAAAATCTATGTGTTTACCCGTATCTGTCCCTGTTTTTTCAGCTTTTAAAGTACTCAAATACGGTGCTTATAGCCTTAGGAAACAGTGAAGAAACCAGTAAGAAAAGCGTTCAAAATCAGGTTTTTCTAAAAAATTCATCGAATTATTCAGTTTTCTTCCTAAAAGGCTTGACGACTTCCCAAAATATGTCCATAATTCGATTTTCGCTTCGGGTGGGATGTCCGAGTGGTTAAAGGAGGCAGACTGTAAATCTGTTGGCCCTGCGCCTACGTTGGTTCGAATCCAACTCCCACCACCAGCACTTTTCTAAAGTCAGCCAGCAAGGCGGCTTTAGGAGAGGGTGAAGAAAAGTCTGCGGGTGTAGCTCAATGGTAGAGCAGAAGCCTTCCAAGCTTAAGACGAGGGTTCGATCCCCTTCACCCGCTCCAGGTTTAAAATCTTTGGCCATTCTGGGCTGAAGTTGAATGCCCATGTGGCTCAGTGGTAGAGCACTCCCTTGGTAAGGGAGAGGTCACGCGTTCGATCCGCGTCATGGGCACCACATCTCTCTTCTCTCTATCGTTCTATCCCTTCAGGAGTCTGCCATGGCTAAAGGCAAGTTTGAACGGACTAAACCGCACGTCAACGTCGGTACTATCGGTCACGTTGACCACGGTAAAACCACTCTGACCGCTGCAATCTGCACGGTTCTGTCCAAGGCATTTGGCGGCGAAGCACGCGATTACTCGCAGATTGACAACGCCCCTGAAGAAAAAGCACGTGGTATCACCATCAGCACCTCGCACGTTGAGTACGAGACGCCTAACCGTCACTACGCACACGTTGACTGCCCCGGCCACGCTGACTACGTCAAGAACATGATTACGGGTGCTGCCCAGATGGACGGCGCTATTTTGGTTTGCTCGGCCGCTGATGGCCCAATGCCCCAGACTCGCGAGCACATTTTGCTGAGCCGTCAGGTTGGCGTTCCTTACATCATCGTGTTCCTGAACAAGGCCGACATGGTCGATGACGAAGAGCTGATCGAACTGGTTGAAATGGAAGTTCGTGAGCTGTTGTCCAAGTACGACTTCCCCGGCGACGACACCCCGATCATCAAGGGTTCGGCCAAACTGGCTCTGGAAGGCGACGAAGGCCCCCTGGGCAGCCAAGCTGTTCTGGCTCTGGCCGAGGCGCTGGACAACTACATTCCTACGCCTGAGCGTGCCGTTGACGGTACCTTCTTGATGCCTGTTGAAGACGTGTTCTCGATCTCTGGCCGTGGTACGGTTGTGACCGGTCGTATTGAGCGCGGCATCATCAAGGTTGGCGAAGAAATCGAAATCGTGGGTATCAAAGACACGGTCAAGACCACTTGCACCGGCGTTGAAATGTTCCGCAAACTGCTGGACCAAGGCGAAGCTGGCGATAACGTCGGTCTGTTGCTGCGCGGTACCAAGCGTGAAGACGTGGAGCGTGGTCAGGTTCTGGCCAAGCCCGGTTCGATCATGCCTCATACCGACTTTGACGCCGAGGTGTACATTCTGTCCAAAGAAGAGGGTGGTCGTCACACGCCTTTCTTCAAGGGCTACCGTCCTCAGTTCTACTTCCGTACGACTGACGTGACCGGCACCATCGAGCTGCCCGAAGACAAGGAAATGGTTCTGCCAGGCGACAACATTTCGATGAAAGTGTCCCTGATCGCTCCTATCGCCATGGAAGAAGGTCTGCGCTTTGCGATTCGCGAAGGCGGCCGTACCGTTGGCGCTGGCGTGGTGGCAAAAATCATCAAGTAATAGGCCTTGATCGCGGTGTGAAGGTACCAACTTTCCCACCGCGTCTTTGCTACCCCCAAAAGGGATGCTTTTTAGTCAGAGTTTCTTCGAGTAATCGATAGGCCCAGGTAAAAAGCCCCTACTTATATCGTTCTTTAGGATTACCCATGAAAAACCAGAAAATCCGCATCCGTCTGAAGGCTTACGATTACAAGTTGATCGATCAGTCTGCTGCTGAGATCGTAGAAACCGCCAAGCGCACCGGCGCTGTTGTTCGTGGTCCAGTGCCACTGCCAACACGTATCCGTCGCTACGACATTCTGCGTTCGCCGCACGTCAACAAGACATCGCGCGATCAGTTTGAAATGCGTACCCACCAGCGTTTGATGGACATTGTCGATCCTACCGACAAGACCGTTGATGCTCTGATGCGTCTGGATTTGCCAGCCGGTGTTGACGTCGAAATCGCTCTGCAGTAATTCTGCCTAGCTGTTCGGGATACATCGAAAGAAACGCCATGCAACTGCATGGCGTTTTTTTTTGCCTGTCAGTTTGTTTTTTACGACCAGACACACTTTGACTGGGAAACAAATGCGACGATGGGCGGGGTTAAAGGAGGGCAAGAATGAGAATGCACAGAAATAAGCCGTATCTGGCCTTGTGGTATTTCATGGGCTTGTGGCTATGCCTATGGGGGGCTAGCGCATCCGCACAAGTGTGTGCAGACGGTAAATCCGTACGTTTGGCCGATCTGAGCTGGGAGAGTGCCGCGTTTAGCACCGAGCTGTATCAGCAGATTCTGGAGAAGGCCTACGGTTGCAAGACCGAACGGGTGCCAGGCTCCTCAGCCGCTCTGGAAAGTGCGCTGGCTCAAAACGATATTCAGGTAATTGGCGAGATCTGGTCAGGACGTACTGAGATCATTGAAAAAGCCATTGAAGCCGGTCAGGTTCAGGTGCTGGGCAATACCTTGAAAGGCGGGGCCGAGCAGGGCTGGTATGTGCCGGATTATGTCGTCGATGGCGATCTGGATAAGGGCGTCAAGCCAATTGCCCCGAATTTGCAGACAGTTCAGGATTTGAAACGCTACGCCGCCGTATTTAGGGACCCGGAGCAACCTGATAAGGGCCGCTTCTATAACTGTCCGTCCGGCTGGGTATGTGAAACCTTCAATAGCCGCCTGTTTGATCTCTATGGCCTGGGCGAACACTATCAAAACTTCCGACCTGGTACTGGCGCAGCTCTGGATGCAGCAATCAGTGCCGCCTATGACAGGCGTGTGCCAATTCTGTTCTATTACTGGCAACCTGCTGGCTTGATGGCCAAATACTCCTTCAAGAAGTTGGCCAGTGCCCCTTTCAATGAAAGCTGCTGGAAGGCGGCTGTTTCAGGCAAGGGTGAGATTTGTCCTACGGATTTCATCGTGGCGAATATAGGCGTGGCAGCTTCTACTCCCTTCGTGGAGTCTCACCCCGAGCTGGTGGCTTTGTTTGAGAAGATCCAGCTAGAGCCTGGGCAGATGAATGAGATCATTTTGGGCATGACCGAGGGTGGGCAAAACGCCAGCACGCAGGTACAGAAGTTCCTGAAAGAAAACGAAGAGCAATGGCGCCAGTGGATGCCGCTTGCCCAGGCAGATCGCTTGCAGGCCGCCTTGGAAGATGAAGTAGGAAAGCCAGTCGCCGTACAGTCCCGTTTTTTCCCGGAGTGGTCAGCCGCAGATTGGGTGAACCGTCAGTTGTTGGTTGCCGTGCAAGACTGGGGGACAGGCTTTCGCCAGATCAGTTCGTGGATTCTGACGTATGCCATCTTGCCGGTAGAGCGTGTGTTGCAGCAGGTGCCCGCATGGGCCATCCTGGTGTTGACGGGCTTGTTGGCCTGGTGGGGGCAGCGTCGTTTTCTGCCCGTACTGCTCTATGCGGGGGGCTTGTATCTGATCGGAGCCATGGGCTTGTGGGATAAGTTGATGCAAACCTTTACCCTGGTGTTGGTGGCGACTGTCTTCTCTGTCCTGATTGGTGTCCCGGTGGGTATTCTTAGTGCCCGCAGCCGTCTACTCAGAAAAGTGCTGACGCCGGTGCTGGATGTGATGCAAACCATGCCCAGCTTTGTGTACCTGATTCCGGTGCTGATGCTGTTCGGTCTGGGTAAAGTACCTGCGGTTCTTGCTACCGTTGTCTATGCTGTTCCACCCTTGATTCGCCTGACCAGTTTGGGCTTGCAACAGGTGGACAAGCATGTGATGGAGGCGGCGCAGGCCTACGGAGTCACGCGGTGGCAAATGCTGATGAAGGTTACCTTGCCCTTGGCGCGTCCCAGCATTATGGCGGGCATTAATCAAACCACCATGATGGCGCTGTCCATGGTGGTGGTGGCTTCCATGATTGGTGCTCAAGGCTTGGGTGAGGATGTGTTGGCCGGCATTCAGACACTGGATATAGGGCGTGGTTTGCAGGCAGGGGTCGCGATTGTGATCCTCGCTATTGTTATTGACCGGATTTCTCAATCCTTTGGTCGTTCTCAGCGTCATCGTCGCAAGGTCAGGAGGCAAGCATGAATACCCTATCTACTAGCTCGGGTGATCAGGTCTGCAAGATAGAGCTGCGAGACGTCTATAAGGTCTTTGGCAACCGGGCGACCGAAGCCGTGGACTTGTTGAAGCAGGGAGCCGACAAGTTGGCGGTGCAAAAGCAGACGGACTGCATCGTGGGGCTGGCCGGTGTGAATGCCTGCTTTCCCGCGCAGCAGATATCCTGCGTCATGGGCTTATCCGGTTCGGGTAAATCCACGCTAGTGCGTCACATCAACCGTTTGATCGATCCCAGTGCCGGGCAGGTGTTGGTGGATGGGCAGGACATATTGCAGCTGGACATGGCCAGTTTGCGACAGTTCCGCCGCTATGGAATCAGCATGGTCTTTCAGGCTTTTGGCCTGTTGCCCCATTTAACAGTGGTCGAGAACGTCGCCTTTGGCCTGGAAGTGCGAGGTGATAAACGCATGCAAGCCAGAGAGCAGGCTCGGCAATGGCTGGAGCGCGTGGGCCTGCAGGACTATGCCGATAACTACCCCGATGAATTGTCAGGCGGGATGCAGCAACGGGTTGGTCTGGCCCGAGCCTTGGCCGTTGATGCCGACATCCTGCTGATGGATGAGGCCTTCTCGGCTCTGGACCCTTTGATTCGTTACGAGATGCAGGACGAGCTGCTACGCCTGCAAAGCAGCCTGAACAAAACCATCATTTTTATTACGCACGATATTGATGAGGCTTTGCGGCTGGGTCAGCACATTGTGGTGCTGCGTGAGGGCAGGGTGGAACAAAGCGGTACTCCGGCTCAAATTCGTGATGAACCGGTGAACGAATACGTGGCTCGTTTTGTCAATAAGGCGCACCAATAGAAAATGCGCGGCAGATCAATTTTTCTGATTCAGACTGTGTAGCCAAGCACCCCGAATTCAAAAAAACTGTTGTCAATCAAGCAGTTTAGGGCCAATTTTTGCAGTAAATCTTGCTTGGCTTTACAGCCGCGTGCTATATTTACTAGCTTAGCCAAAAAGTTTTGGCTATGGTCGTCGCGCAAATCATTGCGTGTACTCTCAGTTAGCCCTGACCAATCGTAGTCAGGAATGGAGAAAACGATGTCGAACTCGACACCTACGCCTGCCGCGTGGCGGCTGGGCCTTGTTGGGCGTAAAGTTGGCATGACCCGTGTGTTTACAGAGGAAGGCGAGTCCATCCCTGTGACCGTGCTGGACGTGTCCAACAACCGCATCACCCAGGTCAAGACGCCCGCAGTTGACGGTTACGCCGCTGTACAGGTTGCCTTTGGCACCCGTCGTGCAACACGCGTTACCAAGCCCCAGGCAGGGCACTATGCAAAAGCTGGCGTTGAAGCTGGCAGCATCCTGAAAGAATTCCGCCTCGACCCCGCTGCTATCGCCGAGCTTTCCGCCGGTTCCGTAGTGGCTGTGGAAAGCATTTTCGAAGCGGGTCAGAAGGTTGACGTTACGGGCACCACGATCGGTAAAGGCTTTGCCGGTACCATCAAACGCCACAATTTTGGCGGCCAGCGTAACAGCCACGGTAACTCGCGCTCGCACCGCGTACCCGGTTCCATTGGTCAAGCCCAGGATCCAGGCCGTGTGTTCAAAGGTAAAAAAATGTCGGGCCATATGGGTGACGTTACCCGTACGGTTCAGAATCTTGACGTGATCCGCGTCGACGCCGAGCGTGGCTTGTTGCTGGTCCGGGGCGCTGTCCCAGGTCACAAGAATGCCAATATCGTTGTGCGCCCTGCTGTGAAAGGAGCCTAATCCATGGAACTGAAGCTCCTGAACGAACAAGGCCAAGCTGCAGCCACATTGCAGGCCAACGAAACCGTTTTCGGTCGTGAATTCAACGAAGCTCTGGTTCACCAGATCGTTGTTGCATACCAAGCCAATGCTCGCAGCGGTAACAGCAAGCAATTGACTCGTGCCGAAGTCAACCACAGCACCAAGAAGCCATGGCGCCAGAAAGGCACCGGCCGCGCTCGTGCTGGTATGACATCCTCGCCCGTGTGGCGTGGAGGCGGTCGTGCATTCCCCAACACCGGTGAAGAAAACTACGCACACAAGGTCAACAAGAAGATGTACCGCGCCGGTATCAGCGCGATTCTGTCTCAGTTGGTCCGTGACGAGCGTCTGTTGGTTGTTGATTCCTTCACTCTGGAAGCACCCAAGACCCGTCTGGCAGCCAACAAGCTGAAAGACCTGGGCCTGGAATCCGTGCTGATCATCACCGACGCGTTGGACGAGAACGTGTACCTGGCTACGCGTAACCTGCCTCACGTTGCTGTGGTTGAACCACGCTACGCCGACCCGCTGTCCCTGATCCACTACAAAAAAGTGTTGGTCACCAAAGCGGCTGTCGCTCAGTTTGAGGAGATGTTGGGATGAACGCCGAACGTCTATTGCAAGTCATTCTGGCTCCTGTCGTGACTGAAAAAGCCACGTACGTTGCCGAAAAAAATCAGCAAATCGCTTTCCGCGTCGCTCCTGATGCGACCAAGCCTGAAATCAAAGCTGCCATTGAACTGCTGTTCAAGGTAGAAGTTGAGTCGGTGCAGGTGCTCAATCAGAAGGGCAAAGAAAAGCGCTTTGGCCGTTTCATGGGTCGCCGCCGCAGTGTGCGCAAGGCATATGTCTCGCTCAAGCCCGGTCAGGAACTCGACTTTTCTGAGGTGAACTAATATGGCATTGGTAAAAGTAAAACCAACGTCGCCAGGTCGCCGTGGCATGATCAAAGTAGTTCACCCTGAACTGCACAAAGGCGCTCCTTACGCGGCTTTGCTGGAAAAGAAATCCAGCAGTGCTGGCCGTAACAACAACGGTCACATCACGGTTCGTCACCGTGGCGGCGGTCACAAGCAGCACTACCGTATTGTCGACTTCCGTCGCAACAAAGACGGTATTCCTGCGAAAGTAGAACGTCTGGAATACGACCCTAACCGCAGTGCTCACATCGCATTGGTGTGTTACGCAGACGGCGAACGTCGTTACATCATCGCCCCTCGTGGTCTGGAAGTGGGTGCAACAGTTGTCTCTGGCGCGGAAGCTCCTATCCGTTCCGGCAACACTTTGCCCATCCGCAACATTCCTGTGGGTCAAACCATTCACTGCATCGAGATGATGCCGGGTAAGGGTGCTCAGATCGCTCGTTCCGCTGGTGGTTCCGCTGTGTTGCTGGCTCGTGAAGGCACGTACGCTCAAGTGCGTCTGCGTTCCGGTGAAGTTCGCCGCATTCACATCGACTGCCGCGCCACGATTGGCGAAGTCAGCAACCACGATCACAGCCTGCGTCAAATCGGTAAAGCCGGTGCTGTTCGCTGGCGTGGTATTCGTCCTACCGTTCGCGGTGTGGCGATGAACCCAGTCGATCACCCCCACGGTGGTGGTGAAGGTCGTACGGGTGAAGGCCGTGAGCCAGTCAGCCCATGGGGTACGCCTGCCAAGGGCTACCGCACCCGTCGTAACAAGCGCACAGACAACATGATTGTTTCGCGCCGTAAGCGCAAGTAAGGGGCGAACACTATGTCACGTTCGATTAAAAAAGGCCCATTCGTTGATGCTCACCTGATCAAAAAGGTTGACGCAGCCGTTGTGGGTAACGACAAGCGACCAATCAAAACCTGGTCGCGCCGCTCTACCATCCTGCCCGAGTTCATTGGGCTGACGATTGCCGTTCACAATGGCCGTCAACACATTCCCGTTTACATCAACGAGAACATGGTTGGCCACAAGCTCGGCGAGTTCGCTTTGACCCGTACTTTCAAGGGTCACGCTGCGGACAAAAAGGCCCGGAGATAAGTGATGGAAACTACAGCAATTATTCGTGGAGTCCATATTTCGGCGCAAAAAGCACGTCTGGTTGCGGACATGGTCCGCGGCAAGTCCGTCGCTCACGCTCTGAATACGCTGACTTTCACTCCCAAGAAAGCCGCTGGCATCATCAAGAAAGCTCTGGAATCGGCGATTGCCAACGCTGAGCACAATGACGGCGCCGACATCGACGAACTGAAAGTCACCTCCATTTACGTGGACAAGGCTCAGTCGTTGAAGCGTTTTTCTGCACGAGCCAAAGGCCGCGGTAACCGTATTGAGAAGCAGACTTGCCACATTGTGGTCAAAGTCGGCGCTTAAGGAGTCACAATGGGACAGAAAATCCACCCAATTGGGTTCCGCCTGGCTGTTAACCGTAACTGGAGCTCGCGTTGGTACGCTGACGGTGCTGAGTTCGGTACGATGTTGGCTGACGACATCCGTGTGCGCGAATACCTGAAACGCAAGCTGAAAAGCGCGTCCGTTGGCCGTGTGGTCATCGAACGTCCTGCCAAGAATGCTCGTATCACTATTTACTCGGCTCGTCCTGGTGTAGTGATCGGCAAGCGTGGCGAGGATATCGAAAGCCTGAAGGCTGACCTGCAGCGCCTGTTGGGCGTGCCCGTGCACGTTAACATCGAAGAAATTCGCAAACCTGAAACCGACGCTCAACTGATCGCCGACTCCATTGCTCAGCAATTGGAAAAGCGCATCATGTTCCGTCGTGCGATGAAGCGTTCCATGCAAAACGCCATGCGTCTGGGTGCCCAAGGCATCAAGATCATGAGCTCGGGTCGCTTGAACGGCATCGAAATCGCTCGTACCGAATGGTACCGCGAAGGCCGTGTGCCTCTGCACACCCTGCGCGCTAACATCGATTACGGTACTTCCGAAGCGCACACGACGTACGGGATCATCGGTATCAAGGTCTGGGTCTACAAGGGCGACATGCTGCCTAACGGCGAAATGCCTGTTGACACCGTAGCCCCTGAAGAGCGCCGCCCACGTCGTCCACGTGGTGACCGCCCTGAAAACCGCCGTCCAGGTGGTCGTGGCCGCGGTCCTCGTAAAGACGCTGCTCCTGCTGCGTCCGAAGGAGAATAAAACATGCTGCAACCTTCTCGCAGAAAGTACCGCAAAGAGCACAAAGGCCGTAACACCGGTCTGGCAACTCGCGGTGCGCAAGTTTCGTTTGGCGAATTTGGTCTGAAAGCCACTGACCGTGGCCGTCTGACTGCTCGCCAGATCGAAGCAGCACGTCGTGCAATTAACCGTCACATCAAACGTGGTGGCCGCATCTGGATCCGTATCTTCCCCGATAAGCCAATTTCGCAGAAACCTGCCGAAGTTCGTATGGGTAACGGTAAGGGTAATCCAGAGTTCTGGGTCGCTGAGATTCAACCAGGCAAGGTCCTGTACGAAATGGAAGGTGTTAGCGAAGAGCTGGCACGCGAAGCATTCCGTCTGGCCGCTGCCAAGCTGCCTATCTCGACGACGTTCGTAACGCGTCAGATCGGTGCTTAAGGAGACGTCATGAAAGCCAGCGAACTCCGTACCAAAGATGCCGCCGAGCTCCAAAAAGAGCTCGAGAGCCTGTTGAAAGCACAATTTAACCTGCGCATGCAGCGTGCTACTCAACAGCTTTCCAACACCAGCCAATTGGGCAAAGTACGTCGCGACATCGCGCGCGTCCGTACTGTCATGGCTGAGACCGCAGGAAAGTAAGATGAGCGAAACTCAAACTACCGAAAAACGTCAACGTACCCTGATTGGTCAAGTTGTCAGCAACAAGATGGACAAAACTGTCGTCGTTCTGGTTGAACGCCGCGTTAAACATCCTTTGTATGGCAAGATCATCGTGCGCTCCAATAAATACAAAGCGCATGACGAGACCAACCAGTACAACGAAGGCGATACCGTTGAGATTTCCGAAGGCCGTCCTATCAGCCGCAGCAAGTCCTGGACTGTTGTGCGTCTGATCGAAGCAGCCCGCGTGATCTAAACGCTTGCTCAGATGTCAGGCTTCGGCCTGGCTCTGGTAGGTCAAAAAACCCCGATCTATTTACAGATCGGGGTTTTTTTATGTCCGCTTGTTTATCGACGGGCACTGGAACAGAAGAGTGATCGTATGGTGTGCCTGTTGCCAGCCTGAAGGTTGGAATTAGCGTTTGATTCCGAGTGGCCTGTGGGTTTTATGGCATCTTGCACAGGACATCGGCTATTCCTTATGGCTCGGGCCATTGACCTGCATGGATGATTGGGCTGAAAACAGAGGCTGGTTGCAGTCGTAAGCTGCATACTGGCGACTTAGCCACGTGTTTCCTGTTTGCGCCACTGAGCCGGGCTGACACCCACACTGCGCCTGAAAGCAGCACTGAAGGCGGCGGCGGAGCTATAACCGATACGCTCGGCAATCTGTTCCATGGTCAGCCCTTGTTCCAACTGACGTTTGGCCAACTGCATGCGTAGTTGCAATAGGACCTGAGCCGGTGCCATCCCGCACAGCAAGGTAAAGCGGCGGTGAAAAGCAGCGCGCGACATGTTCAGATAGGCAGCCATATCATCAACCGACCAGGCTTTGGCAGGCTCACGCAGTAGTTGCTCGATCAAGCCTCCAAACGCAGAATCGCTGGCCAGATGAATCAAGCCGGCAGGCAGGGCTCCGTCGGGCGGTGTCTGTCCGATTTGCTGACGTAAGGTATAGAACAACAACAGCTCCACCAGCTTCTCCAGCAGGCTGGAATTCGCTTGTGGCTGACGTCGCATCTCGGCCTGAATCAAGTCCAGTAAGGGACGTCCCGAATCGGCATCCGCCTGAGCACCATCAATCAATAAAACATCCGGCACGGTTGCCAGCAGCAATTCGCTCAAGCCGCGGCCCAGATCCAGAAATCCGCACAGCAAACCTGTGCTTTGCGGTACCTGGGGCTCCAGGTTCTGCATGGTTTGCCGCCGCATTGACACATTCCAGTCTGGCGGCGTGGGTGAAGAACTTAGGCGATGGGGCACATCCCGCAAGAAGAACACCGCGTCACCCGCCTGCAAGGCCCAAGCGTCCTGATGCTGAATATGCAGCCAGCACGGCCCATGCAAGACCACATGAAAGCCTGCCCGTTGATGCCCATGCAGGCTGCTTTCCCATTGGTTGCAGTACTGGCCCAAGTGAAACAGGCTGGCCGAGATCTCCAGCCCGGACAAGAGCAGTTCCTCCACAGGGTGTCCGGTGTCTTTGGAGTCGACAGCACAATGGCTGTCAGGAAGGGCAGAGTCGCTCATGCAAAAAATATGCTTATTTCTTTTCGTGGATATTTTTAATATGAATACCGCTATGTTCGCACATGGAGATAAGGCGTCAGTCAATCGACAATAAAACCTTCTCGGATTAACTAAGGAATTGTCGCCATCATGACCCGCTTAACTTTGCATACTGTGGACTCCGCACCAGAGGCGGTCAAACCAGCCCTTGAAAAAGCGGTGCGTGGTAGCGGCTTTTTGTCCAATTTGCTGGCTATTTTGGCCAATGCACCCGTTGCCCTGCAAGCCTATCAGGATATGTCCGCCCTGAACGCCACCGCCAGCCTGTCGCTGGTCGAGCGCGAGGTGGTGCAACTGGTTGCCGGCACCACTCACGGTTGCCGCTTCTGCGTGGCTGGTCACACTGCCATTGCGACCCATAAAGCCAAGCTGGACCCGGAAATCCTGGCTGCCTTGCGTGCGCGTGGCTTTGATCAGATCAACGACGAGCGCCTGCAAGCATTGGCTTTGTTCAGTCGCGCCGTGATCGATACCCGTGGTCAGGTATCCGACCAAGCCCTGGCTGATTTCCGTGCTGCCGGTTATGGCGACCAGCAGGCTTTGGAAGTGATTACCGGCATCGGCTTGGCGACGATCTGCAACTTTGCCAATAATCTGGCCCGTACGCCGCTCAATAGCCAGCTGGAGGCCTACGCATGGGAAACCCCTTAAAATGCGCTGAGCAGCCTGTGCTGGCCTCAGAGCGCCCTGTTTTGTCGCCCGGCTTGGCTCAGTGGCTGGAAGAGCACGCCCTGTCGCTGGATAGCGATGCCTCCCAGGCGCAGGCCTTGCTGCCTCGCCTGGCGCAAGACGGTTTGTTGAGCCTGGGCTTGAAAGCAGATTTTTCCGACTTTGGCGATGCCGTTCAATCCATCGTGGAAGTGGCTGAGCATTCGCTAGCAGCGGGTTTTGTCCTGTGGAGCCAGCGCACCTTTATTGAATACCTGCGTGACGTGCAGGACTCCGCCATGCGCGAGCGTTATCTACCCGGTTTGCTGGACGGCAGTATTGCCGGTGCGACGGGCCTGTCCAATGCCATCAAGTTTTTGGGTGGCATTGAAGAGTTGCAAGTGCGTGCTCAGCCCGAACAAGGGCAATGGCAGTTTGAAGGCCGCCTGCCCTGGATTACCAATCTGCGCCCCGGCAACTGCCTGGTCGCCATTGTGGCCGCCATGCCCGAGAATCAGGCTGGTATTTGGGTGGCAGAACTGGGTGATCCAGGATTGGAGCGTTCGGCAGACCTGGATCTGGTCGGACTACGTGGCAGCAATACCGCCGCCTTGACGTTCAATGCCGTGCGTCTGGGACAGGAGCGCTTGCTGCATCCCGATGCAGGCCACTTTGTGCGCACGGTACGCCCCCGTTTCATGGCGCTGCAATGCGGCATGACCATGGGCCTGGCGCGCCGTTCCTTGAAACAAGTGCTGGATGCGCCCCGCTGCCAATGGGTACAGGAACAGCCCGCTCGCCGTTTGCTGGATCGTGTACAGGAGTTGTCGGATGTGCTGGTTGATGCCGTACGTAAGCCTGGCTCGGCCACGCCGCCTGACCTGTTCAAAGTGCGTATCGAGCTAAGCAGTCTGGCGTCGCAGGCTGTGGCCTTGGAAAGCTCTGCAATTGGCGGGGCAACCTATATGCAGGGCAAGCATCCGCAACTGTTGCGCCGTTATCGTGAAGCCATGCTGGTGCCTTTGATCTCGCCCACGGTGGCGCAACTGAAAGCCGAACTTGGGCAGGATGCCGTATGAGTTCCGCCGCCCCCTCGCATACCGATTCTGAAGGGGCCGGGCTCTTGTCCGCACGGGGGATCAGTCTGGCCTACGGTGGCCAGACGATCTTGCAGAACCTGGACTTGAACGTGCGCGCGGGCGAGATCGTGGCGTTGCTGGGGCCCAGCGGGGTGGGCAAGTCCTCCTTGTTGCGGGTTCTGGCTGGTTTGCAAGCGCCTACTCAGGGCGAGGTGTCCTTTCTGGGGCAGGCCGTGCGTGGAGTTCATCCCGCTTTGGCCATGGCGTTTCAGGAAGCCATTCTCTTGCCGTGGCTGAACGTGCAGGCCAATACCGGCTTTGGCCTGGGCTTTGCGCGCCAACCTTCCGTATCGGCTGCAGAGCGCCGCCAGCGCGTTGAACAGGCGCTGCGTCAGGTCGGCCTCTATGAAAACCGCCATCAGCGTCCTGGCGCCTTGTCGGGCGGGATGGCACAGCGTGTTGCCATTGCGCGTTGTCTGGCTCGTCGTCCGCAGGTCTTGTTGATGGATGAGCCTTTTGGTGCGCTGGACGAAGTCACCCGTCGGCAGATGCAGGAGCTGATTCTGTCGATACGCGACCAGACTGGCTGCGCCATTGTGCTGGTCACTCACGATATTGATGAAGCCCTCTTGCTGGCGGACCGCGCCCTGCTTCTAGGTGGCCGTCCTGCCGGCTTGCAGCGTGAATGGAGCTGCCCGGCACATCCCCGATCTCATCTGGATAACTGGCTTCAGGCCATACGCCTGGAAATTGTGGCCAGCCTGGAGCAAAGCCTCGCCCAGGCGGTTCACGCTTCTGTTTTGTAAGGTGCACTTCATGATTGAATCTCCTACGTCCCGTACCCGTCGCGACCTGTTGAAACTGGCGTCCTTGTTGACGGTAGCGGGCGCTGCACCCTTGCTGGCCCAAGGGGCAGCCCGTGCACAAAGCGAGTCGAATGCGCCTTTGCGTATCGGCTATTTGCCGATTACCGATGCCACCGCCATGTTGGTCGCGCATCACAATGGATACTTTGAAGAAGCAGGCATTGCGGTGGAAAAGCCTGTGATGGTGCGCAGCTGGGCGCAACTGGTTGAGGCCTTTATCTCCGGTCAGGTCAATTTGGTGCATTTGCTCTCGCCCATGACGGTGTGGGCACGCTACGGCAGCAAAGTACCTGCAAAAGTGGTGGCCTGGAATCACATGAGTGGCTCCGCCATCACGGTGGCGCAGAACATCAGCTCGGCCGAGCAACTGGGCGGGCAGACAGTGGCGATTCCTTTCTGGTACTCGATTCACAATGTGGTGTTGCAGCATGTGCTCAAAGCACATGGCCTGACGCCAGTCGTGAAACACGCCGGTGCGCTGGCACCCAATGAGGTCAATCTGGTGGTGATGGCCCCTGCCGATATGCCTCCGGCCTTGGCTTCGGGTCGAATTGCCGGTTTTACTGTGGCTGAACCTTTCAATGCCTTGGCAGAAACTCAAGGTATGGGCCGCATCCTGCGCTTTACCGGCGACGTTTGGCGCGATCATGCCTGTTGCGTAGCCTTCATGCACGAGCAGGATTTGCAGACTCGACCCCAATGGTCGCAAGGCGTGGTGGATGGCCTGGTCAAGGCACAGATCTGGATACGCAGTAACCGTGCTGAGGCGGCCAAAATTCTGTCGCGCGAAGGGGGTAACCGTTATACCCCGCATACTCAGGAAAATCTGTTGAAAGTGCTGTCCCCGGACCCGGCAGATCGTGCGCAATATGTGAAGTCTGGCGTGATTCGTCATCCGGACTGGGACGACCAGCGTATCGATTTTCAACCTTATCCCTTCCCCAGCTACACCGAGTCTTTGGTGCAAATGCTGCAAGGGACCTTGATCCAGGGCGAACGTGGCTTTCTGGAAGGGCTGTCTCCTGAGCACGTAGCCAGTGATCTGGTGGATGACCGCTTTGTCCGTGCCGCGTTGGAAAAGCAGGGTGGTCTGGCGCAGTTTGGCTTGTCCGAGCAATACAGCCGCAACGAGAGCATTGTTGTATGAGTTTGAGTGTGTCTGCTTCTTCTTCGCCATTGGCGCAGTCCGATCCGCGATCGGCTGCGTCTTTGCGACGTCCAAAATTGAATGCCTGGATTGCCAGCACCCTGTGGGGTCTGGGCGGTTTGTTGACGGGAGTCGTGCTGTGGTACCTGGCCACGGCCTGGTCCAGCAGCGCTTTAATGCAGCAATTCGGTCCTGCAGCCGCGTTTCATAGCTTGCTGGACATACTGGGCTGGTCAGAGACCTGGATGCATGTAGGCGCCAGCTTGCAGCGTATTGTTGTGGGCTTGGCCATTTCATTGGGTGTCGGCGTGCCGGCTGGTTTGCTGCTGGGTTTGTCAGCCCGAGCCCACGCCGCATTGACTCCCTTGTTCCAGTTCTTGCGCATGATCTCGCCCTTGTCCTGGATGCCCATTGCTGTCATGGCCTTCGGGATTGGGGATGCACCGATTTATTTTCTGCTGGGTGTGGCTGGTGTCTGGCCTGTCTTGCTGAATACGGCTTCGGGTGTACGTCATTTGAATCCGCGTTGGCTGATGCTGGGGCGCAGTCTGGCAGCCACCAAGATGGAAACGCTTGTGTATTTGATTCTGCCCGGCATTGTCGGCTCGGTACTGACGGGTAGCCGACTGGCCATCGGTGTCTTGTGGATTGTGCTGGTGCCCTGCGAAATGCTGGGTGTGTCAGCCGGTTTGGGTTACCTGATTCTGGATACGCGTGATCGCATGGCGTATTCCGAGTTGATGGCCGTGATTGTCCTGATTGGTCTGATTGGCTATCTGCTGGATAGTGCGTTGCGAGCCATGTTTGCGGCTTTTGGACAGCGTTAAAAACATACGCTTGCCCTTCGACTTCAAGGGGGGAAGCAGTTGACTGCTCAGTGCTTTCAGGAAGTGCAGGGTAGCGAAAATGAGCACGGAACCCGCCGTTTCACACTTTTGCTGCATCGCTTGGGTGGTGTGCGTGTTTGGCGGTTGTTGCAGAAACACCGGAATACCGACTGGAAAGGCCCTCAACAAGACATGTTGAGGGCCTTTTTATGTTCATCTTGGTGCCGCTATTACTCTGGGGACGGCGGGTTCAGGCTGCGACTAGCGTACTATCCGCATCCTGCTCAATCGCCATACGTGGGCTTAGCTGATCGATCAACTCGCCATACCAGGACAAGGTAGCGCCCAAGGTCGCCACCTGACCAATCACCAAAATGCAGGGGCTGGCAAACTGATATTGCTGGGCATCCTGGGCAATATTTTCCAGTGTGGACAACAAGGTGCGCTGTTCGGGGCGTGAGCCGTTTTCAATCAAGGCGCAGGGCGTAGCGGCACTGCGGCCACGCTGTACCAGCTCATGGCTAAACCCCAGAATTTGCTGCAGGCCCATGTACACAGCTACCGTCTGGCTGGTATCGAGTAGCGGGTTCCAATCCTCGATACCGTGACCACTTTTACGATGTGCCGTCACAAACTGTACGGACTGGGCGTGATCGCGGTGTGTCAGAGGAATGCCGCTATAAGCCGCACAGGCAAGGGCAGCCGTGATGCCGGGCACCACTTCAAAGGCGACACCGTGCTCGGCCAGATATTCCAGCTCTTCACCGCCCCGGCCAAAGATAAAGCCATCGCCGCCTTTCAGGCGCACCACAGTTTGGCCGGCGCGGGCATGTTCAATCATGAGCTGATGAATACGGTTCTGAGTTTGATGATGGTCTTCGCCCAACTGCTTACCGACAAAAATGCGGTGCGCATCGCGACGGGCTAGTTCCATCACCTGATCGGATACCAGCCTATCGTACAGAATCACATCAGCACGGTTCAGTGCGCGCAAGGCATGCAGCGTCAGCAGACCTGGATCGCCTGGGCCGGCGCCCACCAGAATCACACGGCCTTGTGTGGCGCGAGGCGATTCCGGCTGTTGCAGCGCGCTTTCCAGACTAAGGCGTGCCTGTTCATTTTGATGGCTACGTAGTGCCGCCCCCACCGGGCCATCCAGCAGCCAGTCGTAGAAACGGCGGCGCGCACCCAGCTCGGGGCGAGCGCGCCGAATGGCGCTGCGGTATTCCTGCGCCAGACGGCTGATCGCACCCAGGCTGTGGTCCAACATGGTTTCCAATTGCTCCCGTACTCGCCGTGCCAACATGGGAGCTGACCCCGCTGAGGAAATCGCAATAATCAGCGGAGAACGATCCACAATGGCCGGCACCTGAAAACTGGACAATTCGGGGTCGTCCACTACATTGACCAGAATGCGTGCTTCTTGTGCATCCTGGGCAATGACCTGATTCACGTTCCGCTTGTCAGTAGCGGCAATAATCAGCCAGGCCCCTTGCAGATGCTGGGCCTGATAGCACTGCCGAATCAGGGTGATGCGCCCTTGGTTCGCCAGCTCTTGCAGACTGTCCACCACATAGGGGGCGATCAATGTGACCTGGGCACCCGCAGCCAGGACCAGACGCACTTTGCGCTCGGCGATTTCTCCACCACCGATCACTAGTACGGCGCGCTGCTTCAAGTTGGCGAATAAAGGAAAGAGGTTCATATCAGGCTGGTTGTAAAACCAAAGGAATCAATCGGCTTGAAGGTTCGGCAACCACGCCAGCGCGAACCAGGAAATCACCAAAATGTTCGCCCTTCAGACGCTCGGCAGCGAAGCGGCCAAACAGCTCGTCCAGAATGCTCAGAATTTCAGGTTCATCAATATTCTGGCGGTAGATGACGTTCAGGCGTTCGCCGCTGAAGTTCGCACCCAAACGTAGGTCATAGCGACCCAGGGCACGGCCCACCAGGGCAATCTCACCCAGGTACGGACGGGCGCAGCCGTTGGGGCAGCCGGAGATACGCAGCACAATGCGCTCGTCACGCAACTGGTACTTGTCCAGCAGAGTTTCCAGCTTGGGCAGCAAGATGGGGGCGTAGCGTTCACTCTCGGCCATGGCCAGGCCGCAGGTTGGCAGAGAGACACAGGCAATCGTGCTGCTGCGTATGCCGCTTTGTGTCTGGTACACATCCAGCTTGTGGTCGGCAACCAGCTTGTCGATCTTGGCCTTATTCGCTTCAGGTACATCAGCAATGATCAGGTTCTGGTTGCAGGTCAGGCGGAACTGTCCTTGGTGAATCTTGGCAATTTCACGCATACCCGTCAGCCAGGGGCCGACTTCGGTATCCATGATGCGGCCCGAATCGATACGCAGGCTCAGGTGCCAGCGGCCATTGCTGCCCTGGGTCCAACCGAAGCGGTCGCCATTGTGGTCAAAGTGATAGGGGCGCGACGGCTCCAGTGTTTGACCACTGCGGTTTTGGACCTCTTCCAGGAACCAGTCGGCACCCAGCTTATCCACGGTGTATTTCAGACGGGCATGACGGCGCTCGTCGCGGTTGCCGTGGTCTCGTTGTGTGGTGATAACGGCTTCGCAAACAGCCAGCAATTGCTCGGGGCGGACAAAGCCGATTACGCTGCCCAGTCGCGGGTAGGTGGTGTCGTCGCCATGTGTGGCACCCATGCCGCCGCCAATGGCGACGTTAAAGCCCAGCAACTGATTGTTTTCAATAATTGCGATCAGGCCGATGTCCTGCGCAAACACGTCCACATCATTCAAGGGAGGCACGGCAATGCCGATCTTGAATTTGCGGGGCAGGTAAGTCTTGCCGTAAATCGGTTCAAAGTCTTCGCCATCAATCGCGTCTTCGACTTTTTTGCCGTCCAGCCAGATTTCGGCATAGGCGCGAGTTTTGGGCAGGAAGGTTTCGGAAATCTTGTCAGCCCACTCTTGGACCAGACCGTGCTGTTCGGACAGCAAGGGGTTGGTGGCGCTGACCACCTGGCGGTTCACGTCGCCGCAAGTGGCCAATGTCGTGGACATGGCCTTGTTGATGGCTTGCAGGGTGGGCTTTAAAAAGGGCTTGCGCACGCCGTGCCACTGAAAGGTCTGGCGGGTGGTAATGCGCAGGCCAAACTGGGCCCAGTCACAGGCGATCTGGTCAAAGGCCAGCCACTGGGCGGGCGTGACTACGCCGCCGGGCAAGCGGGCACGAATCATGAAGCTGAACGCCGGTTCCAGCTTTTGTTTGCGACGCTCTTCGCGCTGGTCGCGGTCGTCTTGCTGATAGCTGCCGTGAAACTTCAGCAGCTTGTTGTCGTCTTCGCTGATGGCGCCGGTAATCGGGTCAGCCAGACCCTCGGTAATGCCACCGCGCAGATAGCGGCTATCAATTTTTACCTGCTCGATAGCGGCGATTTTCTTTGTTGTCATGTCCTTGCTTCTCAGTAAACGTCGCGGGCGTAGCGGCCCTGCGCCGAGAGTTCCTCCAACCAGCTGCGAGCCTGGTCTGCGTCCAATCCACCTTCCTGGCGGGCAATTTCTTGCAGGGTCTGGTGTACGTCCCTGGCCATCTGCTTGGCATCACCGCACACATAAATGTGGGCGCCGCCCTGAACCCAGGCATAGACCTCGGCTGCTTTTTCCAGCAAGCGGTGCTGGACGTAAACCTTGTTTTCCTGATCGCGCGAGAACGCCAGGTCCAGGTGCTGTAACTGGCCGTCCTGCAAGGCGCGTTGCCATTCGGTCTGGTAGAGAAAATCGGAGTGAAAGTGCGGGTTACCAAAGAACAGCCAATTACGGCCTTCACCACCCTGAACGCTGCGTTCCTGCACAAAGGCACGGAAGGGGGCGACGCCGGTGCCGGGACCAATCATGATCACGTCGCGGTTGGTATCTTCAGGCAGGCGGAAGCGAGTATTGGGGTCGATAAAGACGGGAACCGTATCGCCTTCACTGAGGCGGGCCAGATAGTCGGAAGCCACGCCCCAACGATCCTGCTCGTTGAACTGGTAGCGCACATTAGCCACAGTCAGATGCACTTCTTCGTCCACCTCGGACTGGCTGGAGGCAATGGAGTACATGCGGGGTGCTAGAGGGCGCAGGGCTTGCACCAACTCGGTGGCGCTCCAGGTGGCGGGGAAGCGTTCCAGTACGTCCAGCACTTGATGGGTTTTCAGCAACTCTTGCAGGGTACTCAAACCATCTGGGCCCACAGCCGTTTGCAGCACGGTATCGTTGTTGCGCTTGGCCAGTTCCACCAGGAAAGGCTTGGTCAGTTGTGTCAGCTCACGGTAGTGGCTCAGCCACGCTTGCAGCGTATGCGACTTGTCCTGAAGGGTGACGGTCTCTTGCGGGTCCAGCCTTAAGGTCTGGATAACGGCTTGGACCAGCTTGGCGTTTTGCGTAGGCCAAACACCCAATGCATCACCGGGTTGGTAGTTCAGGCCACTGCCTTCCAGCGACAACTCGTAGTGATAGATATCGCGGGTGCTGTTGCGGCCCGTAATGCTTTGGCTTTGCAGCACGGTGGCTTGGAATGGATTGTCGCGGGTGAAGTTGCTGCGATTCTGGGTTTCCAGCACCGTCACATTGCTGGATTGGGCGGCAGGAACGGTTGACGCGGCGTGGGCCTGGTGATCCGTTTCCAGAAAACCAAAGGCTCTGTCCTGCCAGGGGGCGGCAACCGTATCAATATCCAGATCGGCCAGGCCTGCGTCCAGAATGCGTTGCGCACCCAGAGCCAGCAGACGTTGATCGATCTTTTCCGCGATCCCACAGAACAGGGGGTAGCTGGAATCACCCAAGCCCAGCACACCGAATTTCAGCTCGGGCAGCTTGGGAGCACGGGCACCGGACAGAAACTCGAAAAACGCGATAGAGTCGTCTGGCGGGTCGCCTTCACCCTGGGTGCTGATAATGATGTACAGCAGACGCTCTTCTTTCAGCTCGCGCGTGGGGTAACGGTCGGCGCGCAGCAGGCGCACGGGGATACCGGCGGCTTCGCAGCGTTGGGCAAAGGCTTCGGCGACGCGTTGGGCATTGCCTGTCTGACTGCCAAACACAATGGTGGCGGGTCGTTGGGCGGGTGCAGCGGCGGCGGGCACCAAAGACAGTTCAGGGGAAGCAGGCGCTTGAGCGGGAAGGCCGGTGTGGCGTACTTGCGCGACACCTGCGAGATAGCCGGATAGCCAGTTCAGGGAAAGCGGATCGAGCTCGTCGGTAATGTGGGCAATCGCGGTGCGATTGGCCTCTGAGAGGCGGGACAGGGCGTGCATTCTGACACTCGCTTATATCAATAGTTTGTCCCATTCTAAAGAGCGGTATCAGGGCGACGAACGATCCGATTCTTATTTGTTTATGAATACGTCGGTTAATGAAAAAGGGGCATAAGCCCCTTTCATCCTGGTCTAAGCGTGTGCACCAGACATGCTATGGACGCAGCTCCCGACGCAGGATTTTGCCCACGTTGGTACGCGGTAAATCGTCGCGGAATTCGACACTGCGTGGGGCCTTGTAGCCGGTCAGGTTCTTGCGGCAGAAGGCGATCACGTCTTGTTCCGTCAAATCGGGATTCCGGCTGATGACATACAGTTTGACGACCTCACCTGCTTTTTCATCGGGAACACCGACGGCAGCGGCCTCGACAATATCCGGATGCTGAGCGGCCACGGCTTCGACTTCATTGGGATAGACGTTAAAGCCCGAGACCAGAATCATGTCCTTTTTGCGATCCAGCAGGAAGACATAGCCTTGCTCGTCCATATAGCCGATATCACCCGTGCGTAAAAAGCCATCGCGATCAAAAACCTTGGCGGTTTCATCAGGGCGCTGCCAGTAACCCGGAGTGACTTGCGGGCCACGAATGCACAACTCGCCCGTCTCGCCCAGGGGCAAATCGTTCTGGTCTTCGTCGCGTATGCGTATGTCGGTAGATGGAATGGGCAGACCAATGGAGCCGGTGAACTCTTGTTTATCCAGTGGATTGATGGTCGCGGCGGGGGAGGTTTCAGTCAGGCCATACGCTTGGGCCAAAGGTTTGCCCGTGGCTTGCAGCCAACGCTGGGCGACCACTTCCTGCACTGCCATGCCGCCGCCCAGTGTAAAGCGCAGGGAGGAGAAATCCAGCTTGCGGAACTCGGCATTGTTCAACATGGCATTGAACAGGGTGTTCACCCCGGTAATGGCGGTAAACCGTATTTTGGACATGTCCTTGATCATGGCTGGAATGTCGCGAGCATTGATGATCAGCAGGTTCTCTGCGCCCAGACGCAGAAACACCAGCAGGTTCGCGGTGAAGGCGAAGATATGGTAGAGCGGCAAAGCAGTGACAATGCAGTCAATCTGGCCTTCTTTCAGATTGGGGCGAATCCAGGCCAGCGCCTGGCTCAGGTTGGAGACCAGATTGCCGTGGGTCAGGATGGCCCCTTTGGCCACGCCTGTGGTACCCCCCGTGTATTGCAGGCAGGCAATGTCATCGTGAGTCAGTGTGACGGGGGCGGGTACGCGGCCACGACCTTGGGCCAGTACCGTCTTGAACGAGACGGAGGTAGGCAAAGACCAGGCAGGTACTCCTTTTTTAATGTGGCGCACCACCTGATTGACCAGCCAGCCCTTGAAGCCGCCCAAGCAATCGCCCACGCTGGTCACAATGATTCGCTTGATAGGTGTTTCGTGTAAAACCTCTTGCAGCACGTGAGCAAAATTTTCCGCAATGATGATGGTTTCAGCGCCGCTGTCTTGCAACTGGTGACGCAGCTCACGGGCGGTATACAGCGGGTTGGTATTGATAATCGTGGCCCCGCTGCGCAATACCCCATACAGGCTGATGGGGTATTGCAGCATATTGGGCATCATCAGGGCGACGCGGTCGCCTTTTTTCACACCTTGACTTTGCAGCCAACTGGCCAGGGCCAAGGCATTGTCCGACAGTTCGCGGTAGCTCATGCGTTTGCCCATGCTGATATAGGCCGTGCGCTGCGCGAACTCGGTACAACTTTGTTCAAATACATCCAGCAAGGACGAGTACTGCTGGGCCTGATCTTCGATAGTGGCAGGAATACCAGTGGGGTAGTTTTGCAGCCAGACTTTATCCATGAATCGCTCCAGGGCGAGTAGGTTCAAGACAATCCCAGCAGGGCCTTTTTGAGCGATTCTTGGGCAGGTTTCTTGCCTAGCCAGATTTTCAACAAAGCAGGGGAGAGATCAGGGTGAGAGAGCTGCCCCAAAACCTTGTCGTTAAACAGAATCGTGACCTGGGGGGCATTCATGTTCAGTATGACGATGTCGCCTTCTTTGGCTTGGCCAACCTGTCGCATCAAGTCTTCAAATTGCGTGATCACGGCGGCCAATTCCTGCTTTTCAGGATCCGTCAGGTTGCTGTGAATACCGTCTTTCAGGGCATCGATCAGGGTTTGGGCATCCAGGTCGCGTTTGAGAACCATCCGTACTTGATGTGGGCCGGGAGCCTGAATCAGGGCGTCGGCATCCTGGGAAGGAGACGCGGTATAAAGGGCTGCAACGTACACATCAAAAACAATTTTCTTACGCAGACCTGCCCCATTCAGTTTCAGGCTTTGCTGCTGAACGGTAACCATGTCTGGCACGGTGACAGTGGCAACAGTAGCGGCCTGAGCGGCGGTTAACCCTAGGGACAGACTTAAAATCAGGGCGGCACAGCGGGGGGTAAACATGAAGCGGTCCTCCGACAAATTAGCGTGATTGTGATTTCTGCTGGTAGAAGTGGGCGTCGGCGATATAGATGGTGCGTTCTACCGTGGTGTAGACCTGGCCTTCAGGGTCCTGGATCTGCACGGTAAATGTGGCTTCAGCCTCGTGGTATTGGTCTAGCTGTCCTCGTATGGCGTCCAGTTCATCTGGATTGATTTGAAAGTTGGCATACAGCGTCTGGTAGCCTGGACGGCGATACTGAATCTCTGCATTCTTGTCCCAGACAACAACATGGCGCTGCAAGCCAGCCAGAAGCATGGCGGCGTGTACGCCGTCGGTGATGGCAAACAGGGATCCACCAAATAAAGAGCCATTGATGTTGCGAGTACGTCGACGCAATGGCAGGCGTACGACGATGTGTTGCAAGTTCGCTGAAACTTTGTGGACCCGCCCGCCGGTTGCCCGGAAGGCGGGGTGCCAGTTAAAGCCCAGCTGCAAAAAGCGCGCACGCCATGCGGGGGGAAGGCGTGCGAGCAGCTCCATGCGGCGACTGCGGGCCATAGTCCATCCTTAGAAGCGATAGCTGAACTGCACGCCCAGGATGTCCCCACTGTTTTTGTACGTCCCACGTGTCAAACCACGCGCGCCGACATCGGTGTTGTTGTTCATGTCGGTGTTTTTCAGGAACAAGTGGGTGTAGCCAATATCCCAAGTCGCGTTTTTGCTGGGACGGTACTGGGCACCCAGGGACACCCAGTAACGGTCGCTATCAGGCAGGGCGGTGGGGCGGTAGTTCTTGTCGCGTACGGGCGATTGATCCCACGCTACACCACCCTTGAAGGTCCACTGCTCGTTGTAGTGGTAGTTGGCACCCAGAGCCACGCGCCATGCGTCTTTGAATTTCAGCTCCAGACCGGAATCCTTGGCACCGGGGCCGCTGTTTTCAATGGTCAGGCGTGGAATGCTGCTCCAGCCTGTCCAGGACACATCGGCCAGCAATTGCCAGCGCGAGTTCAGGTCGTGCACCAAGCTGACAATGGCGGTGTCAGGCAGCTTGATGGTGGCTTCTGCATCCCAGTTGATGTTGGGGGCAGGAATGCCGGCGGGGATGTTGCGGTTGCGCAGTTTGGTGTCGCCGTCAGCGGTAACTTTGATTTGCGAGCGATAGGACACACCCAAACGTGTGCTGGGGGTAATTTGATACAGCAAGCCAGCGTTCCAGCCCCAAGCATCGCCTTTCATCTTGACGCGGGTGTTCATGTCCAGTGGCCCCAGCGCGGGATGGTAACCAACGGGTGTTGCCAGACGGTAGTCCGCATCAATGTGCAGCCAGTTCACCCCCACACCGAAGGACAGTTGATCGTTGACTTTGTAAGCCACCGACGGGTTGACGTTGATGGTTTCAATGGCGAACTTTTCGGAGTGGTAACGGCCAACCCAGCCTTCGTCGTATTCAGTTGTCAGGCCAAACGGGACACCAATGCCTAGACCTACCCACCACTTGGGCGAGAGCTGGTGGGACAGATAAATATTGGGAACAGCAGCGACTTTACCGGCATCACCACCCGAGCCACCGGTGGCGGGGCGGCTGGCACCACCTGTCAGGGCCAAGGGGTCGGTACTGCCTTTATCGGAGAACTTGAACGTAGGTTTAATCACGTTCAAACCCGCCGAGAAGTTCGTCTCGGGTAGCAAGGTCATGCCAGCCGGGTTGAAGTAGATCGTGCTGGCATTGTCACCAATGGCGGCCGAGCCTGCGTAGGCATTACCCAGGCCGCTCGCATTTTGCTCCAGCAAGTTAAAACCAGCCGCTTGGGCTTGACCCATTCCCATACTCATTCCCAGAGGAATCAGCAAGGCGGGGATGGTACGCAAAGCTACAACCGTCTTTTTCATGTCTCTTCTCCAAGATATAGGTGCGACGTCTGACAGAGGCTTGGGACAGGTTTTAAAACACCTGTTTGTTTTCTATGGTGCATGACCTAGGCCAATCGGCGTATAGGTGTTTGTGCCAATCCGAACTAATTGCGTTGTTTTTGTGTTGCTTTGTAGTGCAGAGGACCCCCTCTGAATGGGGCAAAGCCGGTGCCGAAAATGACACCTGCATCGGCCAGATCGTCGTCCTGCACAACCCCGATGCGAACCTGCTGTTCGGTCTGCTCGATCAGTGGTTTGATCAAGCGATCAGCCAGACCGCTTGGGACTGTTCCCGCAGGAGATTTTTGGGCTTTGCAATCTTTCCAGGTGTAGAAACCCTGGCCAGTTTTACGGCCCAGTTCCTGACGCTCCAGATGAGTTTTCAGGCAGGCTGGCATAGCCGCCTGCTGGCTAAGTTGCGCGCCTGCATCACGGGCAATATCCAGGCCCACGGTATCGGCCAATTCAAGCGGGCCCATGGGCATGCCGAATTGCAGCATGGCTTTGTCTACGGTGGCCGGGTCCAGTCCTTCATCCACGCAGCGCATGGCTTCCAACATATAGGGAGCCAGGACGGCATTGACCAGAAAGCCGGGGCTGTCTTTAACGGGCAGGGGCAGCTTGCCAATCTGGTTGACAAAGGCATAGGCGACGCTGCGTACGTCCGGGTCCAGGAGTTCGCTTTCCACCACTTCAACCAATGGCATACGAGAGACCGGGTTAAAGAAGTGAATGCCGACCAACCGTTGCGGATTGATCAGGTTCAGGCTGAGTTCGGACAGTGGCAGGCTGGAGGTATTGGTCGCCAGCACGGCACCGGGCTTTAGCATAGGCTCAATGGTGGTGTACAGGCTGCGTTTGGCATCGGCGTTCTCGAAGATCGCTTCCAGGACCAGATCTGCCGAAGGGATGCCGTGGCCGTCCGGGTCCGGGATCAATCGATCCAGTGCGGCTTGTACCAGCCTGCGGTCTTTCAGGCGACGCTGAAACAGCTTGGCGGCACGACCTTGAGCTTGGGCGATACGTTTGCGGTCCTGATCCTGCAGGGTCACACGCATGCCTTTCAATGCACATACGGCAGCAATATCGCCTCCCATGACACCGGCGCCAACCACATGGATATGGCTGATTTCTTGCGTCGATGAGTGTTTGCCCACGCTTTTCAGACGCTCTTGCAGATGGAATACACGCAGCAGATTGGCCGCGGTGTTGGAGCGGGTGATTTGCTCGATCAGCTCGGGAGCTTTCAAGGCGTTGCCGTTGTGTTTTTCCCAGATCTCCAAAATGGCGCGAGGGGCCTGATAGTGTTGATACGGATCGCGCTTTTCCAACTGCTTGCGTACTTGGCCAGCCACCAGGGGGCGCAGCAGCTTGGTATTCATCAAGCGTGGCAGACCTTTGGCACGACGTGGCTTCTTGCCACTGAGTACTTGCTTGACGGCGGCTTGCTTGGCCAGACGGACAGGGACGCAAGCATCGACCATGCCTAGACGGGCGGCCTTGCGGGCATCCACGCTTTTGCCACTGAGCATCAAGTCCATGGCAGCGGCAGGGCCTATATATTCAGGCAGGCGCAACATGCCGCCCCAGCCGGGGAAAATACCCAGCATCACTTCGGGCAGAGCCAGTCGTGTGTCTTTCTGCTCCACCGCCAAGCAGTAGCGGCAGGCCAGGGCCAGTTCCAGACCACCGCCCAAGCAGTGGCCTTGTACCAAGGCCAGTGTGGGGTAGCTTTGTTTCGCTAGCTTGTTGAATACGGTCCAGCCCCGTGTGACTAGTGCCAGCCCTTTCTCTGGGTTGTTACCGTGTTCGGAGAACTCATCGATATCGGCACCGGCAATAAAACCGGTTGCTTTGCCGGAGTAAATGATCAGTGCTTTAGGAGGATGGCTGCCCAGGTAGTCCAGCGCCTGATTCAGTTCCTGTAGAACCGCTGCCGAGAGTCGGTTGACTGAACTGCCCACACAATCGATTTTCAGCCAGGCAATATGCTGATCGTCCGTGTACAGCGTGAAGTTTTGCAGATCCAAGGTAGCGACGGGCATCATGATTCAGTTCCTTGCAGCGATTCGATCAGCATGGCGCCGCCTTGACCGCCGCCAATACAAATAGCGGCCATGCCTAGGCGCAGGTTGCGACGACGCAGGGCGTTCAAGCAATGCAGCACAATTCGGGCGCCGGAGGCACCCACTGGGTGGCCGATCGCAATGGCGCCGCCGTCCACATTGAGCTTGTCCATATCCAGCAGTCCCAACGCATCACGATCCAGGTGTTTTTGGCACCACTCCTGGTCGTCCCATGCAGCACGACATGCTAGGACTTGTGCTGCAAAGGCCTCGTTGATTTCCCACAAATCCGGGCCATTTAAGGCAAGACGGTTGCGCTCCAAAATAGGCGTTGCGGCAAAAACGGGGCCCAGGCCCATGGTGGCTGGGTCCAGGCCGGCCCATTGTGCATCCACAATGCGGCCAATGGGCTTGAGCTGATGTTCCTTGACGGCAGCTTCGCTGGCCAGAATCAGCAGGGCTGCGCCGTCAGTGACCTGCGAGCTGTTGCCGGCTGTGATATTGCCCCAGGGCGGGTCAAAGACTGGGCGCAGCTTGGCCAGTTTTTCGGGGTTGGAGTCTTCGCGTACGCCATCATCTTGCGGGTAGTTATTCCCGCGCGTGTCGCTAAGCGGCACGATTTCCTCAAACGCGTTTTCTTGCTGTGCGCGCAGTGCCAGGCGATGGCTGCGGGCCGCAAATTCGTCCATGTCCTGACGGGTAATGCCAAACTCGTGTGCCAGATTTTCAGCGGTCTGGCCCATGGACAAACCGACCACGGGATCGGTCAACCCTTTGAGCAGGCCGATGACAGGTTTCAAGTAGGACAGGCGTAGACTGCGCAGGGCTTTCAGGCGTGCGCCTACACTGCGGGCCTTGCCCCAGGTGGCCAGCCAGCGCACCATGTCATCGCTGAACAGGATGGGGGCGTGAGACAGCGCATCGACGCCACCGGCCAGCACCAGATCCGAACGGCCGGTTTGAATGGCCTGTACGCCAGAGTCCAGCGCCTGCATGCCCGAGGCGCAGTTTCGCATGACCGTCCAGCCGGGCACTTTGTGACCTGTGCCCAGACGCAGCCCCAAAACCCGGCCAATATTGGTTTCATCGGGCGAGGGGGCGGCGCAGCCCAGAATGACCTCGCTGAGCTGCGGGGCCTCAAAGGGTTGGCGCAGCAGCAGCTCGCGTCCGGTTTGCACGGCCAGATCTCCAGCGGAGAAAGGGCCGGGCGCATTACGCGCTTTCAGAAACGGGCTGCGTGCACCGTCAATAATATAGACCGGTTGAAAACTCATGCCTGGCTCCCACTGGCAGCTTCAGCGGCGGGATTTTCCCGACGCAGATCGAAGGGGAAATCATCTACAGCAATAACGCGGTCACGTACGATGTCCCGAGCCTGAATTTGTTCGTATTCCTGAGCGGTGATGCCACCGGCCTGGAAGACGGCTTCGGCCAGATCGCGCACGTTGGCTTTGGGGTTGTCCTGCAATTGACCACTTTTCTCGAACTGACGGATTTTGGCGTCAATATCGCGAGTGTTCAGCGTCGCCAGCAAGGCAGCTTCAATCGCGCCGACGGGTTCCATATCGTCCTCAGGCAAGTAGGTGTCATACGTCAGGCGATCACGAGTAGCACCGGGCTTGGTTAGCAGTTTGGCAACGGTGTGATCCAGCTTGTCATCCGGACCCAGACGGCGCATACCCAGAGGGAAAACCAGGAAGCGCAGCACGGCCGCCAAAGGACGGTTCGGGAAGTTTTCCAGTACCTTGTCCAGAGCGTGTTGAGCGCGCATCAAGGCATCTTGAGCCGCCCAGTGCGCTAGAGGAGCATCTTCCTGCTGGCGACCTTCGTCCTGGTAACGCTTGAGCACGGCACTCAACATGTACAGTTCGGAGAGCACGTCCCCCAGACGGGAGGACAGACGCTCACGCATTTTCAGGGAGCCGCCCAGAACCAGCATGGAGGCGTCAGCCAGCAAGGAGAAAGCGGCACTGTAGCGGCTGGCCTGGCTGTAATAGGTATGCATGGCCTTGGAGGTGCCGGTGGGGCCACTGAGCAAGCGCCAGCCACCCAGACCCAACCAGAAGGAGCGGCCTGTATTGGCCAGTGTGTAGCGGATGTGCGCCCAGAAAGCCTGGTCAAATTTATGCAAACCGGCTTCACGATCAGGGTCCAGGGCGGCTGTCATCTCTTCAAGGATGAAAGGATGGCAACGGATGGCGCCTTGACCGAAGATGATCAGGCTGCGCGTCAGAATATTGGCGCCTTCCACCGTAATACCGACGGGGATCTGTTGGTAAGCACGGCCCAGGAAGTTTGATGGGCCAAGGCAAATACCTTTACCACCAATCACGTCCATACCGTCGTTCACTACAATGCGCCCACGTTCAGTCACGTGGTATTTGACGATGGCCGAGACTACGGAAGGTTTCTCGCCCAGGTCCACGGCAGCAGCCGTCATGGTGCGGGCGGCATCCATGGCATAGGTATGGCCAGCAATGCGAGCCAGTGCTTCTTCCACACCTTCAAACTTGCTGATGGCGCTGCGAAATTGGGTACGTACAGCGGAGTAACCGCCCACGGCGCGGCTGGTCAGCTTGGCCATGCCGGTAAAGGAGGAGGGCAGGGAGATGGAGCGGCCGGCTGCCAGACATTCCATCAACATGCGCCAGCCTTGGCCGGCCATGTCGGGGCCACCAATGATGAATTCCAGCGGCATGAATACATCTTTGCCACGGGTGGGGCCATTCATGAACATGGCGTTCAAGGGGAAGTGACGACGGCCAGTGTCCACGCCGGGGTGGTCGCTTGGTACCAAGGCGCAGGTAATGCCTATGTCTTTTTCGCCACCCAACAAACCGTCCGGGTCATAAAGGCGGAAGGCCAGACCCAACAAGGTGCACACCGGAGCCAGGGTGATGTAGCGTTTGTCCCAGGTGACGCGCATGCCCAGCACTTCCTGACCTTCCCATTCGCCTTTGCAGACAATTCCTACGTCAGGAATGGAGGCGGCATCGGAACCAGCCCAAGGGCTGGTCAGTGCGAAAGCGGGAATGTCACGGCCATCAGCCAGGCGGGGCAGATAGTGTTGTTTCTGCTCGTCAGTACCGTAGTGCAGCAGCAATTCTGCCGGGCCCAGCGAGTTGGGTACCATCACCGACACGGACAAGGCTGAGTTCCGGGTGGACAGCTTGGCTACAACCGCCGAGTGCGCTTGCGCCGAAAAACCGCGACCACCGTATTCCTTGGGAATAATCAGGCTGAAGAAGCGGTTTTCTTTCAGGTAATTCCAGACCTCGGCAGGCATGTCGAAGTCTTCCTGGCTGACTTGCCAGTCGTCAATCATGGCGCAAGCCACATTGACTTCATTGTCCAGGAACTTGCGCTCTTCATCAGTCAGCCGGTAGGCTGGATAAGAGCTCAGGGTATTCCAGTTGGGTTTGCCGCGAAACAGCTCACTTTCCCACCAGACCGTACCTGCTTCCAGCGCATCGCGCTCGGTTTGGGACATGGCAGGCAGAACGCTGGAAAAAGCGCGGTAAATTGGTCGGCTTAGCCACTTGGTACGTAGATTCCGGTTTTTGAGAACGTAGACGCAGCCAAGCACTAGCACTATCAATAGCAAGGTCACAAACATAGCAACTCCGGACTAGCTCAGAAAAAAAAGAAGGGTGCCCCCACGCAGCGCCTTCGGCTTGGCCTGACGGCCCTCACGGTCAGTCAGGCTGGGCAACTCAGGTGCTGGCGGGTAAAGGCGCTCGTAATCCACCCAGCAGGAAACTCATCAAGCGGTCTTGCAGTTGTTGCTCACTTTCCGGGCTGTCGCTAAGGGGTAATTGCAAGGCCCGACGCAGTGATTGGGTGCCCATTAATGCGTAAGACGTGGCACCCAGCATGAAATGGAATCGCCAGATGATTTCTTCTTCAGGCACGGTAGGCAGGGCTTCATGTAAAGCCTGCTTGAATGGCAGGAAGATGGCGACTTGTTCGTCCCAACAAATGGATTGGATGAAATCTTGCGGTGCTGGGCGGTCCTGCCCTGGCAAAGGAATAAACGAGCGTGGTGTGCCTTTGCCAGAACCCGCCAGGCGGATCAGTGGCCCAAAAAAAGCATCCACCACTTGTGAGGCTTTCAACGGACCTTCACCAGCTTGCTGGCGATACAAAGCCAGCTTTTCCAGGCGCTCTTGATTGATGCTGTTCAGGCGGCGTTGGAACACAGCCTGCGTCAGTCCGTCTTTACTGCCAAAGTGATAATTGACGGCAGACAGGTTGACCTTGGCCTGCGCCGTAATTTGGCGCATGGAGGTGTTTTCGTGTCCATACAGCGCGAAAAGATGTTCGGCTGCATCGAGAATGGCGGACTGTGTCCGATCAGAGCGTTTCACCGTTGTTTCCTAATTTCAAACGAGTGTTTGAATAATGTAACGGGAATGCGTAGTTAGTACAGTAGGGGTTCACCCTAGCCCCGCAAAGCGAGGCCAGGGGCCAGTCTTAGATCTGGGTCACAAATTTGGTGACTAAGTATCCGTCAAAGGTTTCAGCACCCCCTTCGCTCCCTATGCCGCTGTCCTTGACGCCGCCAAAGGGAGTCTCAGGCAAAGAGCTGCCAAAGTGGTTGATATTGACCATACCAGACTCTAGCTCGGTACCCAGTCGATGCGCGTCTTGCAAGGATTGCGTGAAGGCATAGGCCGACAAACCGTAGGGTAGGCTGTTGGCACGGGCGATGGCATCGTCCAGATCGCTGTAGCGAGTCAAGGGGGCGATGGGGCCGAAGGGCTCCTCGGTCATGACCAGGGCATCATCAGGTAAATCCGTCAGCACCGTGGGCGAGAAAAAGAAGCCGTCGCGCTTGATCTGCTCACCGCCCAACAACACTTTGCCGCCCAGAGAACGGGCGTTGTCGACAAACTTTTGCATCATGGGCAGGCGGCGCTCGTGAGCCAAGGGGCCCATCTGCGTATCCGGGTCCAGACCATCACCTACTTTTACATTGGCCAGTTCTTCGGTGAAGCGGTCCACAAACGCCGTGTAAATATCGTTGTGGATATAAAAACGGGTGGGCGAAATGCAAACTTGGCCTGCGTTACGAATCTTGAAACGAGCCAACTGACGAGCAGCCCGGGCTACATCGGCATCTGGCAAGACCAGTACGGGCGAGTGACCGCCCAATTCCATGGTGATGCGCTTCATATGAGCACCGGCTAGTGCAGCCAGTTGCTTGCCTACAGGCACAGATCCGGTAAAGGAGACTTTACGTACGATGGGCGAACGGATCAGGTAGTCCGACACTTCCTGTGGCACACCCCAGACAATGTTCAGCACACCGGGCGGCAGGCCGGCATCGTGGAAGGCTTGGGCAATGGCCATGACGGCGCTGGGAGAGTCCTCGGGACCTTTCAGAATGATGGTGCAGCCAGCACCAATAGCCGCGCAGATTTTACGAATGGCTTGGTTATAGGGGAAATTCCAGGGTGTAAAGGCGGCGCAGACCCCAATGGGCTCACGCAATACCATTTGCTGCACGTTGGGGTTGCGGGCGGGGATGACGCGGCCATAAATACGGCGGCATTCCTCGGCGTGCCAATCTGCATGGTCAGCGCAGGACAGGATTTCGCCTACCGCCTCGGCCAAGGGCTTGCCTTGGTCCAGTGTCAGATTGCGGCCAATTTCCTGGGCGCGTTCACGCGACAGTTCCGCGACCTTGCGCAGAATCGCACTGCGATCCATGGGCGAGCTATGGCGCCAGCTTTTGAACGCGGCTTGGGCGGCATCCAGAGCGGCATCCAGATCTGCCTGGGATGCCAGCGGCAGTTGGCCCAAGGTGCTGCCACTGGCAGGGTTGATGACAGCCTGGGTCTGGCGACCTTGCCCGTCCAGGAATTGGCCATTGATATAGAGGGCCAGATGTTGATACATGTGCTTTTCTCCAGAGTGGACTGTGTAGATATCGAATGCAGGACACCGAAGGGGCAGGGCCAGTCGTGAGTGCTTAATGAACATATGCCGTTTATCATCTGGCTTATGCTCCTACTGTCATGTCGGCTCGTTAAAATAGCAGGATCATCCTGTATGGCCGTCTTTGACTCATAGTAAAACTCTCCTGTCTGAAATCCAATTCCTGTCATGGTCACCACGAAACGTACACGCCGTAGCCCACCCGAGGCAGAGTCTCCTCGCAGCACTCCTCAGGCCATGCTGGCGCGGATTCGGAGTTTGTTACCGACCATGGGGGCGGCTTCGCAGCGCATTGGTGAGTTTGTCATTAACTACCCAGCAGACGTGGTCCATATGTCGGTCAGTGAAGTGGCTGAACGCACACAATGCAGCGAGGGAAGCGTCGTCGGATTTTGCAAACTGCTGGGTGCAACAGGTTTTCAGCAATTGAAAATCTCGCTGGCCCAGCAAATGGTGTAACCCGTCTAGTACATTCAGAGGATCTGGAGTCGAGTGACTCAATTGATCGGGTTGTGAGCAAGATCTTTCACAGCAATATTCAAGCCTTGCAAGAAACAGAGTCGGTGCTTGATCCCGTCGTTTTAGCCAAGGCGGTCGCCTTGATCCGTCAGGCGGATCGGCGCGTGGGGGTAGGCCGACCAATAGATAGGCAATCCTAGGCTGATGGTATTGAATGCATCGGTGACATGCTTAATGGGCAAGCCCGGACGTGGCAAGCCTTCCCTAAACACATTGCTTGCGGCTTACCCAGAATTTCAACCTGCGCCCCAGGGATACAGGCTAATACTGCCTGCAATAACTCGCCTGTTTCCGGAGTGAGTAGGCCTTGAGGACCTGGGTAGATCAGGTCAGCATTACTGATCAGAAGTGTGGCGCCTTGGCCAAGCTCACGGATCACTTGCTGCAAAGTTACATAGTTGAAATGGTGATCTCGCGTCAGCAGGACGATATCGGCATTCCACTGTATCAGGGTCAAACCTAGTCCGATGGCCAGCGCCTGCGAGGCACACCGCAAAAGCGGGCTGTTTATCAGCCCGCTTTCTCGTTTGTAGATTGAGAGTGGCCTAGCTACAAGATGGAGTTGGTTGCGCGTCGACTGTACCTGTTACGCACAGCAGGAAACTCAATGATTGTTATAAGTTTTTGATTGTTAATTTCTTTTTAGATACTGCTTGATGTGGCGGACAGAGGTCATTACAGTGTCATAAGTAAAAGTTACAAATGTGGCATTTACAATAAGCAGGTTAACGAGATGTATGACAAGAAAATTATTTTTATTGCATGTTAAAAATTTTGTTGGCTATTGATGTAACCTAAATGCTTATTAAAGTGAAAGATTTTTGTAGATTCTTACGGAGTAGTCTAGAAGTCGGGCAGGATACCGCTATTACTTGTTAAGCCCCTAACTTCTTAAAATCGTTTAATTTCAGAGTTTTGTTGCCCTTTTTGTCACAGGCTATTTATCATTTTTAACATTGTCATCGACGAAAGCCCTTGTAATCTAAGATACAATTTGTCCCGTGATTTGTGTGATGAATATAGAGTGTCATCGTGTAAAAAGTCACAATTAGACACAAGGTTATGCTCCAAGAATACAGGCCAGAAGCCTGTAGCTCCGCCTTGTCTTGCCCCGGTCCATTATGAACATACTGCTGCGGCTGGCGATGTATTTACCAGCCTTAGATGTAAAGCCCATGTGCAATACATAGGTGTTGGGCCCTCGGGTGGTGTTTCATTCGCTTTGTTTAGGCGGCACACCGAACCCATTCTTCTTTCATTTTTGTACTTAAATTTGATCTGGCAATGCGTTACAACGCTGAGGTGATGTTCTCCGTTGTGGGCGCAGCACAGGATCTTACGGAGGCCGACGTGCGTGGTAAAAAAACTCTAACGGTAAGCTCGCTGCTGACAGCTCTTGTACTGGCTCAGCCAGTTCAGGCGCAGGAAAACAGCTTGAGCTTTAAAGACAGTATCGAGCGGGCAATTATGTCTAACCCTGAACTTGGTGCCCGCTTCCAAGACTTTCAGTCTGCGTTGGAAGGGCAAAATGTCAGCCGTGGCGCGTTATTGCCCGAGGTCAATGCTGAAGGATGGGTAGGTCGGGAGTGGCGCGGCAGCACGTCCAGTGCATCGTCAGTGAACTGGTCTCGCAGTGGCTATAGCCTGCAGTTACGTCAGTTGATTTTTGATGGTTTCTCGTCAATTAATCAAGTGCGCCAGTTGGGCTACGAGAAATTGGCCACATACTATGATTTATTGGCTTCCGTAGACTCTTTGGCGCTGGAGGCGGCGAATGCTCATATTGACGTACTGCGTTACCGCGAAATGGAAAGGCTGGCGCGTGAAAATTACAATCTGCACCTGAATATTCTCAAGCAGATCGAGGAGCGTTCCAACTCTGGTGTCGGGCGTGGTGTCGATTTGGAACAGGCATATGGCCGCCAGTCTTTGGCTCAAAGTAACGTTATGACCGAGTCCGGGAACTTGAATGACGTTTTGCAGCGTTATCGTCGTATCGTTGGGGTGGCGGCTCCCGAAGTGTTGCAGCCCGCTCCTTCCTTGAGCGAATCCCTGCCCACGAAAACCAGCGATTTTTTGCCGTCTTTGCGCAACAGTCCTTCCATCTTGGCTAAACAGGCTCTGTATCAAGCGGCTGAGTATGGCAAGCATGTGGCTCAAGGGCGTATGTCCCCCAAACTGGAGTTCCGTGCGGCAACAGGTAAAGACAAAAATGATCCGCCCGGATCGTCTTACCGTGATGCCCAAAACTCTAATGTGCAGTTAGTGCTGTCCTATAACCTGTTCCGTGGTGGGGCAGATATGGCACGCATCCGCCAGACTACTGCCCAGCAATATGCTGCGCGGGACGTTCGTGACTATACATGCCGTAACGTGCAACAGGACTTGTCCGTGGCGTGGAATAACATTCAACGTTTGCGCGCTCAGTTACCTTTCCTGCAACAACATGAGCTGGCTACGTCTAAAGTTCGTGTGGCCTATATGCAGCAATTCCAGATTGGCCAGCGTTCTTTGCTGGACTTGTTGGATACTGAAAACGAATTGTTTGATGCCCGTCGTGCGTTGGCCAATGCCACCTATGATCTGCAACAGGCCGAGTACAGCTGGCTGATGCTGTCGCACCGTCTGGTATCAGCGGTTGGTTTGGCGCAGCCCTACTCGGAGCAACCTGACGAAGCAGCCAAACTGGATTTCCCGGAAGAGGCCTTTCAAGCATGCATGACACCTGTGCCGGATACCAGCAATTTGACTCCGGTAACCGTTGACTATCGTGACGATATGGCCCCACCGGTCTTGCGTGAAAAAACAGCGGGGCTGAACTAGTTGGTTTTGTCTGAGCGTATTTGAAGGTTAGGGGGGCGATATGAGTCCAGAAGAAGAAGGCTACAAACAAGAGCTGTCAGTCTCGGATGCCAGTTTTATTCGGGTCCTGGAAGACTTGATTGACGCCTTGATTGCGAACGGTGTTCTTCGCATGACTGATTTGCCCCCTGAGGCCTTGGCTAAATTAAACGAGCGCAAACAAACCCGTCAGCGCCTGCGAGATTCGCTGGATTTGATTAATGACGACGAACCACTCATCTGAAAATCCAACACCACAGAGCGAGACATTCAGTATTCCGCCTCATCTGACCCATGATGACCCCTTACTGAATTGTTTGGTAGAGATTACCCGTATTCACGGCAATCCATGTACGGCTCAGCATTTGTCCACTGGTCTGCCCTTGCAGAAAGGGCGTTTGACGCCCGCTCTTTTGAGTCGGGCTGCAGCGCGTGGGCATTGCACCTCGCGTATCTGGCGCCGCTCGTTTGAGGAGCTCAATCCCAATCTGTTGCCAGCCATTTTGCTGCTGAACGATAGCCGGGCTTGTGTTTTGTTGGGCTACGAGGGTGATCGTGTCCTTGTGCATTTTCCAGAAAGCGGCAGCCCCAGTGAAATTGATCTGGAGCAATTGCAGGAGCTGTATTCTGGTTTGCTCGCGATCATACAACCTGACTTTCGGGTCGAGGTACGAGCAACAGAGGGCATAACACCCCTGAAAGGTAAGCATTGGTTCTGGGCGACCGTATCGCAGAACTGGAAGTTATATCGGGATGCGCTCGGAGCGGCATTTCTGATCAACGTGTTTGCCTTGGCTATCCCCCTATACACCATGAATGTGTATGACCGGGTGGTGCCTAACAATGCAATAGAAACCTTGTGGGTGCTGTCTATAGGGATAGGTTTGGTGCTGGTGCTGAACCTTATATTGACCAGCGTACGTGCGTATGTGGTTGATGCGGCCAGCAAGCGGGTGGATGTTCAGTTATCCGCACGCATCATGGAGCGGGTGTTGGATTTGCGCATGGAGAATCGACCGCCTTCGGTGGGCTCTTTTGCCGCTAACTTACGCTCGTTTGAGTCTGTGCGCGACTTTATTGCATCGGCCAGTCTTACGACGCTGGTCGATTTGCCGTTTGTCTTCCTGTTTCTTGCCGTGCTGGCCTGGATATCACCCTGGATGGTAATACCGCCGGTCGTGGCTATCGTGATTGTTCTTGTCGTGTCCTGGTTTGCCCAGGCTCGGATGGAGCGGCTGACCAAGCAAACATTTCAAGCGGCTGCGCAGCGAAATGCCGGCTTGGTGGAATCCTTGGCCGGGCTTGAGACCTTGAAGGTGCTGAATGCGCAGAGCAATGCTCAGCGAGCTTGGGAGCAGTCCACAGAGTATCTGGCTCGACAAGGGGCCAGAATCAAGATGACTTCGGCGGTAACGGTAAGCACCGTGCAGATGTTGACCCAAATGGTCACGATTTGCGTAATTATTATCGGGGTATATCTGATTCAGGACGCGCAGTTGTCGATGGGGGGCATTATTGCCTCCTCCATGATTGCTGGCCGTTGTCTTGCTCCATTGGGGCAAGTAGCCGGGCTGATGATGCAGTATCAGAATGCGCGTACGTCCCTGGATTCAATCGGTATGTATATGGAGCTACCGATCGAACATCCTGATGATCGCAATTTTGTGCCTCGGCCTTATCTCGAAGGTGCCATCGAGTTCCGTGGTGTTAGTTTTGCTTATCCCGGTGCAACGCAGAATGTGCTCAATCAGCTCAGCTTTTCGCTCAAGGCAGGGGAAAAAGTGGCCATTATCGGGCGTATAGGTTCGGGTAAGACCACTTTGTCCAAGCTGATTCTGGGTTTGTATAAACCGACGTCGGGCACGATCGTGTTAGAAGGTATCGATAATCAGCAGATTGACCCGGCGGATGTACGTCGCTCTATGGGGTATGTCTCACAAGATCCGATGCTGTTTTATGGCACCCTGAAACATAATCTGACCATGGGTTCACCCTACGTTACGGATGACCAGATGTTGGCTGCCGCCAAGTTGGCAGGTGTGGATGATTTTGCTCGTCGGCATCCAGATGGTTACGACATGATAATTGGTGAGCGTGGTGATTCGCTCTCTGGTGGTCAACGTCAAGCGGTTGCAGTGGCCCGGGCCTTGATGGGAAATCCCTCTATTCTGTTGCTCGATGAGCCCAGTAGCAACATGGATAATCAAAGTGAGTCTGCTTTGCGCAATAGTTTGCTCACTGAATGTGAGGGCAAGACGGTGGTGTTGGTTACGCATCGTACAGCCCTGCTGGACTTGGTCGATCGTGTGATTGTCATGGATATGGGGCGAATTGTGGCCGATGGTCCCAAGGAGCAGGTTATTACAGCATTGCGTAGTGGGCAGATTGGCAAGGCCCGGAGCGCGACATGACGAAAAAAAGTTTGTTTTCCCGGATACGGGCAAGGCTGAAGGCCGATGCTGGGCCTGCTCCCAGCAGAAGTGTTCTCAAAAATGCAGCTTGGACGGCACGCCAGCAAGAGGTGCGTGGTTCGCGTTTGTTGATCTGGTTGACGTTGTTGGCAATTTGCGTGCTGATTGTTTGGGCAAGCTTGGCCAATATTGATGAGGTTGTGCGTGGAGAAGGGAAGGTGGTGCCTTCTCGGCAGGTGCAGATCGTTCAAAGCCTGGACGGTGGTGTTGTTGAGGAAATTCTTGTCAGGCCCGGGCAATCGGTTGAGCAGGGCGAAGTGCTATTGCGCATTGATCCTACGCGAGCATCGTCTTCTTTGGGTGAGAACGAAGCAGAGTCTTTGTCTTTGTTGGCCAAGGCTGCCCGGCTTGAGGCCATTGCGGCTGATCAAGCTTTAGATATGCCTGCCGAGGTTTTGGAAAAGGCGCCGGATCTTGCTGAAATGGAGCGACGCGTCTGGCAAGCTCGTACAGAAGAGCTGCGCTCCAATATCTCTGTCGCCCAGGAGCAACTTCATCAACGTCAGCAAGAGCTACGAGAAACGCAGGCCAATCGGGATCAGGCGGCATCGAGTTGTGGCCTGACATCGCAAGAATTGAGAATGACGCGGCCTTTGCTGAAAAGCGGTGCTGTCTCTGAAGTGGATTTGCTGCGTTTGCAGCGCGATGTAGCGCGTTATTGCGGAGAGCAACGAGCCGCTACGGCGCAAATAAGCAGGATTGAGGCCTCTATACAAGAGGCGCAAAACAAGATTGGTGACGTCGAAATTACATTTCGCAATCAGGCTCGCACAGAGCTGGCAGAAACTCGCGCCAAACTGGCTTCTTTAGAACAAGGGCAACGCGCCTTGGCGGATCGCGTTCGATTGGCTGAAGTGCGCTCGCCAGTACGTGGAACGATTAAAACTCTTGCCGCGAATACGGTGGGAGGGGTTGTGCAACCTGGCAAGGATATTTTGGAGATCGTGCCAACTGATGACTCCTTGTTGCTGGAGGTGCGTATCCAGCCGCGTGACATCGGATTTCTTCATCCGGGTCAATCTGCTGAAGTTAAGTTTACTGCCTATGACTTTGCGATTTATGGCGGTCTTGCTGGGGTGCTGGAGCAAACCAGTGCCGATACGATTACCGATGAAAAGGGTAATTCATTTTATATAGCGAAAGTGCGCACTGACACCGTTTATGTGGGTGATGATAATCGGCCTATTTTGCCTGGCATGGTGGCAGAGGTTCATATCCTCACGGGTAAACGCACAGTCATGCAGTATTTACTCAAACCTATTCTCAGGGCCCGCTCCAACGCTTTTACAGAGCGTTAAAGCGGCAGGGGTGGCCTGTACGGGGGGAGTAGTGCTGACGATAGAGGATCAATACTCCCACGTCAGCCTCAGAGCTGATGGCGTTTAGCTCGTGTTACCAGTAAGGGAAAAGCGGTATGCGACAAGTAAATTCGGTTTTATTTCTGACGAACGATGAGGCCTTATGGCAGCATTGGAGTCACCAGGATTCCGTAACCTACTTGCCTGCCCGAGGGCGGGGTATGGAGGATTTGTTACGGTGGAAACAGCAACATCGTGAGCTTGTCGTCATGGACAGTGCGCTTGCGTTATGGAATGACCCGCAATGGGCACAAGCAGTAAAAGGGATGAAGGTAGTGGTCGCCAGCCCTAGGCCTGTTGACGCTGAGGGGCAAGCCGTATTGGCCTTGGGTGCCCGAGGTTATATTCACGCGTACAGCTCGTCGGCTCTACTGGAGCAAGCGTTGGAGCACGTAGCCTCGGGTCAGGTGTGGGTGGGCGAGTCTTTGCTAAATCGCCTGCTCAGTGATGTGACTCGTCACTTGGCAATTCGCACAGGTTGGGAAAGCAACTTGACCAGCCGTGAAATCGAGGTGGCGCAACGCGCCTCGTTGGGGCATTCCAATCAGTTGATTGCCCAGGATCTTGGCATCACTGAACGAACAGTGCGCGCCCACCTCCAAGCTATTTTTGAAAAGCTTGGTGTAACTGATCGTTTAATGTTGGCGCTAAAAGTACACGGCATTTCCTAAGCCTGTTTGAGCCGTCCAGTCCTGCATTGTCAACTTGCGTCAAGAATCGCAAGTAAAGCGGCGAACTGGCGGCAGCGCCAATATCCCATAGCAGATCAACTCGCTATTCTCATACCAAAGAAAGTCAATTTCAGATGGTCGCGTTGCGACGGTCTTTTTTAGGAATCAGACAGTTATGGCACTGGATACCGTTTTAGTGACACGCGTTGAGGGTACAGCATGGATGCGTACCAGCGATGGCTCAAAAGTAGCGGTCAAAGAGGGAATGCGTGTTCCCGTAAACGCCGAGATCATTACCGAAACAGGTGCATTTGTCGAGCTCGAGATTCCGGGCGGGCCGCCTATGACCATTTCCGATAATCGGGAATTTTTACTTAGTGACGATGTTGCCCAGACGGATGTTGATCCTGCTGTGGCCGCCCTGACCAATCCTGATGACCCAGCGATTGCTGCCGTATTGGCAGCACTGGAAGCAGGTAATGACCCATTCGAGCAGCTAGATCCTACTGCCGCGGTACTGACTGGTGGCGGAGAAGGTGGCAGTAGCTTTGTGCGTTTGGTCAGTATTGTTGAGACAACCCGACCATTGGCACTGGAATATCCCAAACCAGGCGTGTTGGGCACAGAGTTGCCTCGTTTTGGTGGCGGTGGTGGCGATGAGACGGACCCAACGCTCGTGGCTGGTACATCGACAGTGACATTGGAAACACCAGAGCGAGTCACGGAAGGTGAGCCATTTGAAATCATTGCGCGCGTAGACAACCCAGTTACTGGGCAAGATCTGGTCATCACGCTGACCAATGGCAGCACTATTACGATTCCGGTTGGCAGTACGGAAGGCCGGGTGGTGGTTGATAATCCGTATCCAGATGATGCTTACACCCAAGGCGATCGTCCAGAGGATATTGGTATCAGTACCACAACGGGCGGTAACTACGAGAATCTGGATACGAGCAGTACATCCAGCAGCACTATCACGGACGATGATGATGCTACAAAAATTACTCTGGAAGGCCCCGAGACAGTTGTCGAAGGTGAGGACATCACCATTACCGCAACAGTTGAAAATCCCCCGCAGGGCGGAGACCTGGTGATTAAACTGACTAATGGTCAGGAAATTATCATCAAAGAAGGTCAGACTAGCGGTTCTGTCACGTATCCAGCTCGTCCTGATGATGGAACAGTGCAAGGCAATATCCCAGAAAATGTGGGGATTGAAAGCAGTACGGGCGGTAACTACGAGAAGGTTGAGTACGGCGATCCGGTAACGACTACCGTTGAAGATAACGATGTACCTGCGATTACTGTGTCCGATACGGTTATCAGCGAAGGTGGTTCGGGTACCTTCAGCGTGAATTTTGGTAAACCAGTCGATAACGAGACCACGGTTACGCTGCAATTGGGACATGGCTCCACGGACGATGGCGATATTGCTCTTGATCAGCCCCCAGTTGTGCAATTGCCTAATGGTGATACGGTTCCTGTCACGCAAAATAGTGATGGCACATACAGTTTCACACTGCCTCCCGGTGTCACTGACGTCACAGTAACCGTAGATACTGAAGACGATGATGTTTTTGAAGGTGAAGAAGACTTCACCTTGACTGTTACGCAAGAAGGCGAGACACAGAACGGTACCCCTGTTGATAAAGTCCAGGGTGAAGGTACAGGCACAATTGTTGATGATGGCAGCGGCCCTGGTCCTAACCCTGACAATGACAAGCCAACGCTGTCGGTGACAGGCGGTGGCGTGGTGGACGAGGGCAGTGATGCGCAGTTCACGGTGACGCTGAGCAATCCGACTGAAGCGGATGTGGTGCTGAATCTGGGCATCACGCCAACGGGCACGAACCCGACCGAGGCCGGTGACCTGGGCAAGATGGTGGTGACGTATGTGGATGCCGATGGCAATACCCAGACGCTGACGGTTGACGATCAGGGTAATGTGACGGTTCCTGCTGGCGTGACCGATCTGAATGTGACGGTTCCGACGATTCAGGATGGTGTCTATGAGGGTCAGGAGACCTTCGATCTGGTGGCGACCGACGAGCATGATGTCACGACCAATGGCAGTGCCCAGGCTGGTGCGACCGTGATGGATATGAGCGAAGTTTTCGCGATTATCTCTGTGGACAATACCCAGGTTTCCGAAGGAGGCGAGCTACATTACACCGTTAAATTGGTCGATGGTGCGGGCAATGCAGTCACAGTACCTGCTGGTCAAAGTATTGATGTGACGCTTGATTGGAGTGGCGCTGCCGCGAATGCAGGCGATACAGGCACCTTGCCGGATAGTGTGACTATTCAGGGCGGAACCTCTGAAACTGAATTTACGGTTAACACGGTAGATGACGTTTATAAAGAGCCCAATGAAGGCTTGCAGGTAGAGATTACGGGTGTGGTGGATGCCAATGATGCCTTCGAGCATCTGTCTGTGGGCACTCAGGATTCTGCAAGTACGGTTATTGTGGATGATTTTGACCCAACGTCGGTCAGCATTAAGGCAACGGTCACCAAGACTTCGACCATTGATGTGGGCAATGTTGGCGATACTGACAGCTTTACTGTGACGGCTACAGATAAAAATGGTCAGACTACTAATGTCTCTACAGTGACAGGTACGGACCATGATGGGTTTGGTGTGTCTGGACAGGCCGGAAATGGCGACGATAAAGAGCTTGGCTATGGTGAGACGCTCACGGTTGAGTTCAACAATGAGGTCAAATCCTTTGATGTTCAGTTTGCCTGGAGAGCCAACTCTGAAAAAGCCAAGGTTGAGTTCTTTGATGCGGCTGGTAACTCAGTTGGCTGGGCCATCATTTCTGGTGGTGGTTCCAACACCCAAGCCTTGGTTACGTACTATGACGCGAATGGTGATGTGACCAAGACCGAACGGGTGGCAGGCGGTTCAGACAAAGTCGATTTGGCGTATACCTTTGAGCCAGGTAGTGGACAAAACTTTACGAAAGCAGAGTTCACGGCCCCTGGAGCTACCGATGATTATCTGGTGCATTCCATTTCCTATAAAGAAGTGGTTAATGATGATGCAACCAGTATTCCAGGAATGGAATCCGAAGTTGTATTTGATATCGAGACTTCGAATCCGCCTGATCCTAGCAAGTACGACTTTGAGACTACCTTCCCGACGGCAACGGTAGAAATCGACGGTCAAACGTACGAGGTAACGCTGGACAGGAATGGCAAAGGCTCGGTGACTGTGACAACCGATGGCACTAAGGACCTGACTGCCGAGGTAGTTGCGGTGGACGGAAACTTTGAGGATGTCCAGGTTCCTGTCAGCCTGACGCTGCATCATGGTGAGGTCTATGACGGCGACAACAGTGGTGGCACGCTGCAAGGTAGTCAGGGTGATGACATTATTCTGGCGGATATCGGTGGCACAGTTACGAATGTTGAGCCCGGCAAGAACTACAACATTGCGTTGGTGGTAGATACGTCTGGCAGTATGGGATACGCATCTGGTACTCCAGGTTTGACCCGTATGCAGTTGGCCATCAATGCTTTGAAGAATCTGGCCGAGGATTTGAAGGGTCACGATGGCATCGTCAATGTGGTTTTGGTTGATTTTGATACCACAGCCTCTTCGCCAGTGAAGTTGGATAATCTGTCTTCAGCCAATGTGCAGACATTGATTAATGCACTCAACCGTTTGAGTGCAGGAGGTGGTACCAACTACGAGGCAGCATTTAACCAGGCCGTGACATGGTTTAACGAACAAAGTGCCAAACAGCAGTCCGGCGCCCAGTTCGAAAATCTTACTTACTTCCTGACTGACGGTAACCCGACTTATTACCTCAACAACTCAGGCAGAGTCCGGGGCGATGGTAGCTCTACCGATGACAAAACGATGGAAGAGTCCATTGAGGCGTTTGTAGCTTTGAGTAATACTGGCGCCGTTCATGGTATTGGCATCGGCAGTGGGGTGAGTGAAAACTACCTGCAGTTTTTCGATAACACCCCGTCTACTGGTAACAAGTGGGTTCAAGTCGATGGCGATTGGGTATCCGGCCCTGCTGGTACACCTGACATCGTGCATACCGCTGAAGACTTGGCGGCTGCCTTGCAGGGTGGTTCGAGCAGCAGCGAGTTGCTGGACGTGGGCGATGACACCGTATTGGGTGGTGACGGTAACGACATCATCTTTGGTGATGCGATTAATACCGATGGTGATGTATTGCCATGGTATGAAATCCCAGGTGGTCGTCCTGCTGACCTGCCTGATGGTGCCGGCTTGAAGGCGCTGGCGGTGTTCCTTGAGCTCAAGAATGGGTCTGCTCCAAGCAACACGGACTTGTACGCTTACATCAAGGGAAATCACGAAGCTTTCAATGTGACTGGTGATACTCGTGGCGGTAATGACACGCTGGATGGCGGTAGCGGTAACGACATCTTGTATGGTCAAGGCGGCAACGACACATTGATCGGCGGTGCTGGTGACGACATCCTGTTCGGTGGTGCCGGCAATGATACCTTCCAGTGGAATGCGGGTGACCAGGGCAATGTTGCCAAGCCTGCTGTAGACCATGTGATGGACTTTGGTGTTGCTGGTGAAGACACCCTGGACATTAGCGATCTGTTAAGTGGTTACGACGGTAGTGATGCCAACCTGAGCAAGTACTTGTCAGTGAAAGAGTCGGATAGTGGCAAGATGGAAATCGGTATCAGCACTCAGGGTAATAGCCAGGTTGACCAGAAGATCATTTTGGAAAATGTCGACTTTGATGCGGAAAAAGCAATTCAGATTGCTAATTCGCTGAAAGATGGCACCTTAAAGAGTAGCGATTTTTAAATTGTGCCTTCTTTGAACGTTACGGTAGTTAGTAACGTCTTGAACCCCGCAAGTCCGTAAGGGCTTGTGGGGTTTTATTTGGCCTGTCGTTTCTGCCAATAGCCTCCTGCTGTATTTGTGCCTATGATTTGTTTGTCTGACCGGCTTGGATGTCAACAGGGATCAGGCGGGGGCTGTTGCCCAGGCCTTAGCGGTCAAATACCGTTTATCAAGTGTTTACTAAACAGGCACGCTATAAGGCCGTTATAAGGGTTTGCTTATTTGGAATTGACGTGCTCTTGTCTTTTGCCTGGCTACGCCTTTTTCTTCGATCCAGGGTTGCGCTGCTAGCGTTGATGGCGCTGCTTGTTTTTGTGTGGCTGCCTTTATCGGTGCCAGCCTTGCAGTTCGAGGCAAGCAAGATTCGCCAGACTGCCGTCTCCCGTTTCGGAGCCCGTGCTGGAACTGCCGTGGATCGGTGGATAGCCAACCTGGGCTCTGCCCGCGGTTTAAGCGAGCGCCGCCAACTGGATGTCGTTAATGATTTCTGGAACGCGAATGCGATGGCTGGCGAGGATATTCATATCTGGGGGCAGTTGGATTATTGGGCGACACCGATTGAAACTTTGGGCAAGATGGCGGCCGATTGCGAGGATTTTGTAATCGGCAAATATTTTTCCTTGTTACATCTGGGTGTACCCAATGAAAAATTAAGATTGATTTATGTACGGGCACAAGTGGGCGGCCAGAGTATTGCGCACATGGTGCTGGGCTACTACCCCACACCGCAGTCCGAGCCTTTGTTGCTGGATAATTTAAGCGGTTCGATTCGCCCTGCCAGCCAGCGTCCTGATTTGACTCCGGTGTTCAGCTTCAATTCCCAAGGCGTGTATGTGGGTAACGCTCAGAAGGGTTCGGTAGATAGCATCAGCCGCTGGCGGGGCTTACTGGAAAAAATGCGTAAGGAAGGGTTTGTTCCTTGATGATGTGCCAGCCCCTGGGCTTGAGCCCCGATCAGAAACAGATCTCAGGACACCCTTGTTGGGTGGGCTAGAGCGGAATTTATGGAGTATACGGAAGCGTTATGTCTTTACTTAAACAGCTCCTGCTAAGTGTCTCGTGCGCGATTCTTGCTATCTTGATTGGCACACTGTGGTTCAGTGTCGACTCGGCAAGACAGTATTTGAGCAGTCAGTTGCAGGCTCAAGGTGAGTCGGCGGCCACGTCGCTGGCCTTGACCTTGTCTCAGCCCAGCAACCAGGACCCGGTGACCCAAGAGCTGCTGATCGCTGCTTTGTACGATACCGGGCAATTTGAGCGTATTCGTTTTGTTGATACCTCCGGCACGATCTTGGTGGAGCGGAGTGCTCAGCAAGAAACGCAGATCAGCGGATCTTCGCCTGCGTGGTTCGCCAATTCTTTGCCGATTGATGTACCTGTGGCCTCGGCCCATGTCAGTAATGGCTGGAACCAGATTGGTACGGTCGAAGTAAACCCCGCCGACGAGTACGCCCGCGCCAGTTTGTGGAAAAGTTTTGTGCGCGTCACCTTGTTGGTGCTGGGCGCCGGGATTGCCTGGGGCGTGTTTGTATTGATGGTCATGGCGTGGTTGCGCCGGGCTTTGCGTGAACACGTGCAGTTCGAGCTGCAAAGGATGGATCAAAGCGAGTCTGTGCCCAGCCGCAAGAAAGTGCGCACGATTCCCGAACTGGAAGCGGTCACACATACTTTAAGTACGGTGCAAAAACGCATCCGTGTCAGCAGTCAGGAACAAAATGCCCGAATCGAGCAGTTGCAGCTGGAGTTGAACTGCGACCCGGTGACGGGCCTGGCCAATCGTAAGTACTTTGTGAATATGTTCCGTCAGGTGCTGCAACAGGAAAAGGGCGGCCATGTGCTGTTGTTCCGTCAGCGGGACTTGTTGCCATTGAATACCTCCTTGTCTCGTGACGCGGTGGATGCCTGGCTGAAACTAGTGACTCAGCGTTGTACGGAGCTATTGCAGAAAAATGGTATGGACGCGGGCAATCTGGCGCGCTTGAATGGTTCCGACTTTATCGTGCTGCTCAAGGGCCAGATGGGTCCTCAAGTGATGGGTTTTGCCCAGGAACTGCGTACTGCCTTGCAGGAGCTGCGCCAGCCCCTGCCCGATGGCAGTCTGTGCCGCTGGTCGATGGCAATGACGAACTACGAAGGGCAGGATACGCTTAGCGCCGTGATGACGCGCTTGGACAATGCCTTGATGCGTGCTGAAGGGGCAGGGCACCAGGAGGTGGAGTACCGTCCGTCCGAAGGGGCTCATTCCGAGGCGGGATCGTCCATTGGCGAGCAGGAATGGCATTTACGTATTGAGCGCGGCCTGGAACAAGGTCGGATTGAATTGAATGTGAAACCTGGCGTCGAAGTTTGGGGTAAGGCAGGTCAGATTTACGATGCAACCTTGAATTTGTTGCCCGAGCAACCGGGACAGGCCAGTTTGCCTGCCTATTTGTTCATTCCGGTGGCGGTGCGTCTGGGTTTGTCGTGGCAATGTGACTTGCGTACGATGAAGCTGGCAAGCGACTGGTTAGCCGATAACGAGGGCAGCTTGAGTATCCGCGTCTCCTGGGCATCAGTGATCAAGCCCGGTTTTGCGGATCAGGCGGCTGAAGTTTTGGCCAAGGCCGGGGACAAGGCCCAACGTCTGATTATTGAATTGGATGCGTATTGTCTGAGCGAATACGATGTGGAAACGGTCGCTTTTGTAGATGCATTGCGTCCTTCGGGCGTGCAGTTTGGTCTGCGCCGTGTTCTGGAGCAGCCTGAATCGATTCTGTGGCTGCATATGATGGCGCTCAAATACATCGTTCTGGACGACGAGCGTGTCCAGACTTTGCAGGCCGAGGTTGGCGGCCGACATTTGTTGACGGCCTTTCTACAAAGCCTGCAGGAACTGGGGATTGGTTTGCGTCGGGTGACACGAGTCAGCAATAGTGCCCAGCTAGACGAGTTGTTGCGTGAAAACGCCGTCTCGCCAAGGCCTTAGCAAATAAATCCTTGTTTTTCTGGGGCTTATTTGCTAGTATATGTGGCTTACCTCTTTATTTTGACCGGAGAGGCTTGGTAGTTGCCTATCCGGATTGAAGTTGGTAATACAACGTTTTGTCTCTCGCAAGATTTCAACCTAGGGTTCGGCTTGCCGGACCAGATCGAGATCGGGTTTACGGTATCGAACTGGCTGGATCCGAATCTGACGGGACCAAAACTGGTTGTGTGACCCAGTCATTTTGGCTGGATCGTTGCAATTAAGTTGGAACAGGAAAAATCATGATTCAAATGCAGACCACGCTGGACGTGGCCGACAACACAGGTGCGCGTTCCGTAATGTGCATCAAGGTGCTGGGCGGCTCGAAGCGCCGTTATGCCGCAATTGGTGACATCATCAAAGTTACCGTTAAAGAAGCGGCCCCGCGCGGACGCGTCAAAAAAGGCGAAATCTACAACGCTGTAGTGGTTCGTACCGCTAAGGGCGTGCGCCGTAAAGACGGTTCGCTGATTCGTTTCGGTGGCAATGCCGCCGTATTGCTCAATGCCAAGCTGGAACCCATCGGCACCCGTATCTTCGGACCCGTTACGCGTGAACTGCGTACCGAGAAGTTCATGAAGATCGTGTCCTTGGCTCCCGAAGTGCTGTAAGGAGCGCGAAAAAATGCAAAAAATTCGTAAAGGCGACGAAGTTATTGTGCTGACCGGCCGTGATAAAAAACGCCGTGGCACAGTACTGCAACGCGTCGATGCAGACCACGTCATCGTGGAAGGCATCAACGTAGTCAAAAAACACGTTAAAGCCAATCCTATGGCTGGCACGCAGGGTGGTATCGTCGACAAGACCATGCCTATCCACATCTCGAACGTTGCACTGTTCAACCCAGAAACCGGCAAGGGCGACCGTGTTGGTATCCAGGTGATCGACGGTCAGAAGACGCGTGTTTATCGTTCCAGCGGCAAAGCCGTTGGCGCCAAGGCTTAAGGGGCGGATAACATGGCACGTTTACAAGAGTTCTACCGCGAAAAAGTGGTTGCCGATCTGCAAAAGCAGTTCGAGTACAAGAGCATTATGGAAGTACCCCGCATCACCAAGATCACTCTGAACATGGGTGTCTCGGAAGCGGTTGCTGACAAGAAGATTATCGAGAACGCGGTATCGGACATGACCAAAATTGCTGGTCAGAAGCCCGTTATCACGAAAACCCGCAAAGCTATTGCCGGTTTTAAGATTCGCGAAGATTACCCGATCGGTTGTATGGTGACCCTGCGCGGTCAACGCATGTACGAATTCCTGGATCGTCTGGTCGCTGTGGCTCTGCCACGCGTTCGTGACTTCCGTGGTGTGTCGGGTCGTGCGTTTGACGGCCGTGGCAACTACAACATGGGGGTTAAAGAGCAAATCATTTTCCCCGAAATCGAGTACGACAAAATCGACGCAGTGCGTGGTCTGAACATCAGTATCACTACTTCTGCCAAGACGGACGAAGAGGCCAAGGCGCTGCTTAGCGCGTTCAGCTTCCCGTTCCGCAACTAAGGGGCGCAACGTGGCTAAACTTTCCCTCATCAATCGCGACATCAAGCGCGCCAAGCTGGCTGAGAAATTCGCCGCCAAGCGTGCAGCACTGAAAGCGACTATTGACGACCAGTCCAAGTCTGACGAAGAACGCTACGAGGCTCGTTTGCAGTTGCAACAATTGCCACGCAACGCGAACCCGACCCGTCAACGCAACCGTTGCGTTATCACCGGTCGCCCTCGTGGTGTTTTCAAGAAATTCGGTTTGACTCGCCATAAAGTGCGCGAAATGGCAATGCGCGGCGAGATCCCCGGTATGACCAAGGCCAGCTGGTAGGAGAAATACATATGAGCATGAGCGATCCAATCGCCGATATGTTGACCCGTGTGCGCAACGCGCAAATGGTCAACAAGACATCGGTCAGCATGCCCTCCTCGAAGCTGAAAGCAGCGATTGCTGCTGTGCTGAAAGACGAAGGCTACATCGAAGATTTCCGCATCGTTGGCGAAACAGCCAAGCCAGAGCTGGAAGTTACCCTGAAATACTATGCCGGCCAGCCAGTCATCGAGCGCATCGACCGCGTTTCGCGTCCTGGACTGCGCATCTACAAAGGCAGCACAAATATCCCTCAAGTCATGAACGGCTTGGGTGTTGCCATCGTGTCTACGTCTCGCGGCGTGATGACCGATCGCAAAGCACGTGCAGCTGGCGTCGGTGGCGAAGTGCTGTGCTACGTGGCATAAGGAGAACATCATATGTCACGTATCGCTAAGTATCCCGTTTCCCTGCCCAAGGGCGTAGAAACGACTATTGCCGCTGATCAGATCACGGTCAAAGGCCCTCTGGGCACTTTGGTTCAACCTCTGACTGGCGACGTCACTATTGAACTTCAAGACGGTCAGCTGTCTTTTGCTGCTGCGAACGAAACTCGTCACGCAAACGCAATGTCCGGCACCGTGCGCCAACTGGTCAACAACATGGTTGTTGGCGTGAGCGCCGGTTTCGAGCGCAAGCTGAGTCTGATTGGCGTGGGCTTTCGTGCCTCCGTCCAGGGTAATGCCTTGAAGTTGCAACTGGGTTTCTCGCACGACATCGTGCACGACCTGCCTGAAGGCGTTAAAGCCGAGTGCCCCACTCCGACAGAAGTTGTGATCAAGGGTTCGAACAAGCAGGTGGTTGGTCAGGTTGCCGCTGAAATTCGTGGCTATCGTCCACCAGAGCCTTACAAAGGCAAGGGTGTACGTTACGTCGGCGAACGCGTCATCCTCAAGGAAACCAAGAAGAAATAAGCCCGCAGGCAAGGACGAATCATGGACAAGAAACAATCCCGTATGCGTCGTGCAGTGGCTACTCGCCGCAAGATCGCCGAACTGCGCGTACACCGCCTGTCGGTGCATCGCACGAATACGCATATTTACGCGAGCATCATCTCGCCCGAAGGCGACCGCGTTCTGGTCAGTGCTTCCACTGTCGAGACCGACGTTCGCAAAGAATTGGCCGTTGGCAGCAACGTAGCGGCAGCCAGCCTGGTTGGCAAGCGCGTCGCCGAAAAGGCGAAGGCTGCGGGCATTGAGACGGTTGCTTTTGACCGCTCGGGCTTCCGTTACCATGGCCGCGTGAAAGCGCTGGCCGAGGCCGCGCGTGAAGCCGGCTTGAAATTCTAAAGGAATTATCAAATGGCTAAAGCACAAGGCAGACAGGCTCCAGAGCAAGAGCGCGATGACGGCCTGAAAGAAAAGATGATTGCGGTTAACCGCGTCAGCAAAGTCGTTAAAGGTGGTCGCACCATGAGCTTTGCTTCGCTGGCCGTAGTCGGTGATGGCGATGGTCGTATCGGCATGGGTAAGGGCAAAGCCCGCGAAGTACCCGTTGCTGTTCAAAAGGCAATGGAACAGGCCCGTCGCGGTCTGATCAAAGTGCCTCTGAAAAACGGCACTTTGCATCATACTGTTGTTGGTAAGCACGGTGCATCCACCGTTCTGATCTCGCCCGCCGCTGAAGGTACCGGCGTTATCGCTGGTGGCCCAATGCGCGCTATCTTCGAAGTGATGGGCGTGCGCAACGTCGTAGCCAAGAGCCTGGGTTCCAGCAACCCATACAACATGGTTCGCGCTACATTGAACGGTTTGCGTGCTTGCTCGACACCGGCTGACATTGCTGCCAAGCGCGGCAAGACAGTTGAAGAAATTCTGGGGTAAGTCATGGCACAGAAACAAATCAAAGTTACGTTGGTGCGTTCGGTCATCGGCACAAAGCAAAGCCATCGCGACACCGTTCGCGGCCTGGGTCTGCGCCGAGTCAACACCAGCCGTGTATTGGTTGATACTCCTGAGGTTCGTGGGATGATCCGCAAGGTGGATTATCTGGTTACGGTCTCGGAAGCCTGAAAGGAATCGGGATGTCTGAATTGCAATTGAACAATCTCAAGCCCGCCGCTGGCGCCAAACACGCAGCACGTCGTGTTGGTCGCGGTGTCGGTTCCGGCTTGGGCAAAACCGGCGGACGTGGTCATAAAGGCCAGAAATCCCGCTCGGGTGGTTTTCATAAAGTCGGTTTCGAAGGCGGTCAAATGCCTTTGCAACGTCGTTTGCCCAAGCGTGGTTTCACCACCCTGGACGACCACCTGTACGCAGAAGTACGTCTGTCCGAACTGCAAAAAATGGATGCCGAAGTTATCGACGTCCAGGCACTGAAGCAGGCTGGCGTGGTTGGCCAAATGGTGCGTTACGCTAAAGTCATCAAGTCCGGTGAACTTTCCCGTAAAGTTGCGCTGAAAGGCATTAATGCAACGGCCGGCGCTCGCGCCGCGATCGAAGCAGCCGGCGGCTCGCTGGAATAAAAAGGGGTCACGGTGGCAAAAGCTCAGGCACAGAGTAAGTCGGGTCCGCGCTACGGCGATTTGAAACGTCGTCTCGTTTTCCTGTTGCTCGCCCTGATTGTCTACCGCTTGGGTACGCACATTCCGGTACCAGGCATCAATCCTGATGCCTTGTCCGAACTGTTTACTCAAAACCAGAGTGGTATTCTGGGTTTGTTTAACATGTTCTCCGGTGGTGCTTTAGAGCGATTCTCAGTGTTCGCACTGGGAATCATGCCCTACATCTCTGCGTCCATCATCATGCAATTGATGACCGCTGTGGTGCCCACGCTGGAAGCAATCAAGAAAGAGGGTGAGTCGGGTCGTCGCAAGATCACGCAATACACCCGTTACGGAACGGTCTTTTTGGCTTTGTTCCAGGGAGTTGGGATTTCCATCGCTCTAGAATCGCAGCCCGGTCTGGTTATCGACCCAGGGATGCTGTTTCGCTTCACGACAGTGGTAACACTGGTCACTGGCACCATGTTCGTCATGTGGCTGGGTGAACAGATCACTGAACGTGGATTGGGTAATGGTATTTCCATCCTGATCTTCGCCGGTATCGTAGCGGGTCTGCCTAATGCTTTGGGCGGCATGCTTGATCTGGTGCGTACGGATTCCATGTCGATTCTATCGGCACTGTTTATCCTCGTTTTAGTAGCCGCCGTCACGTACTTCGTCGTCTTTGTCGAGCGTGGTCAGCGTCGTATCACGGTCAACTACGCCAAACGGCAAGTAGGTAACCGTATCTATGGTGGTCAAAGCTCGCATTTGCCGCTGAAACTGAACATGGCTGGTGTGATCCCTCCGATCTTCGCTTCGTCCATCATTCTGTTGCCAGCGACAATTGCTAATTGGTTCTCCAGCACACCCGGTCTGGGTTGGTTGCGTGAAATCGAGGCTGCTTTGTCGCCGCGTCAGCCGCTTTACATTACTTTGTTCTCCGCGCTGATCATCTTGTTCTGCTTTTTCTATACGGCCCTGGTGTTCAACAGCCGCGAAACTGCAGACAACCTGAAAAAGAGTGGAGCCTTCGTACCAGGGATTCGTCCCGGTGATCAGACAGCGCGTTATATCGACAAGATCTTGATGCGTCTGACTTTGGCCGGTGCGATCTACATTACCTTGGTGTGTTTGGTACCAGAGTTCTTGCAAATGCGCTGGAATGTACCGTTCTATTTTGGCGGCACATCCTTGCTGATTATTGTTGTAGTAACCATGGACTTCATGGCGCAGGCCCAGGCCTATGTCATGTCACAACAATACGACTCGCTGCTCAAGAAGGCTAACTTCAAAGGCTCGAGCTTGCCGATGCGGTAATTCACGAAAATGGCAAAGGACGACGTCATTCAAATGCAGGGACAGGTTCTTGAGAACCTTCCCAACGCAACTTTTCGCGTCAAGCTGGAAAATGGTCACGTAGTGCTCGGATACATTTCAGGCAAAATGCGTATGCACTATATCCGGATTCTGCCGGGCGATAAGGTCACTGTGGAGCTCACGCCCTATGATCTATCCCGAGCACGAATTGTGTTCCGCTCCAAATAAGCGGCCGGTTACAGGAAACTAGGAGTCAAACCATGAAGGTAATGGCATCAGTAAAGCGGATCTGCCGCAACTGCAAAATCATTAAACGTCATGGCGTGGTGCGTGTCATCTGCACCGATCCACGTCATAAGCAGCGTCAAGGCTAAGTTGCCGAAACGCAACCGATTTAACAAGGAATAACCATGGCCCGTATTGCCGGCATTAACATCCCGCCGCATCAACACGCCGAAATCGGTCTTACCGCGATTTTCGGCATCGGTCGCACCCGCGCTCGCAAGATTTGCGAAGCATCGGGTATTGAATACTCCAAGAAGGTCAAAGATCTGACCGACGCGGAACTCGAGCGCATTCGCGAACAGATCGGCTTGTTCACTGTAGAAGGTGACCTGCGTCGTGAAGTTCAGCTCTCGATCAAGCGTTTGGCTGACTTGGGAACTTACCGTGGCATGCGTCATCGTCGCGGTCTGCCAGTGCGCGGCCAACGTACACGCACTAACGCTCGCACCCGTAAAGGTCCGCGTCGTGCCGCCGCGTCCCTGAAGAAATAATCGAGGAATAGAAGATGGCCAAAGCTTCTAGCAGCGCTTCACGCGCACGCAAGAAAGTCAAAAAAAGCGTGTCGGACGGGATTGCTCACGTCCACGCTTCTTTTAACAACACGATCATCACCATTACTGACCGTCAGGGCAACGCATTGTCCTGGGCTACGTCGGGTGGCGCGGGCTTTAAAGGCTCTCGTAAATCCACGCCGTTTGCCGCGCAGGTTGCCGCTGAAACAGCCGGCCGTACTGCCATGGAATACGGTATTAAAAATCTTGAAGTTCGCATCAAGGGCCCCGGTCCAGGCCGTGAATCGTCTGTGCGTGCTCTGAATGCTCTGGGTATCAAGATCACCAGCATTGCAGACATCACACCGGTTCCGCATAACGGCTGCCGTCCGCCCAAGCGTCGTCGCATCTAAGGGGAAGCGAAGTGGCTCGTTATATTGGACCAAAATGCAAACTCTCGCGTCGCGAGGGTACCGATCTGTTTTTGAAGAGCGCCCGTCGCTCGCTGGATTCCAAGTGCAAACTGGAATCGCGTCCTGGTCAGCACGGCCGCACCTCCGGTGCTCGTACGTCTGACTTCGGTCTGCAGCTGCGCGAAAAGCAAAAGCTCAAGCGCATGTACGGTGTGCTGGAAAAGCAATTCCGCAAATACTACGTTGAAGCTGACCGCCGCCGTGGCAACACCGGTGAAACGCTGATTCAATTGCTGGAATCGCGTCTGGACAACGTGGTTTACCGCATGGGTTTCGGCTCTACACGTGCTGAAGCTCGCCAACTGGTTAACCACCGTGCTATCGAAGTCAACGGTCACACCGCTGACATCGCTTCCATGCTGATCAAGGCTGGTGACGTCGTTGCCGTCCGCGAAAAAGCTAAATCCCAAGGCCGTATCAAGGAATCCCTGGATCTGGCCACTGGCATTGGTTTGCCTCAGTGGGTGGAAGTGGACGCTGCCAAGCTGTCCGGCGTGTTCAAGCAAGTTCCCGATCGCGCTGACGTCGCTCAAGACGTTAACGAATCGCTGGTTGTTGAGTTGTACTCGCGTTAATTTTGTACGCGAAGACCGCTTACGCAATACAGTAATCGCAGGCCCACTTCCCGGTTTTCGGCAAGTGGGCTTTGCGATACTATCCCGCTGGCTTTGCCAGTTTCCGTCAGCCTTATCGGTGTAACGAGCCGAGGGTATTGAAAAGGAAATCGAATGTCTCAAGGTTTTTTGAAACCCCGTTCCATCGAAGTTGAACCGATCAGCAAAAATCACGCCAAAGTGATCATGGAGCCTTTCGAGCGCGGCTACGGCCACACTCTGGGCAACGCACTGCGTCGTATCTTGCTGTCCTCCATGACTGGCTATGCACCCACTGAAGTGCAGATTACCGGTGTGGTGCACGAGTACTCCACGCTGCCAGGCGTGGGCGAGGACGTGGTTGATATCTTGATGAACCTGAAGGGCGTGGTCTTCAAGCTGCACAGCCGTGAAGAAGTTACCCTGATCCTGCGCAAGGAAGGCGCCGGCCAGGTTTTGGCCAGCGACATCGAATTGCCGCACGACGTTGAAATCATCAACCCCAATCATGTGATTGCCACCTTGACCGACGACGGCAAGCTGGAAATGCAGATCAAGGTTGAGCAAGGCCGTGGCTACGTGCCTGGTAACGTGCGCGCCCTGGCTGATGATCGCACCCACACGATCGGTCGTATCGTGCTGGACGCGTCTTACAGCCCAGTGCGTCGTGTTAGCTACGCGGTCGAAAACGCCCGTGTGGAACAGCGTACTGACCTGGACAAGCTGGTTCTGGACATTGAAACCAACGGCGTGATCTCGCCCGAGGAAGCCGTGCGCCAGTCCGCTCGCATCCTGATGGATCAGATCTCTGTGTTTGCTGCTCTGGAAGGTGTGGGCGATGCCTACGAAGCTCCAGTGCGTGGCGCTCCACAGATCGATCCTGTGTTGCTGCGTCCTGTCGACGATCTGGAACTGACTGTTCGTTCCGCAAACTGCCTGAAAGCCGAAAATATCTACTACATCGGCGATCTGATCCAGCGTACCGAAAACGAACTGTTGAAGACTCCAAACCTGGGCCGCAAGTCCTTGAACGAAATCAAGGAAGTGTTGGCTGCACGTGGTCTGACTTTGGGCATGAAGCTCGAAAACTGGCCACCACTGGGTCTTGAGCGCCCATAAGTAGTCAGCAAGACAGACGTTTCTTAGACGCCGCTTACACTTTTTCGGGTGTTGTACACCTACAAAAAGTGTGAGTGGCGGCTGAAAATGTGCTATTGTTTTGCGCTGTCCATCTGGTCCGCAGCTTAGCTGATAGAAGAACCGGATTTACGCATGTCGCATCAGCGGCGTGCCAATTAGATTCATTATTTAGGAAAATCATCATGCGTCACCGTCACGGTCTACGTAAACTGAATCGTACCAGCAGCCACCGTTTGGCCATGTTCCGCAACATGTCCGTGTCCCTGCTGACCCACGAAGCCATCAAAACCACCCTGCCTAAAGCTAAAGAGCTGCGCCGTGTGGTTGAGCCTCTGATCACTTTGGCTAAAAACCCAACCTTGGCAAACCGTCGTCTGGCTTTCGCCCGTCTGCGCGACCGCGATGCAGTGACCAAGCTGTTTGAAGTTTTTGGCCCACGTTACCAAGAGCGTAACGGCGGCTACACCCGCATCCTGAAAATGGGTTTCCGTCAGGGTGACAACGCTCCTATGGCATTCATGGAGCTGGTGGATCGTCCAGAAGTTCAGGAAGAAGCCGCTGCTGAATAAGCGCCGCTTGTTTCTACCGTAGTATTGAAAACGGACTCTCAGGAGTCCGTTTTTTTATTCCAGCGGTCGTTGCTGCACCAAGGGATGATGCTTTATAGGGTGGCCCTGGGACTGGCTGTTATCCTGGGGCCTGCTTTGACCCTGATTCTCCTCCTTCTACTACTGCTGCTGCTTTGCTTGTTGCCGTGCCAGGCGCTGAGGATCTGGGTGTCTCGCTCCCACCGCTACCTGTTTGCTTCTTCTTGCGCAGCAGCTCCTATTTTAGGCTTTGACGTCGTAGACCCTGCGTGCCCATTCTGGGCTGTGTCTTTCCCTCAGCAAGGCTGCCTGGGATGGATGTCAAATAAGTACACCCGACTGATCTCCACGTTCAGCCTAAAGGCCTGGAGCATTCGCTTTGCAAATAGGAAAAAGTAGCGTTTCATTTGACGTCAACGCATTGTTATATAAGGGTTTCTACTGGATTTTCTGATCTGAATAACTTTATGGTTCAAATAATTGCAGGCAATTGATAAAACCAGCAGTGATCCGATAGTGGACAGTAAAGCCACTCCCTAAAATTTGTGCTATGTCAGCTTCGCCATGGTGGTGAGCTGTAAATAACAACGATTTTCAGGAGACTGGCGATGGCACAGAATACATTGCTTACACACGATAAGTTTCTGCTAGGTACGTTTGCCACTAACTGCGGCGGCGGCATGACGGTATCGACCTTGCCGGATCGCTGGCAAGCTACGTGGGAAAACAATCTGAAGCTGGGCAAGCTGCTGGATGATGCCGGCATCGACTTCATGCTGCCTATCGCCCGTTGGATTGGTTACGGTGGCGAAACCGATTTCCACGGCTATGTTCTGGAAACCGTTACCTGGGCGACCGCTTTGCTGGCTAATACCCGCAATATCAGCGTGTTTGCTACTGTGCACACGGTTGCAAACCACCCTGTGGTGATCGCCAAGCAGATCGCTACCATGGCCCAAATCAGTAGCAACCGGGTCGGTTTGAATATCGTGGCAGGTTGGAACAAGCCCGAGTACGATGCCCTGGGCGTGAAACTGCCGGATGATCACGAAACTCGCTATGGTTACGCGCAGGAATGGTTCGATCTGATCAAGAAGATCTGGCACCACGATGGCCGTTTCGATTGGGATGGCAAGTACTTTCAGGCCAAGGGCGTGTATGGCAATCCTCGCCCTGAGTTTGACCCGCCTATCTTTAACGCTGCGGGTTCCGGCCAAGGCCGTGAGTTTGCCAGCCGCAATGCCAACTTCCTGTTCACGCCCGCCATGGAGCTGGACCGCTCCAGGAAAGAGGTGGCGGAGCTTAAGGCACAAGGCCTCGCGCAAGGCCGCAAGGTTGATGTGATGACCTTCTCGCATGTAGTGTGCCGTCCTACGGAGGCCGAGGCCAAGGCCGAGTGGGAACGCATCATGGGCAATATCGACAATGGTGCCGTGGATAATCTGATGAATTTACAGTTTGCGCATGCCCATTCCTTCCCGCACGAGCTGCTGGAGCAGATCCGCGAGCGCATGGCGGCTGGCCACGGCGGTTTCCCACTGGTGGGGACACCCGAGCAAGTGGCCGACGGTTTGTGTGCGCTGCACGAAGCCGGTTTCCGGGGAACAACCTTGTCCTTTGTGGACTATGTAAAGGAATTCCCTTATTTCCGTGATACTGTGCTGCCTTTGTTGCAGCAGCGTGGAATTCGCTAAGAGCGATCTGTTGGCTATCAGGCAGGCTTTGGTTTGCCCAGGGGGATAGCCAGTTTATGTACGCCACGCAGGCAGCACCGTCCTGATGACTGTGCTGCCCATAAGATTAGAAAAGGTGAATCATGCCTGTGGAATTGGCTTCCTTGCCGACAGACCAAGCGCCACACGCGCCTGGGGTTTCTGCCGAGCAATTCAAATTTGCTATGCGCCATCTGGGTGGCACGGCCAATGTAATTACGGTCGAACACCAGGGCCAGCGCAGCGGCCTGACCGCGACCTCGGTCACTTCAGTCGCCGCCGATCCGGCAGAGCTGCTGGTCTGTGTGAATCAAAGCTCCTCGTCCTGGCCCTTGATGCGTGACAGCGGTCTGTTTGGGGTGAATATCCTGGGTATTGAGCAGGCGGGTATGGCTTTGCAGTTTGCCGGCTTTAAAGGCGAGCAAGGTGATGCGCGTTATGCAGGACACGATTGGCTGCGTACCGAGCACGGTATCTGGCTTGCACGCCAAGCTCCCGCCGCCTTGGCCTGCCAGGTTGTGGACGTGATTGAGCGTCATAGCCACGCCTTGGTATTGGGGCGTGTATTGCAGGTGCACCATGCGGAGCAGGAACAGGAGTCGCCCTTGCTGTACTGGCAAGGACGCTTTGGCTGCTTTCAGGGCCAGTAACTCGTCGGGATTGCTGTCCCTGGCTTGGCGGTTGAGCCGAGCCTAGGGATTGTCTCGATGTTGCAATGCAAGAGGCTGTGCCACACTAAGGCACAGCTTTTTTATCGCTTGTTGCGACGCTCATGACCTCCATACTGAATCGCTATGCCCAGCTGCATTCGCAGGATGTGGACTGCGTTCAGCACTACATCTCCCAGGTTTTCTGCCCGCATAGTTTGACCCTGGCGGACACGCGTCAGCGACTGAATGCACGCCTGTATTTACGCCAGGGCCAGGACGTGGCTTATGGCCGCTTGCGCTATGGCGCGCAGGTGCAGATTGCGCCCCAGCCATTGGACGATTTCTACCTCCTGCAAATTCCCCTGGCGGGACAAGAGCAGATTCATACGGCGCACGGACGTTTCGCGTCTACCTCGCGCCTGGCTTCCATTATCAGCCCGACCCAAGCCTTCAGCATGGAACACAGCCTGGAGGCCGATAAGCTGTTTGTGCGTATTGGACGACAAGGGCTGGAGCGCCATTATCAGGAGTATTTTGCGCAACCTGTGCGTGGCTCGTTGGAGTTTCAGCCTTCTATTCCTTTGGATGCGCCCGGCGGGGCCAGTTTGCGTCGATTGCTGGATTGGCAGTTTGCTGAAGTGTCAGATGGCACGATGTTTGATCAGCCTCGTCAGGTGCGCCAGTTCGAGCAGACTCTGATTTACGCCTTGTTCGAGCTGCATCAGCACAATCAGCCTGCCCATAAGACTACGGCAGCCTTGCCGCATGTTTTGCGACGTGCTCTGGATTTCATGGAAAGTCAGACCGGCCAGCCGCTCACTATTGGCGATATTGCCCAGGCGGCGGGTGTCAGCGTACGCAGTCTGTATGCCGGGTTCCGGGAGCATCTGGGTGTCGCACCGATGGCGCGTTTGAAACAAATGCGTCTGGAAGCCGCCCGGCGGCATTTGCAAGAAGGTGGCATGTCAGTCACCGAGGTGGCCCTGGCCTGTGGTTTTACCCACCTGGGACAGTTCTCTGCTGACTATCGCCATCGCTATGGCGAGCGCCCCTCTGAAACATTAAGCGGCCTGACTCGGTCCCGATCCAGCATCTAAGCGCCGGCATCCGGCGCTACACTAAGGGCTCTGATTAGGAGCCCTGCATGTCCTCTGAGAATTCCTCCAGTTCCAAACCCAAACTGGCATTCACCTTGCCCGATCTGGATGCACAGCATTTGGTGCTGGTGCAGACGACCGTGCCCGATATGATGCTGGCCAAATACCTGGCTCATCACTTGGTTGAGGATGGAATTGCCGCTTGTGCGAACCTTGCGCCAGTCAGTTTGTCTATGTACATGTGGCAAGGGGAGTTACAGGGCGATGAGGAAATCACGCTGACTTTCAAAACCACAGTGGCCCGGCTACCGGAACTGGCAGATCGCTTGCGGGAGCAGCATCCTTACGAGCTGCCCGAATTGATTGTGCTTCCGGTGGTTGGTGGTTTCACCGCTTATCTGGATTGGGTCCGCACCCAGACGCGTCCTGCGTGATCTCAGATAACCCAGCCTAAAAAACCGGAATAGATTTGTGCCTTTGTCTTTGAAGCGTTCCCCGTTTTCTGCCCAGCGTCTTGGCGCTTGGTTTGCTGTGTTCTTTGTCCTGATGCTGGCCTGGCTGGCAGCGCCGTTGACGGCACAGGCAGAAGAAGAGTTTTTGGACCCGGAACAGGCTTTTGTACTGACCGCGGCCATGAGCCAGCCCGACCAACTGGATATCCATTTCCAGATTGCGCCTGAATACTACATGTATCGCAAGCGTTTCGGGGTCTCGACCGAGAAGGCCGAGCAACTGGGTAGTCCCCAGCTTCCCGATGGTGAAAAGGTGTACGACCCTACTTTTGACGAAGTGATGGAGGTCTACCGAAACTCGGTCACCCTGCGCGTGCCCGTCCTGGCCGATAGTTCGATTGGCCAGGATCTGAAAATTGATGTGCTCAGCCAGGGTTGTGCCGATGCTGGCTTGTGCTATTCCCCCTCTACGCAAACCTTGACCTTGATCCCCACCGGACAGGGCTGGGAAGTGGCGGGTCCTTTTGGCGTCCTGTCGGTGCCTGCACCGGCTAAAGACTCGGGCCAGAAAACAGATACGGTTGCAACGGCTGCTACCTCCACATCCTCCTCTGCCAGTACAGGTGGGGTAGCGTCGGCACTGAACTTGAGTGATGTGGGCCTGGCCGATTACCTCAAGCAGGCTGGCTGGGGCCAGATTGTGCTGCTGAGCTTTGTGTTCGGCTTGCTGCTGTCCTTTACGCCTTGCGTCCTGCCGATGGTACCGATTTTGCTGTCCATCATCGCTGGACGTAATCAGCCTGCACCATCGCGCTGGCATGGTCTGAAAATGGCTTTTGCCTTTGTGTTGGGCTTGTCTCTGGTCTATACCATCCTGGGGGTGGCAGCAGGTTTGCTGGGTGCGGGTTTGGCAAGTTGGTTGCAGAACCCATGGGTCTTGGGCCTGTTTGCTCTGATTTTGGTGGCGCTGGCCTTGTCCATGCTGGACGTCTTTACGGTTCAGGCCCCAGCGGCGCTACAAAATCGCTTGAATGAAACCATGAACCGTTTGCCGGGCGGGCAGATGGGTGGCGTGTTCCTGATGGGCATGCTGTCCGCGCTGATTGTCGGCCCTTGCGTGGCAGCGCCTCTGGCTGGCGTGCTGCTGTTTATCTCGCAGACGGGTGATGTGGTCCTGGGTGGCTCGGCGCTGTTTGCCTTGGCCTGGGGGTCGGGCGTCTTGCTGCTGATCGTAGGTGCGGGTTCGGGCAGTGTGTTACCCAAGGCCGGTGCCTGGATGGAAAGTGTCAAAACCGCGTTTGGTGTGTTGCTGTTGGCCACAGCCTGGTGGATGGTCTCGCCCTTGATGTCCGGTACGATCGCCGTCTTTGGCTGGGTTGTCCTGGCTTTGTGGGCTGCTGCTTTGCTGGGCGCGTTCGGACGCGGCACGGCGACACGTACTCCTTGGTCGGGCTTGCGACAGGGTGTGGGCATGATGCTGGCGGTCTGGGCCATCATGATGATGATCAGCATTGCCCTGGGTCGCCCCAGTGTGATTCGCCCTCTGGAAGGGCTGAAGTCGTCCGGTACGGTAGCCGCTGCGCAAAGCAAGGTGGAGTTTCAGCGTGTGAGCAGTTTGCAGGAGCTGGAAGAACGCCTGGCCAAGGCTACCCGCCCTGTCATGCTGGATTTCTACGCAGACTGGTGCGTGTCCTGCATTGAGATGGAGAACTTTACCTTTAGTGATCCCGCGGTCGCCCAGCGCATGGCGCAGTTTGAGTTGCTGCAGGTGGATGTGACGGCCAATACGCCAGAGGATCGTGAACTGCTCAAACATTTCCGCCTGTTCGGGCCTCCAGGCATCATGTTTTTTGATTCCAAGGGGCAACAACTGGAGCAGCTACGTGTGATCGGTTTTCAGGACGCCAGCCGCTTTTCCAACGTGCTGGATGAGGCTTTAGCCGGTGCCTGAAGCCTCTGGTTTGCCCGAAATCGGGCTTATCAGGGCCTAACAGACAATAGATCGTCGCGTACACACAACAAAAAACGCAGCTCACGGGCTGCGTTTTTTGCGTTCTGATTGATGTGAATCAGCAGTTCTGTTCGCGCATCAGCTTAGCGGCTTCGATGGCGAAATAGGTCAGGATGCCGTCGCCACCCGCACGCTTGAAGGCCAGCAGAGACTCCATCATGACCTTGTCGTGATCCAGCCAGCCATTCTGGGCGGCGGCTTTGATCATCGCGTACTCACCACTGACTTGGTAGGCGTAGGTTGGCATGCCAAAGGCGTCTTTCACATCGCGCAGGATGTCCAGGTACGGCAGGCCGGGTTTGACCATGACCATATCGGCACCTTCGCGGATGTCGGCAGCCACTTCGCGCAGGGCTTCGTTACGGTTGGCCGGGTCCATCTGGTAGGTGTTCTTGTTGGAACGCCCCAGATTGGCGGCCGAACCCACCGCGTCGCGGAAGGGGCCGTAAAAGGCGCTGGCGTACTTGGCCGAGTACGCCATGATGCGGGTGTGGATGAACTGGTCCTTGTCCAAAGCGGCACGGATGGAGCCGATACGACCGTCCATCATGTCGCTGGGGGCCACCATGTCCACGCCAGCCTGAGCTTGCGCCTGGGCCTGGCGAATCAGCATGGCGACCGTCTCTTCGTTCAGGATGTGACCGGCTTCGTCCAAAATACCGTCCTGGCCGTGGCTGGTGTAGGGGTCCAGGGCCACATCAGTTAGTACGCCCAGCTCGGGGAATTGCTGCTTGAGCATGCCCACAATGCGGGGAATCAGGCCATTGGGGTTGGCGGCTTCGCTGCCATCCGGGGTTTTCAGGGACGGGTCAATGGATGGGAACAGCGACAGTACAGGGATACCCAGTTCCAGACATTGTTCGGCCACGCGCATCAGTTCATCAGGCGAATAGCGCATGACGCCTGGCATGGAGCCGACTTGCTCCTGAACTTTCTCGCCTTCACGCACAAAGACCGGGTAGATCAGGTCGTCGGTGGACAGGCGGTTTTCGCGCACCAGACGGCGGGAAAACTCGTCGCGGCGGTTACGGCGCAGGCGAGTGTTAGGAAAGTCGGCAGGAGGAATAAAACGAGTCATGGAACAACCTTCGGAGAAATCCAGTTTTCGATGCATTCGGTCGCTTCGGGCAAGCCGATACGATCAGTGGAGGAGAAGGGCAGCGCATGCAGGGCGCCAATTTCCCGGAGCTGGCGGCGTACTTCGGCTACCGCCTTGATACGTTGACCATAAGGCAGTTTGTCGGCCTTGGTCAAAAGCGCCAGGACGGGCTTGCCGGTAGGCGCAATCCAATCGGCCAGACGCATATCCAGGTCGGTCACGCCGCGCCGGATGTCAATTAGCAACACAATACCGGCAATTGAGGGGCGGGTAGCCAGGTAGTCGCCCAGAATTTCGGCCCAGTCCTGCTTTTCGTGGCGGGCCACGGCGGCGTAGCCATAGCCGGGCAAGTCTACCAGGTGGCCCAGAAAGTCGCCCGGCGAGAGCGGGTCGGGGATGCCGAACATATTGATCAGGCGTGTTCGTCCCGGCGTTTTACTGGAAAAAGCCAGTTTTTTTTGGTTGGCCAACACATTGATGGCGGAGGATTTGCCCGCATTGGAGCGCCCCACAAAACAGACCTCTGGCGGTCCGGGAGGAGGCAGCTGATCGATCTGAGCAGCTGAAATCGTGAAGTGAGCGCGGTGCAGTATCGACATGGTTGCAGCGTAATTCCATATTGGTTCAGCGCCTATTGTATAATCTCTCGATTTGAAACAGTAATGTCGTAGTCCACTGGGTACTGACCAGCGGCTTACGGTGGCTTTTGCGGGGCGCATGCGGCACCCCGATTGATTCGCGATTATCGAGGTCCAAATGAAGCGTGCGCTTTCCCGAGTCGTTATCGCAAGCAGCCTGACGATGGCTTGCTCTGTGGTTTTTACCGCTAACGTGGCCCATGCAGCTGGTCTGCCCAAGCCAGATGCCGCCAAAGGCGAGCAGCTCTACCTGCAAGGTGAGATGTCGCGTGGCGTGCTGGCCTGTGTGACCTGTCACGGGGATGGCGGCAACAGTATTATTCCGGTTAACCCGTCGCTGTCTCACCAGCCGTACGAGTATCTGGTCAAGCAATTGCACGATTTCCGTGCAAAAGATGAAAAATCCGTTCCTGCTCGTCGTGGCCCTGAAGGCGCCAACAGCCTGATGACTGCCATTGCAGCGGGCATGACTGAAGACGACATCAAGAACGTGGCGTTTTACTTGTCTCAACAGGCGGTGAACTGGGACCAGGCTGCTAACGCCACCAAAGAAGACACCATGGAACGGGGTCAGAAGATTTGGCGCGGTGGTTTGCCCGAGCGTGGTGTTCCTGCCTGTGCCGCTTGCCACTCGCCTGATGGTGCTGGCATGCCAGGTCAATATCCTCGTCTGGCCGGTCAACACCCTGGCTACATTATTGAACAGCTCAAACTGTTCCGTAGTAGTGACCGTGCCAATAGTGCTGAAATGCACGACATTGCCGATCGCATGTCGGATGCTGACATTGCCGCCGTGTCGGATTTCGCCGCTGGCCTGCGTTAATCAGCCCCAGGGGGCCGCCGGCCCCCTGACTGCCTAAGGCCTGACATTCACCTTGTGGCCCCAGCTTCCGTTGATGGTTGTGGCGGTTTGGGTGCCTTGACACCGGGCAGTGCCGATTTGGGCCGGGTCTTGTGTTGGCATTTTGTCCAGTAATCGAACTTGTGGCACATTTTGTGTTCAAAGTCTGGATGGTTCCGGTGAACCCCCCCATCTCCTAAGCTAGCCTTTGTGAAAAAAGTATCTTCCGTGCGTCGCTTTGCGGCCGATTTCCTGGAATTGATCGGCTCGATGCGCTTTGCCATCAGCTTGCTGATGTTCATTTGCGTAGCCAGCCTGATCGGAACTGTTCTGGCGCAAAATCAACCCGCTAACACGTATATCGATCAGTTCGGCCCTTATTGGTTTGAATTGTTCGATCACTTCTCGATCTGGTCCATCTACAACAGTGGATGGTTCATGGTCATCATGACGTTTCTGGTGGTCTCGACCACGCTGTGCGTCATCCGCAATGCTCCCAAGATGATCCGTGAAATGCGTACCTTCAAGGAGCATGTGCGCGGTGGCAGTCTGAAAGCTTTTCCTCATCGTGTTGAGCTGGAAAGTGCAGGTGCTCCCGAGCATAACCGGGAGCAGGTGCAGGGTTGGTTGCAGTCCCAGGGGTACGCGGTGCGCGTGCGCAAGGACGACGATGGCAGCATGATGATGGCGGCCAAAAAGGGCAGTGCCAACAAGCTGGGTTACATTTTTGCTCACCTGGCCATTGTGGTGATCTGTGTGGGTGGCCTGCTTGACAGCGAATTGCCCGTGCGCCTGCAGGTGTGGCTGGGCGGCAAACAGCCCATTACTGAAAACATGCTGATTTCCCAGGTGCCCGAGTCGGGTCGACTTGGCCTGGGCAATCCCAGCTTTCGCGCCAATATGCTGGTGCCAGAAGGTGCCCGTACCGCCACCGCCGTGGTCAATTCCGGTGAAGGCGTCCTGATCCAGCCCCTGCCGTTTGCCTTGGAGCTCAAGCGTTTTCTGGTGGAGTACTACTCCACGGGCATGCCCAGCAGCTTCAAGAGCGAAGTGGAAGTCACCGATCCCGTCACGGGCGATACCTTCGAGCGCACGATTGAGGTGAACGAGCCACTGCGCTACAAGGGCGTCACGGTCTATCAGTCTGGTTTTGATGATGGCGGTAGTATTCTCAGCCTGAAGGGTTATCCCTTGGTAGGCCCTGGCTCCAAGACCTTTGCCCTGAGCGGCAAAGTGGGCGAGACCGTCGGTATTGCGGCTCAGGAAAGCCCCAATGAACATGCTTTGACGGTTCAGTTGACCGAGCTGCGCCCCATCAATGTGGAAAACCTGACTGAGGGTGATCCTCAGCCCAAAGCCATGATTGAACACGTGGCGGCTGTGACTGGTAGTGCAGCCAACAAGAAAGACCAGAATCTGAAGAATGTGGGTCCCAGCGTGAACTACCGCCTGATCGACGATCAAGGCCAGTCCCGCGAGTTTGTGAACTATATGTTGCCAGTGGAGCTGGACGGCACCCTGGTGTTTCTGGCTGGGATGCGTTTTTCGCCCGTCGAGCCGTTTCGTTACGTGCGTTTCCCGGCTGACGACAAGGGTTCCTTGAAAGAATTCATGGATTTGCGTGCGGCTACGCAGAACGAGGCTCTGGTGACCCAGGCGGCCGAGCGTTTTGCCGAGCGTAATTCTTCTTCGCCCGAGCAAAAAGAGCTGATGCTCTCCGCTTCCCGAACCGCCTTGCAGACATTTGTGCGTGCCGGTTTTGATGGCCTGATCAGCCGTGTCCCCGAGGCCGAGCGTGAGCGTATCCTGGGTTTTGCAATTCCCATGATTCAGTTCACATTGTCGGAATTGCGTGATTTGGTCAGACAGCAACAAGGTTTGCCAGAGTTGGATTACAGTCAGGAAAATAACGATGCCAATCGTTGGATTCAGTCTGCTGTACTGGCGTTTGCCAACCTGCCCGACTACCCAGCCCCCGTTATGTTGACCTTGGACAGCTTTGAGCAAGTTCAGGCCAGCGTATTTCAGGTGGCGCGCAGCCCAGGCATGTACATTGTGTACTTGGGTTGCTTGTTTCTGATTATTGGCGTGTTCTCGATGTTTTATATTCGGGATCGCCGTGTGTGGGTCTGGATTCGCCCTCACAAGCTAGGTAGCAGCGTAATGGCTGCCATGACATCCCAACGTCGCAACATGGACTTTAACCTCGAGTTTGATCGCCTGAAAGCGGCGTTCAACCGGCTATCTGTCTGACAAGGTGTAGCTACTATGGCGCAGACCCTTTCTTCGGCCACTCCAACGATGTGGCAAGACAATATCGCTTCCAGTGGCGACCGGCGCGGTATCCGTGGCCGTCCGGACTGGTCGGATGTGCTGTTTCTGGTGGTGCTGGCTTTGGGTGCGGCGTATGCGCTCAATGCCTACAGCACCAGCATGGATTACTACGAGAAGATCATTCTGGTGGCGTTTGTCCCCTTTGTGGCCTGGCTGGGATGGTTGTGGCGTCCGCTGCGTACCTTGTTGGTACTGTCCGGCTTGACGGCGTTGTTGGCGATCTGGCTGTACAGCACGGGCGATGGCTTGGGCACGGGTGATATTGAAAAGGCCGATTCGGTTTTTCTGTTGAAATATTTGTTCTCGTCCCAATCCGCTATTTTGTGGATGTGCGCGCTGTTTATTCTGGGCACAGTCATGTATTGGGCTGGGTTTTTCAGCAATACCGCTGCCTGGATGGGCTCGGGTCTGACCTGGGCGGCAGTCTATGCTGGCACGACAGGCTTGTTGGTGCGTTGGCGCGAAGGTCACTTGCTGGGTCCGGATATTGGTCATATTCCAGTCAGTAATCTGTATGAAGTGTTTGTCTTGTTGGCGCTGATTACGGCTTTGTTTTATCTGTATTACGAGCGTCGTTACAACACGCGTGCCTTGGGTGGCTTTGTGCTGTTGGCGATCAGCTCTTTGGTTATTTTCCTGCTGTGGTATTCCTTTACGCGCGATGCACATCAGATTCAGCCTTTGGTACCTGCACTGAAAAGCTGGTGGATGAAGTTGCATGTGCCGGCCAACTTTATTGGTTATGGCACCTTCTCCTTGGCGGCCATGGTGGGCTTTGCGTATTTGGTTAAAGAAAATGGTGAGACACGTTCGCGTGCCAAGCTGATCCCGGTGTTTTTACTGGGTGCCATTCTGTGTGCCGAACCTATGATTTTTGGCTCGCGGGAGTTATCACCAACCTGGATGCTGTATTTCGGTATCGGTAGTGTGATGGTGGGCACGATTTTGTATTTCCGTGGCCCGATTTCGCGCAAGCTGCCTTCCTTGGAAGTGCTCGATGACATCATGTACCGCGCAATTGCGGTGGGTTTTGCCTTCTTTACGGTGGCGACGGTGTTGGGGGCGTTGTGGGCCGCTGATGCCTGGGGGACGTACTGGCAGTGGGACCCGAAAGAGACCTGGGCCTTGATTGTGTGGCTGAACTATGCGGCTTGGTTGCACTTGCGTTTGCTTAAAGGTCTGCGTGGCACGATGGCGGCGTACTGGGCGCTGGGTGGGCTGCTGATTACCAGTTTTGCGTTCCTGGGCGTGAATATGTTCTTGTCGGGGCTGCATTCCTACGGGGAGCTGTAAGTCTTTTTGCTGTTCTGGGGCTGGGGGATTGGTTTCAGAATGCTTGGTTGAAAATGGAAAACCCGAGTTTGGCTGGATGCCGGACTCGGGTTTTTTGCCGCTGGAGCGTCCCAAGTCTCGGCACCCTCGACAACGAAGGGGCAGCAAGCCGAAGGCGTAGCGTGGGGGGGACCGCTATTTGCTTGTTTTTTTGGTGGATCTTGAAGGGTGTTTTCGGGGGTGGCACAAGCGCCGGAAGACGCCGCTGGTGTGCGGGTCAGGGTGTCGGGGCTTGAGCACTTGCCGGTGCTGCGCACCGGTACCCTTGTCGAAGTATGGCTACGGGCGCACCGTTAACTTGCCCGGTTGAGTGTCCCCCAGACACTCAACAAGCGTCGGGCGCGAACAGAACGGTGCTTGCATCCCTGCGCCATACTCCGCCCGCGGCAAGCTCTCTGAATCGCCACGACACCCTGACCCGCACACCAGCGGCTCATAGTGTTTACTTATGGCCCCTCTGACTTCAGAGTGGGTGAGTAGCAAGCGAACGATGGAAGGGAAAATTGCGCTTTTTTCTGTGTAGGGTGTGACCGGGCGCTGCTTGTTCCAAGATCGACTGGCTTAGCCTGTTGCAGAGTTAGAGTTAGAGTTAGAGTTAGAGTCAGAGTCAGAGCCCCAAAACAAAGCTAGCGTGGCGGCGGTATCTATTCCTTGAACCTGTTTCCAGCGTGACGCTTAGACATCGGTCTGTGTTTGGACAGGATTGCTCTCTGTATTAGGTGAGGCTACCTGGCCAGACTCAGGGCTGTGATGCGGTCGGGTGTTGGGGCTTGTTCTGACTGTGATGCGTATCTTGGCGTGGCTTGCTGTAGATAACGGGAAAGTGAGCTGACTATTGGGGCGACGATGGCGACAAAACCTTTGTAGCGCCCCTATGGCATCTGAGACGAGTGTGCGTCCGTTAGGTGGCGCAAGGCCTTGTCATGGGCCACCAGGGCCTGCTGTGGGCCTTGGGTGACTATCTATTTACATGGTTGGCGGGAATTTATCTTGCGACTCGATCAGGAACTGTTTGGCCGCGCTGTCGTGGACCAGGTCGGTGATGGCTTGGGCGTTGAGCAGCTCTGTTGGAGTGCAGGCTTTGGAGATAATGAAGCCTTGTACGTAGTCTACGCCCAGTTCTTGCAGGGCTTTCAGGGTGGGGACGTCTTCTACCCATTCGGCGATGCTGATCATGCCCAGGTTGTTGGCCAGTTCGACGATGGTGCGCACGATGGCAACGTTGGTCTCTTTTTTGAGCATGTCGCAGATGAGTGCGCCGTCGATTTTGATGGCGTCGGCGGGCAGTTCGCGCAGGTAGGAGAAGGACGTGTAGCCCGCCCCAAAATCGTCCAGGGCGATGCGTACGCCCATTTTCTGCAGGCGCCGCATGAAGTTGCGGGTGTGTTCCAGATCGTCCAGTGCCACGCCTTCGGTGATTTCAACGCATAATCGGCGGGCCAGGTGCTCGAAGCGGGCCAGAATGTCGAAGAGCCATTTGATGAAGGTGTCGTCGTTCAGGGACACACCGCTCAGGTTGATGGTGACCCACTGGGTCTTGCTTAGTTGGGCTTCGTGTTTGGACATCCACTCCAGAGTGGCGGAGAACACCCATTTGTCGATGATGGTGATGGTGCCGCTTTCTTCGGCCGCCGAAATGATGCGGCCGGTAGGGATGAGCTGGCCGGAGGAGTCGCGCACGCGTAGCAGGGCCTCGAAGTTCAGGCTGTCCATGGGGCGGCGCAAGGCGGCGATAGGTTGCATTTCCAGGTAGAGCGCGCGAGAAGACCCCCCTTCCAGCTCTTCAAACAGGCGTAACTCCTCGGCGTGTTCTTGTAGGGCGTTGGAGTCCTGTCCGTAGATGATCATGTCTTGATGCAGGCGTCGCGCGTCGCGGGAGGCTCGGCTGGCGGCGGAAATGGCTTCTTGTGGGGCCGTGCCGGGAGCGACTTCGACCAGCCCCAGTGTGCTGCGTAGGTTAAAGCTGCGGTTGCCAGCCAGGACTGGGTTTTTGTTCAGCGATTCCAGGACGTCATTGGCCAGAGCGCGGGCTTGGTCCGGTTCGCAGTCTTCAAAGATAATGACAAATTCATCGCTGCCGATGCGGCCGATCTTGTCCTTGCTGCGAAGAACGGATTCCAGTTGTTCGCAGACTTTAAGCAGCAGGGCATCGCCTGATGAGTGGCCAAACGTACCGTTCACATATTTGATGTGGTTCAGGTCCAGATAAGCCAATAGGCAGGGTTTGTCGTTCTGGCTGCGATTGAGCAGACCATCCAAGGCTTTTTCGATTCCTCGCTGGTTCAGGACGTTGGTGACCGGGTCGTTGTCGGCCATCAGGCGCAGTTGGCGGTAGGTTTCGGCGCGGGCGGTCACATCTTGCAGGGAGCCTTCAATACACTGATTGACAATGGCGACGCGCAGGGCGAATTGGCATGGTTGTGCATTCGCGTCGTAGTGGGTAATGGTGACATCCTGGCCGTCCTGGGTGCTTTGCGCGACGGCAGTCCAGTCTTGCTCGGGGAAGAAGTCCGTCCAGTAAATGGGACTTTCGCTGGGGTCTGCTTCTATGCGGAGCATGCGGCTCAACATGGGGCTGATGCGCAAAAAAACACCGGACTCGTTCAGGGTGAACATGCCGACAGGGGTGACAAGGTAGTGCGCCATCAGCTCGTTACGGGCGCGTAGGGATTCGCTGCGATCCTCTCGCAAGCGTTCGCCGACAGCGAGGGCCACCATCAGGTTAGAGAGCAGGAAGGCGATGACGCCGTTAAAGTTCTCCACAAAGCTGGAACGACCAAACGTCACCAGAAAGACGGATGAAATGAGCATGCACAGGGCCATGCTCAGCAGTACCAGTTGCCACAGCAAGATGCGCGAGCGGGTATGCAAGAGAACGGATAGCAGCACGGCCGAGACGCAGCACAGCGCGTAGATGGTGCTGATCCACATGAGGGGCTGGAACACTGAGGCTGGGGCGAGCAGGGATACGGGCAGCAGGATCAAGCCCAGTATGCCGACCGTGGGTAGCAAGCGTTGCAGACGGGCGGTGGTGATGGAGTTGCCCAGCAAGACGGTGAACAGGGAATAGCTCAGGATGAAGTAGCAGGCGATGGTGACCTGGCGCAGTATGGGCATGTACTGGGAGGGCAGGATCTGGCCTAGCCATTGGGTATCCCAACCCATGGCCATCGAACCCAGGCGCAGATTGCCAATCAGCCAGACAGACAGCAGCAGGTAAATCCAGGCGCGGTTGGTCGCAGCCAGCACCAGCATGAACATGGCCATGGTCAGCAAGCCGCCTTCCAGCAGCCCTATGCCACGGCTAAAGTGAATCGAAGAGTTGGTGACGTCAGAGCTGGCCCAGAGCTGGGCTTGCAGCAAGGTGGGACGTGAGGTCTGGACACGACACAGAACGGTGGTGGTGTGGCTTGTCTGGTCCAGTTCCAGGGTGTAGCTTTTGACCGGGGTCGGTGATAGGGCAGCAGGTGGGGACAGCTCGCTATTGCGTAGAGTCTGGCCACTACGGGCATCTTCACAGTGCAGCGAGGAAATCGGGGAAGCAGGAAAGTGCAGGACTTGCTCTTGCTCAGGCAAGGGGGCTGGCAGGGTTAACAGCAGCCAATGGGGCTTGCTCAGGTGTAGCCGTTGCTGGGACGGTGCATTTTCCAATTGCGTCAATAACTCTGGATCCGCATGCTCTTGTTGGCTGGCCAGTGCTTGAATACCTAAATTTTGACCGGGAACGCTAGGGTAGCGATTGGGCAGAAACAACAATACCCATAAAGTGAGCATGATCAGAAACAAAGGGATGACGTACAGACTTAAGCCGCGAATCAAGCGTTCGCTAGCCGATGTAATGGGCTCAAAGCTGTGGGTCGGTATCCCTGGGGTGGTCATGATGGTGGTACAGCCTCCAGCGCTTACCATCGAACTGTCTGGCCACTGACAGCGAAATCTGTGCTTGTCCGGCTAGGACGCAACAGGCCGGGATTGCACCTGCTGTTGGCAGTGCAGTCCCGGCCTGTTTTACGGTCAGATTCGAGAGTTCTTTAAGGCTGAATTGTTGCTGTCCGCATTCTTGCCCCGGCTTTAGGGGAGCAATCGTTCGCTGGCAAACAAACTCTCCAGCGTTTCGCGGGGGCGGATCACATGGACTTGATCCCCATCGACCAGAATTTCAGCCGCACGGGGGCGGGTGTTGTACTGGCTGGCCATGGTAAAGGCGTAGGCACCGGCAGACATAATGGCGATCAGATCAGCTTGTTGCAGCGCCAGTTGGCGGTCACGGGCCAGCCAGTCGCCGCTTTCGCAGATAGGGCCAACCAGATCGTAATGGGGGGTGTCCTTGCCGACGGGACGAGGGTCTACCGCTTCCACGCTGTGCCATGCATCGTACAGGGTGGGGCGGATCAAGTCGTTCATGGCGGCATCAATAATGGCGAAGTTCTTGGTCTCGCCATGCTTGAGGTATTCCACGCGGCTTAGCAGCACCCCGGCATTGCCTACCATAGAGCGACCGGGCTCCAGCACGATCTCCAGATGGCCCAGGCCGTTCTTGTCCAAAGCGGCAAAGACTTCGGTCAGCAGTTGGGTGGGGGTAACCAAGGTTTCGTCGGTATAGCGAATGCCCAGACCACCGCCCAAATCCAGATGAATCAGGTTCACGCCTTGCTCTTTCAGAGCCAGGATCAGCTTGATCAGCTTGTCCAGTGCATCCAGATAGGGGCTGACTTCGGTAATCTGCGAGCCGATATGACAGTCCACACCCACAATGTCCAGGCTGGGCAGTTCTTGGGCGCGTGCGTAGATGCGGGGCGCTTGATCAATGGGCACGCCGAACTTGTTGTCTTTTAGACCAGTGGAAATATAGGGATGGGTGCGGGCATCCACGTCCGGATTCACGCGCAAGGAAACAGGCGCTTTCACATTCATGCGTTCTGCAACCTGGGCAATGCGTTCCAGCTCGCTTTCGGATTCGATGTTAAAACACTTTACGCCTGCTTTCAGGGCTGCTTCGATTTCCCAAACCTGTTTCCCAACACCGGAGAACACCACTTTACCTGGGTCGCCACCCGCAGCAATGACACGGGCCAGCTCTCCGCCCGAGACGATATCAAAGCCGGTGCCCAGGCGGGCAAATTCTTGCAGAATGGCCAGATTGGAGTTGGCTTTCATGCCATAGCACACCAACAACTTGCGGCCCTGGCCGGCTACTCGATAGGACTCCCAGGCGTCGCGCAAGGCTTGGCGGGAATACACATACAGAGGGGTGCCGAATTCTTCAGCCAGCTTGTTCAGGGGAACTTGCTCGGCGTGCAGCGTGTTGTTCTGAAATTGGAAGTGAGGTGCAACGGTCATGGTGTCGTCAAATAACAGAGGTTAAGCGAGCAGGGCGGAAATCAGCGTGGCGCTGTTTGGGCGTCCGCCGCTTCCTGCGCAGGAGGGTGATACAAGGGGCCTTTGTAGCCGCAAGCGCCAAGAAAAACGCTAAGTGTCAGCAAGGCCAGCAGGCGGGAAGAACGTCGTTTGTTCATAAGGTATTAAGCGAGTGCGGACAATGCAGAACATTATGCCATTGTGAAGGGCAAAGCATAAAAAACGCCGGCTGTGCCGGCGTTCAGATAATGGAGCTAGAAGGGGACAAAGGGTTGTGTTTCAGCGCCCGAGGAGCCGGAGTCAGCATCCAGTTGCCGCAGCAGGTCGCCAATCCCATCGTTTTGATCGCCACCGCCCTGTTGCAGGAAACCGTCACCCGGAGCGGGTAGACCAACACGGGCAATGGCCTGTCCGGGCGGGAACTCGTCAAAGTAGAAGTCCCCATTGATGCGCGACAGTCCAGAAGGCATAGGACCGGGAGGTACGATGGGCTTGTCCTTGAGTGCAGTGCGCATGTAGTTGATCCAGATAGGCATGGAGGCACCACCGCCGGTTTCACCCGAACCCAGGCTGCGAGGTTTGTCAAAGCCCATCCAGGCAATACCGACCAGATCGGGCGTGTAACCGGCAAACCAAGCGTCATGAGAGTCGTTGGTGGTGCCCGTTTTGCCGCCAATGTCTGTTCGCTTCAAGGTGCGCGAGGAACGGGCACCGGTACCGGAAGTCGCCACCCCACGTAACAAGTCGTTCATGACGTAAGCGGTGCGGGTGTCGATGGCGCGTGCAGCGGCATCACCTGCCACAATGGGTTTGGCGCGCATGATGACTTTATTGGTGCTGTCGGTGACGTAGTCGATCAGGTAGGGCTCGGTACGGTAACCGCCATTGGCAAAGACTGAGTAGGCACCCGCCATTTGCAGGGGGGTCACGCTACCTGCACCCAGAGCCAGTGGCAGAACCGCAGGCTGGCGGGCCTTGTCGAAACCAAAGCGAGCCACATAATCTTGTACGTACTTGGGGCCGACGGCCTGCATGATACGGATGGATACCATGTTTCTGGATTTGTACAAACCTTGACGCATGGTCAGCATGGGTTCGTACCTGCGTCCGTAGTTTTTGGGCGTCCAGGGTTTGGAGCCGGTCTGGGCGGCAGTCAGAACAAAGGGTTCGTCCGAAATCTGGGTAGCAGGGGTCAAGCCGCGTTCCAGCGAAGAGGCGTAGATGAAGGGCTTGAAGGCCGAACCGGGTTGACGCCAGGCCTGGGTGACACGGTTGAACTTTCCGTCTGAAAAGTGAAAGCCGCCTACCATGGCTTGAATAGCGCCGTCTTGCGGGCGTACCGACACAAAAGCGGCTTGCACCGCAGGCATATTGATTACTTCCCAGTAATCGTCATTGCGGAACAGATAGACGACTGAACCACGCTGAATACGTACGTCTGCTTTGGCATTTTTTACCAGTCCGCGAGCAACGATCTTCAAGGCGCGCTTGTCGTTGACATCAATCACTTGCTGGGCGGTACGGGCAACGCGAATTTGGTTTGGGCTGGCGTCCAGCACCACACCCGTCAGCAGGTCGCCCGTATCGGGGTACTTGTCCTGCAAGTCGTCCAGAATGGCATCCAATTGAGCGTGGTCGTTTTCAATATCAGCGGGCAGATCCACCTGGCCTTGGGGGCCGGTGTAAGGTGCTCGGCGGGTGTAATCCAGAATACCGTTGCGCACGGCCAGGTAAGCCGCTTCCTGGTCGGCGGACTTGATCGTTGTGTAGATATTGAAACCGCGCGAGTACACATTGTCCTGGTAGACACCGTACAGTAGCTGGCGAGCCAGCTCAGCCGCGTATTCACCGTGGATGGCATAGCCACCGGCGGGGGTACCCAAGGCCGATTTCACAACGATTTCCTGTGCCAGGGCGTCTTGGTACTCTTGCTCAGTGATGTAGCCCAGTGAGCGCATGCGGCCCAGCACGTAGGCTTGACGGGTTTTGGCACGCTCGAAGTTGGCAATCGGGTTAAAGCGCGAGGGTGCTTTGGGAATGCCGGCCAGCATGGCAGCTTCTGCCGTTGTGATCTCGCCTAGCGGCTTGCCCAGATAGGTTCGCGACGCGGCTGCAAAACCATACGCACGGTGGCCCAGATAAATCTGGTTCATGTACAGGTCCAGAATCTGGTTCTTGGACAGTGTCGCTTCAATCTTGAAGGTCAGCAATAGTTCGTAGAACTTGCGGGTATAGGTCTTTTCTGATGACAGGTAGAAGTTACGCGCTACCTGCATGGTGATCGTACTGGCCCCTTGTGTCTTGGACATGTGGGTCATATTGGCCAGGGCAGCGCGGCCCACACCCATCCAGTCAATACCGCCGTGCTGGTAGAAACGGTCATCCTCGGCCGCCAGAATGGCCGATTTCATGACGTCGGGGATTTCGTCGAAACGCAGTACATTGCGGCGTTCTTCACCAAATTCACCGATCAGCACCTTGTCTGCCGTGTAAATACGCAGCGGCACCCGTGGGCGATAGTCGATCATGGCGCTGAGATCGGGAAGGTTGGGCCAGGCTAAGGCCAGCGCCAGTGATCCGAGCAGGGCGGCACACAGACCAAGCCCCACAAAAAAGACCGAGGTCTTGATGATGAGGCGGGCAAGCCAGGAACCGGAGCGTTGCTCGGGCTTAGAATTGGGGGAGCGGGAAGAAGAACTCATTAGGGCTGATTTTAAAGTCCAAACGCAGCAGGACTAGGCCTCAAACCAAGTATCAATGTAACAAAATAATACTAAGCAAGCGGACTGTGCTTAGGGAAGGCTAATGGGATAATACACAAATGAACCACTCTTTACCCGCCGAGCTGATGCCTGTAGAACATCCTGATCCCTTATCAGACGCCGAGCTGCTCCATTTACAACAAACTGGCCCACGTCCCATTATTTTGGTGGGCATGATGGGAGCCGGTAAAACGACCATTGGCCGTCAATTGGCGCGGGAACTCAAGCGCGAGTTTATGGACCTGGACCACGAGCTGGAAGCCCGTAGCGGCGTGCGAGTGTCCACGATCTTTGAGTTCGAAGGCGAGCAAGGGTTCCGCAAACGCGAATCGGCGGTGCTCGATATTTGCTCGCGCCAGAGCGGTATTGTGCTGGCAACGGGAGGCGGGGCTATTTTGTCCGAGGCCAATCGCCAGATCATCAAAGATCGCGGTATCGTAGTGTACTTGTGCGCCACCGTAGACGAGCTGTACCGTCGTGTGGCCCGAGACCGTAACCGACCGCTGCTGCAAACAGCGGACCCACGCGCCCGCATCCAGGAACTGTTGCAAGCGCGCGAACCCCTCTATGAAGAAGTGGCTGATGTTCGCTTTGAAACTGGCTCGGCGCCAGTTCATCATGCGGTGCGCCATTTATTGTCCCAGTTGAAAGAACGAGGTTGCTAAATGTCTGTAGTGCATGTTGACACCCAGGGTGGCACTTACTCCATCCATATTGCCGCCGGGCGTCTGGCGCAGCTTGCAGATACGGTGCCAGCCGATACCTCTGCCATTGCGATTGTCACCAATCCTACGGTGGCGGCTTTGTACCTGGCGCCTGTGCAGCAAGCCCTGGCTGCAACAGGCAAACCCGTCCATGTGATCGAGCTGCCCGATGGCGAGGCCTACAAGAACTGGGAGTCTCTGAACCTGATTTTTGATGCGTTGCTGGGTCGCCACCTGGATCGCAAGGCCTTGATCGTGGCCTTGGGCGGTGGCGTGATTGGCGATATGGCCGGCTTTGCGGCAGCTTGTTTCATGCGTGGTGTGCGTTTTGTACAAGTGCCAACAACTTTGTTGGCGCAGGTAGACTCCTCAGTGGGGGGCAAAACGGCCATCAACCACCCGCTCGGCAAGAATATGGTGGGAGCGTTCTACCAACCCATCGCCGTGGAGGTGGATACGGATGTACTCAAGACCCTGCCTGCCCGCGAAATCTCCGCTGGTCTGGCGGAAGTGATCAAATACGGCATGATCTACGATCTGGATTTCTTCACGTGGTGTGAGGAACAGGTTGACCCCATGCGTACGCTGGAACAAGAACAAATCGTCTATGCGATTCGTCGCTCCTGCGAGGTCAAAGCCGAAGTCGTTTCCCAGGACGAACGCGAGTCTGGACTGCGTGCTATTTTGAATTTTGGCCACACGTTTGGCCATGCGATTGAGTCTGGCATGGGCTACGGCCAATGGCTGCATGGCGAAGCCGTGGGTTGCGGCATGGTGATGGCTGCTGAGCTGTCCGCTCTGGTTTGCGGCTTGCCGGCTCAGGATGTCGCTCGCATCAAAGCCCTGGTGCAAGCTAGCGGATGCCCGATCACGCCACCACAATGGCCTGCAGACCGCTGGCTGGAATTGATGCAGGTGGACAAGAAAAATGAAGGTGGCCAGTTGCGCTTTGTGCTGCTGGATCAATTAGGCCATGCCAAGGTGCAGGCGGTTGCGCCTGATGTCGTGCGCCAGGCATTGGCCCGCTTTACAACAGTGGAACAGGAGTAAAACCGATGCAAATGCTTGCCGCTTATGCCTGTCACCCTGAACAGTCCCGCGGTCGGCGTTATGCAGAGGCGGCACCCCAAGGCCGTAACGCTTTCCAGCGGGACCGCGACCGAATTATTCACTGCAATGCCTTTCGCTTGTTGGAGTACAAGACCCAGGTTTTCATTAACCACGAAGGTGATTTATTCCGAACACGATTGACGCATAGTCTGGAAGTGGCCCAACTGGCGCGGGCCATTGCCCGCAATCTGGGCTTGCACGAAGACCTTATCGAAGCCATCTCCCTGGCCCATGATCTGGGCCACACCCCTTTTGGTCATGCAGGCCAGGACACCTTGAATAGCTGCATGCAAAGCCTGCGTCCCGAGGCCGGGGGCTTTGAACACAATCTGCAAAGCTTGCGGGTGGTGGACGAGCTGGAAGAACGCTATGCCGCTTTCAATGGCCTGAACCTGTGCTTTGAAACCCGCGAGGGGATTTTGAAGCATTGTTCGCTGAAGCATGCGCGTGAATTGGGCGAGGTCGGCCAGCGTTTTATTGATCGCACCCAGCCGTCGCTGGAAGCCCAAATGGCCAATCTGGCTGATGAAATTGCTTACAACAATCACGATATTGACGACGGCCTGCGCTCCGGCCTGATTCGCTTGGAGCAGTTGCTGGAGCTACGTCTGTTCCGTGCGCATTACGAGCATGTGCAGACCCAGTATCCAGGTTTGAGTGGTCAGCGGCTGGTCGCTGAGATCATCCGCGGCATGATCAATACCTTGGTGGTGGATTTAACAGAAACTACACGTGCCAAGCTGGAAGAGCATCGTCCTGATAGCGTGGATGCGATCCGGAATCTGCCGCGCCTGGCCGGTTTTTCGCCAGAGCTGCGCGCCCAGGCGGATGAGCTGAAACGCTTTTTGCACGCCAACCTGTATCGTCACTACAAAGTGGTGCGCATGATGAACAAGGCACAAAATATTGTGCGTGAACTGTTCCACGCTTTTCTGGACGATCCGCGCCTGCTGGCGGCGGAGCATCGTCGTGAAGACCCGATTGCTCAGGCCCGTGCCATTGCCGATTATATTGCCGGCATGACGGACCGCCATGCTATTCGCGAGCACGACGCTATTTTCAAGATGTAGGTTGTGCAGGCTTTGCTTTAACGCTGCAGCAAAGGCTTCAAATAATGCCCGGTATGGCTTTGTTCACAGGCAGCCACCGTTTCCGGGGTGCCTTGCACCACGATCTGCCCACCGCCCTGGCCGCCTTCCGGCCCCATGTCCACAATCCAGTCTGCGGTTTTGATCACATCCAGATTGTGCTCGATCACGACCACGCTGTTGCCGGACTCAACCAGCTTGTCCAACACTTCCAGCAGAACAGCAATGTCCTGAAAGTGCAGACCAGTTGTCGGTTCGTCCAGCACGTACAGCGTCTGGCCGGTGCTGCGTTTGGACAGCTCCAGTGATAATTTCACCCGCTGCGCTTCACCACCAGACAGGGTGGTCGCGCTTTGACCCAGGCGGATGTAGGACAGACCTACATCAATCAAGGTGGTCAGTTTGCGCGCAACCGCAGGGACCGCATCAAAGTACTCTAGTGCCTGCTCAACCGTCAGATCCAGCACTTCGCTGATATTGCGGCCCCGGTAGCGAATATCCAGCGTCTCGCGGTTGTAGCGGCGGCCTTGGCAGACATCACACGGTACGTACACGTCCGGCAGGAAGTGCATCTCTACCTTGACCACGCCGTCGCCCTGGCAGGCTTCGCAGCGGCCGCCCTTGACGTTAAAGGAGAAGCGACCTGGGTCGTAGCCACGCAAACGCGCCTCGGGCACGCTGGCGAACAGCTCACGAATAGCAGTGAACATGCCCGTGTAGGTGGCCGGATTACTGCGCGGGGTACGACCAATCGGGGTTTGATCGACGTTGATGATCTTGTCGAAATGCTCCAGCCCTTCCATGCGCTCGTAGGGCGCCGGTTCGGCGTGGGCACGGTGCAGCAAATGCGAGAAGGCGGTTGCCAGCGTGTCGTTGATCAGCGTGGACTTGCCTGAACCGGACACGCCTGTAATGCAGACCAGCCGCCCAGCCGGAATCGCCAAATCAACAGACTTCAGGTTATTGCCGCTGGCACCGTACAGACGCAGCCAGTTCAGGCTGTCATTCACCTGGCGACGCTTGGGGATGGCAATCTGGCGCTTGCCGGACAGGTACTGGCCGGTCAGAGATTCGGGGTTCTGGGCCAGTTCGGCGGGTGAACCTTGAGCGGTAATTTGACCGCCATGTTCGCCAGCGCCGGGGCCCATGTCGATGACATAGTCGGCGGTGCGTATCATGTCTTCGTCGTGCTCGACCACAATCACGCTATTGCCCAGATCCCGTAGGTGTTGCAGGGTCTGGATCAGCTTGTCGTTATCGCGCTGGTGCAGGCCAATGGAGGGCTCGTCCAGAACATACATCACGCCGGTCAGACCGGAGCCGATCTGGCTGGCCAGACGAATACGCTGTGCCTCGCCACCGGAAATGGTGTCGGCGCTGCGGTCCAGAGACAGATAGTTCAGACCCACATTGTTCAGAAATTCCAGCCGCAGCCGGATTTCACGCACGATGCGGTCGGCAATTTCTTTTTTCGCGCCTGTTAGTGACAGACGCTCGAACCAGGCCAGGCAGTCAGACAGAGCCAGGGCTTCGACTTCATAAATGGCCAGACCCTTGGCTTGTCCCTGAGTTGTGGAGCTGGTTTGCGTGCACTGTGCAGCATTGTCAGACAGCGTGTCGACATGGATGGCTGCTGGGTTGGCAGACGCGGTGCCTGCATGATGCTTGCACCCTGCATGGCTGGGAACGGGATCGTCCCCAATGCGGACGTGACGCGCCTCCAGACGCAGACGTGCGCCATGGCAGGCCGGGCAGGTCTGGGTGCGACGCAGCTTGTTCAGTTCCTCGCGCACGGCGCTGGAATCGGTTTCCGCCCAGCGACGCTGCAGATTCGGAATCACCCCTTCAAATGGGTGCGTTTTTACCGTGGTGCGGCCCTTCTCATTCAAATAGAGAAAGGGAATTTCCTCCGCGCCGGAGCCATACAGCACGGTGCGGCGCAGTTCTTCGGGTAGAGACTCGAAGGGAGCCTCTATATCAAAGTGATAATGAGCCGCCAGACTGGTCAGCAAGGTGTAGGTAAAGGCATTGCGTCGGTCCCAGCCCGCAATGGCACCGCCCGCCAGACTCAGTTCCGGGAAGGCCACCACGCGTTCGGGATCAAATACATCTACTTGCCCCAGGCCACTACAGTCCGGGCAGGCACCTGCCGGATTGTTGAAGCTGAACAGGCGTGGCTCCAGCTCGGGCAGGGAATAGTCACAGACCGGGCAGGCGTAGTGGCTGGAATAGGGCTGCTCCACTCCATTGTCCAGATTGACCACCAGACAACGGCCATTGCTGGTGGACAGGGCGGTTTCCAGGCTTTCTGCCAGACGTTGCTGGCTATCGGGCCGGATACGCAGCCGGTCTATCACCAGGTCCAGATCGTGCGCCTGCTGGGCATCAAGCGCAGGCAGATCTTCAATACTGGAAATTTCGCCGTCTACCCGTACCCGCACAAAGCCCTGGGCTTGCAGGCCACGCAGCTCCAGTTGCAGATCACCCACCAGACCGCGATGCATGGGAGCCAGTACGGCAATGCGGGTTTCAGGCTCCCATTGCAGAATCTGGTCTACCATCTGGCTCACGCTATGAGCTTGCAGGGCCAAGTGGTGTTCCGGACAGTAAGGAGTGCCGACGCGCGCGTACAATAGACGCAAATAATCGTGGATTTCAGTAGTGGTTCCCACGGTGGAACGCGGGTTATGGCCTGCTGCCTTTTGCTCGATGGCGATGGCAGGCGACAAACCTTCGATCAAGTCCACATCTGGCTTGTCCATCAGTTGCAAAAACTGACGTGCATAAGCGGACAGGCTTTCCACATAGCGCCGCTGGCCCTCGGCATACAAAGTGTCGAAGGCAAGAGAGGATTTCCCAGAACCGGACAGCCCCGTCAGCACGACCAACTGGTGGCGTGGCAGGTCTACGGAGACATTTTTCAGGTTGTGGGTACGGGCACCACGAATGCGGATGGCTTCCATCGCTTTATTTAGGCTTGTCAAAAGGCAACTTGCTACTATAGCGCGTTGCGTCAGAATTTATGTGAACGGGTATCCGGGCTCTCTGCTAGCCCAGTTGTGACAGAGTATTAAATGAGTACACACCAAACCATGAATACGGCCGGATCGCGCCCAGCGCGCCTGAGTCTGACTCAGCAAGAGCGCAAGGCCAGCATCCTGCTTGCCCTGTTGTTTGCCTGTCGAATGCTGGGTCTGTTTTTGCTGACCCCGGTCTTTGCGGTTGCAGCCCATTCCCTGCCCGGCGGTAACGACGCCGCCCGAGTGGGTCTGGCATTGGGTGCCTATGGTCTGACACAGGCTGTCTTGCAGATTCCCTTGGGGATGGCATCGGACCGTTTTGGACGCAGGCCGATTATCGTCATCGGCATGGCCTTGTTCGTGATCGGTGGGGTGATCTCCGCGCTGGCCCAGAATATTGACTGGGTGACGGTAGGCCGCTGTATTCAAGGTCTGGGGGCGGTGTCAGCAGCCATTTCCGCCTGGGTAGCCGACTCCACTCGCCCCGAAGTACGTACACGCGCCATGGCCATGGTGGGCGGCTCGATTGGTCTGTCTTTTGCCGTATCGCTGGTGCTCTCGCCAGTGCTGGTGGGGCAATTTGGTTTGTCGGGACTGTTCTGGGCTATCAGCTTGCTGGGCTTTGTCTGCTTGTTGATTGCCGCTTTTGTCGTGCCCAGCGCGCCTAAAGCACCAGCCTCGATTGTGCAGGTTACCGCCGGACAGGTGTTGCGTCATTTGGACTTGCTGCGCCTGAACTTTGGCGTGTTCTGTCTGCACTTTATCTTGATGTCTCTGTTCATTGTGGTGCCGGGCATTCTGGCTACCTTGGGGGGCTACGGCACTCAGGATTTGTGGAAGGTGTACCTGCCCGTTATCCTGGTTTCCTTTGTGCTGATGGTGCCAGCGGTGTTCTGGACAGAGACCCGCAAGCGTCACAAGCATGCGCTGGAACTGTCTGTGTTGCTGCTGATTGTGGTGCTGGCCGTGATGCCATGGGCGCGCGATTCGCTGGTTCCCATGGTGGCCGCGCTGACCTTTTTCTTTATCGGCTTTAATGTGCTGGAAGCCTTGCAGCCTTCTTTGGTGTCGCGTGTGGCGCCACCAGAATACAAAGGTTTGGCGCTGGGTTTTTACAACACCTCCCAGTCCCTGGGCGTGTTTGCTGGCGGCCTGATCGGCGGCATCCTGGCAGGGCGAGGGCTCACCCAATGGGTCTTGTGGACCGGCGCAGCCCTGGCTTTGCTCTGGTTGCTGACAGCGCGTGGTTTCAAGGATAAATACTAGAAAGCATCGCCTGTTACGCTTGTGCAAAGACGTGGCAGGCAGCAACACGTAAAGTGGCCGGATTGGCCTCAAGAATCAAGAGCTGAGCGTAACTGGCGACACTGCCAGGTGCTTAGCCAGATACGCTGTTCAAGGTGCCGTAACGGGATCGTTTGCATGGACAAAACGGCCCTTCCTGGAGTGGGGAGGGAGTGTTAATTACGGCACGAATCCACGATAATACGGCTTGATATTGAATTTTTGACTACAGGATTTTTTCATGGCATCGGTAAATAAAGTCATTCTGGTGGGCAATCTTGGCCGCGACCCAGAAGTACGCTACAGCGCAGAAGGCTCGGCCATCTGCAATATTTCCATTGCCACGACTTCGCAGTGGAAAGACCGTACCTCCGGCGAGCGCCGCGAGGAAACGGAATGGCACCGTGTGGTGTTCTACAACCGTCTGGCTGAAATCGCGGGTGAATACCTGCGCAAAGGCCGTCCTGTCTATGTAGAAGGTCGTTTGCGCACCCGTAAGTGGACGGGCCAGGACGGGCAGGAGCGTTTCACCACGGAAATCATCGCCGAGCAAATGCAAATGCTGGGTGGTCGCGACGGTGGTGGTGATATGGGCGGTGGCAGCATGGGCGGTAGCGAATACGGTGGCGGCGCACCCGCACCGCAACGTGCTCAGCGTCCCGCGCCTCAGCAGCAACAGCAGCAACAACAGGCTCCGCGTAATACCGCTCCTGTGTCGGATAATCTGGCCGATATGGATGACGATATTCCGTTCTAATTCCGAGCCAGTCAAAGCTCAAAGGCCCTTGCCAGTACCGTGCTGGCAAGGGCCTTTTTGTCGGGTCTCGAAACAAGTCAATGGCCAATAGTGACCTGTCGCCTGAGAGACTCAGGCCGTGGCTTAGAACGCTCCTTGGGCTGAACGTCGTAGTATGACCAAACCCACGCCAGTCAAAAGCGCAAACAGTGCGCCAGCGGCAAAGGTGCCTTGAAAGCCGATGGTGTCCCAGAGCACACCAGCAATAACACTGGCCAGTAGCAAGGCGATGCCGGTTAGCAGATGGAACAGACCAAAGGCGGTGCCACGCAGTTCGGCGGGGGCGTTGTCGGCAATCAGAACGCTGAACAGACCTTGGGTAAAGCCCATATGCAGGCCCCACAAGGCAACGCCCAGGCCCAGACCCATCAAGCCGGGGACGAAGGCCAGCACCAGATCGGCAGCAATCAGCAGGGTCACGCCGATCAGGAGCAGGTCGGTTTTACGCATGCGATCCGACAGTACCCCTGCAGGGTACGCAGACAGGGAAAAGGCCAGCCCCATGACAACCAGGACGGCAGGGGCCCACATGGGCGGCAAGCCGCTGGCTTCTGCGCGTAGAAGAAGGAAGGCTTCGCTGAAACGGGCCAGGGTAAAGGCCAGGCCAATGGCCACAACCCACCAATAGCGGGCACCCAAACGGCTTAAGTCTGCCCGATTCAGGGGGAGTGTGCGGGGGCGGGTGTTGGCGGGTAATTTAGGCTCGCGCACAAAAAACACCAGAATGGCGATGGCGGCAAAGGCAGGCAACACGGCAACCCAGAAGATCAACTGGTAATTATTGGCTGTCCACCACATCAGCCCAATTGCCAGCAGGGGGCCAACAAAGGCGCCAATGGTATCCAGTGTTTGCCGCAAGCCGTAGGCCGCGCCACGCGATTCGGAGGCAGTGACATCGGCGATCAGGGCGTCACGGGGGGCACCGCGTATGCCTTTGCCGATGCGGTCTACAAAGCGGGCACCGACCAGCCAGTCCAATGAGTTCGCCAGAGGAAAAATGGGTTTGGTCAGGGCCGCCAGCCCATAGCCAATGACGGCCAACAGTTTGCGCTTTCCAAAACGGTCGCTGATCGCTCCGGAAAACACCTTCATGATGGAAGCGGTGGCTTCGGCAATCCCTTCAATAAAGCCCACCGCAAGCACGGAGGTGCCTAGTACAGTGACCATATAAATGGGCAGCAGGGCGTGGATCAGCTCCGATGAAATGTCCATGAACATGGACACGAAGCCCAGTGCCCAGACGCTGCGGTGAATTTTGGCTCGTGGCACGTCGGCAGCCGGTGTGAACGCCGGATTAGCGGTTTTCTTCATGAGCGTCGTAGACCATTTGGGCGTACTCATCCAGCCGTGCCTTGCAGTCTTGCAGGCGCTCTTGAGCGACCTGTGCCAGGGGGGCGCCGTAAAAATCCAGTTTCTGAATTTTCTCGAACCAGTTCTCCAGTTTTTTCAGATCGGTCTCTTCCTCGTCCAGCTCGGCGTAGGTGAACTTCTGGATCGAAATCTCCTTGGCGATTTCGACTTCAAAATCCTTACAGCGGCCCAGCAGCTCCTGGTACTGCTCGTTGCGGTCGTCTGTGAAACGGGTAATCACTTTGTCTTCCTGGGCCTTGTCTAATGCAATGGTTTCCAGCAGGACGCATTCGCCTTCCATGGTGGCGATATCGTTTTCCAATACCTTCAGGCGGCGTACATGCTCGTCCGTTTTGGGCAGCACGCATACCCCGTTTTGTAAATACACTGCGCCCAGGGCTTTCAGGCGTCGCCATAGGGCGAGTCGTTTTGCACTGGGTTCAGAGGGGACCTTATAGGTCAGAAGTAGCCAACTGATTGAAGTCATTGTTCTGATTGGAAGTAACGATCGTTTCATATTATCTGAAATTATATGTGCTTTAGAGGGGAGGTGATAAATAAAAAAATGTGTCGATACTGGATTGAGACAGACCGTTGACAGTGCCGATCCTGTATCCAAGTGTTTGAGCTTGTATCTCTGCTTGAGGAGGAGCGCGGCCGTTTCTATTGGGGAAAACCAGTAATGAATTTCGCTTCTAGCCTGCATGGATGGTGATTTTGAGCAACTCTCACGCGGTCTGGTTTTTAGTTGCTTCTTGTCGAACGACCTGCCGTTTTGCCATTGGAGGAGGCAGTTGGGCGCTTTCCAAGCCAAGGGGCAATCGTTACCATGAAAAGCACCTATTCACTTTGTTCAGTTTCTTGCACGATCGGTCTCGACCACCCGCAGCGTGCAGACTTCAAACCCAGGTTTAGGGCAGGCACTTGTTGGTTATGGAGTCCGTGTGTTCGTTTCCGGTTGTTGCGCGATACTGCGCCGCGCTGTCGCGGTGGGAATCAATACGGAGGAATGCAATGAGTAAGCAGAAAGCTGTCAAACCAAGCCAAGGTCCTATCGATGTTGCTGCTATCCGCGCGGCTGCCAAGAAATTTGTGGACGATGGTGCGGTGGCATCTGGCTACAAGGGCAATCGTGAAGAGATCATTCAAATGCTTAATGAAGCTCTGGCCACGGAGCTAGTCTGTGTGATGCGCTACAAGCGCCACTACTTCACCGCTACCGGCTTGAACAATGAGCCTATCAAAGCCGAGTTTCTGGAGCATGCCCAGCAAGAGGCCGAGCATGCCGACCGTATTGCTGAACGTATTGTGCAGTTGAACGGCGAGCCGGACTTCAATCCTAAAAACCTGGCCCAACGCAGTCATGCGGAATATGACGATAACAGCGACATCAAATCCATGATTCGCGCTAACCTGATTGCCGAGCGTATTGCCATTGAGTCCTATCGCCAGATGATCGAACGTATTGGCGACACAGATCCAACCACTCGCCAGATGCTGGTTGAAATCATGGCTGTAGAGGAAGAGCATGCTGACGACATGGGCGACTTGTTGGACATCTAAGTTTTAGCGGTGCAGGTGTTTAGAAACCCTGGATTTTCCGGGGTTTTTTTTCGCCCAAATCCTGAAAAGTAGTACAGTCACAAATTACCTACCTAACGGTAGGTAATTTTAGTGGGAATTGTGATAGATGGGGGTGTAAGCGTGTTTGAGTTTTTGTTTTTCCGCACAGTAGGGAGCGCACTATGAGCGATTTGTCCCGTACCAGGAGCCTGACATGGTCCTTGATCTTGCTGCTGGCCATGTTGACGGCATTGGATGCGATGGCAATTGATATGTATTTGCCGGGTATGCCAGCCATTGCGCAGGAGCTGGGCGTGTCCTCGGGCCGGATTCAGCAGACTCTGTCTATCTTTCTGGCGGGCCTGGCGTTGGGGCAAGGCATGTATGGCCCTTTGCTGGATCGCTTTGGGCGTCGTGCTCCCTTGCTGTTGGGCGTAGTAATCTTTGTGATCGGTTCGATCTTGGGTGCTCTGGCCACATCGGTTGAGGCTTTGCTTGTTGCGCGTTTTATCCAGGCCTTGGGGGCGGCGGCAGGCTTGGTCACACCGCGTGCCATTGTGGCGGACTTGTGCGATGTAAAAGAGTCGGCAAGCATCTTTTCCCTGTTGATGCAGGTGATGATGATTGCACCGATTGTGGCTCCCATTCTGGGTGCCTATCTATTGAGCCATGCAGATTGGCGTGCCATCTTCTGGATGCTGGCTGCATTAGGGATGATCGGGCTGCTTTGGGGGCTGAAGGCCATACCGGACTCTTTGCCCGTGACGCAGCGTGTGCCTTTGAACCCCGGCCATATTATTCGCGCCTATGGACGCGAACTGGGCAATAAGCCGTTCATGGCGTATACCGGCTCCGGTGGCTTTGCACTGGCTGCCTTGTTTGTCTATATCAGTGGCTCGGCTTTTGTATTTACGCAATATTTTGCTTTATCGCCTGCTGTGTTCAGCTACGTCTTTGCCGGTAACTCGGTGGCGTTGGTCCTGGGTGGGGTTGTCAGCAATTACGTGTTGAAGGCCGGGATGCCCACCTCTCGGGTGCTGGCTCTAGGACTGATTGTCCATACGGTGTCGGCCTGGCTCTTGTATATGGCCGTGCAAGCAAACGCGGCTGGCCTGATTCTGTATGCTGCCTTGATTGCCGTTTCGGTCGGCTCTTTAGGGATGGTTTTTGGCAATGTGACGGCCTTGACCATGGATGTGGCTGGCCCGCAGGCGGGGACGGCGGCGGCCTTGATGGGCATGTTCCACTACCTGATTTCGGCTGTGGTAGGTTACATCGTCAGTCTGGCTGTGCCTGGGCCGCAGGTTTTGCCCTTGGCGATTGGCGGCTGCGGTCTGCTGTCGGTTCTGTTGTATGTTCTGGCGGGCCGTTGCCGTTCGGTAGCAAGATCGGTTGGGGGACTGGGGGCTGTAAAATAAGTATTTGCAGCGGGCCGCGAAAGCGGCCCTGATCATTGGCCTTTTTGACACTGAGAGCGTGTTGGACTGTGAGCAAAACCACAACTGAAAAACTACAGGATGCCGCATTGGCGCGCTTTGCTGTGCAGGGCTTTGATGCCACCACCATGAACGAGATCGCGGCGGATGTGGGTATTAAAAAACCCTCGGTCTATGCCCATTTCCGTAACAAGGATGAGCTGTTTCTGAGCCTGATTCCAAAGATTGTGGACGATGAACTGAACCATGCTCGTCAGGTTCTGCAAGGAGGCGATGGCATTGAGCTGCAGTTGCGAACCTATCTGGAAGGGATACAGGAACGCTTTGAGCAGTCGCCTCAAGTGCGCTTCTGGATTCGCAGCCTATTTGCTCCGCCCGTGCATCTGTACGATGTGGTGATGAAACCCATGCATGTGTTCATGGATGATCTGGAAGGCATCATCTATCAGGCCATGGTGCAGTCTGACCTGGCCAAACCCGAGACGGGTTTACGTGTAGATACCTTGGCCATGACTTACATGGCCTTGATTGACAGTCTGCAAAGCGAGCTGTTGTTTGGTGGAGCGCACAAGTACCAGCGGCGTCTGGCATCGGTTTGGATGGTCTTTGAGGCAGCCTTGAGAGCGGGCCGCCCTGCCTGATCAGGCTTTTTCGCCGTTTTGGGCATCCTGATAAGCCTTGGCCGCATTGTGTACGTGCTGGGTCGCCAGCAGGTTGGCCAGATCACTGTTACCGGCCACAACTGCGTTCAGGATTTGGGCGTGATCTTCCCAGTTCTGACGGATGCGCTGCAGATTGCTGGGCGCAAAGAGCAGCGCGGTGCGATCACGCAGGGAGCGCATCAACTCGGTCAGGACGATATTGCCTGACATGGTGGCCAGGGTTTCATGAAATTGCCGGTTCAGGGATTTGAGCAAATCCAGATTGCCGGCATCCATGGCCTCATGTCCCTGAGTCAGGATGGATTGTAGTTTCTCAATATTGGCCGGATCTTGGCGTTGGGCGGCCAACTTGGCATTAAGCCCCTCAAGGGTGGCACGCACTTCAGCCATGTTGTAGGCAATCTCGGCCGATAGCACCGCGACCGAGGCACCACGGCGTGGCTCAATCGTAACCAGCCCTTCGGAGGCCAGCTCGCGCAGGGCTTCCCGAACTGGGATGCGCGAGACACCCAGTTCGCTTGCCAGTTTGCCCTCCACCAGGCGGTCACCCGGATGGAATTCACCACTCAGAATACGCTCGCGCAATTGGTCGCGTATCACCGCAAACAAGGAGGCATGCTGATCACCCAAGCGGCGCTTATCCGCATCGATAAGGGAGTTGGGAAGATTGAAACTGGGGATATTCATGGTACGACCTGTGCAATCGGGCAAAAGGGCCAGACATGATTATACGGTGTAGGCGCACTTTACTGAATATGGTATACAGTTTGGTGGCTAAGTGTTTACTGCCACAGTGTGCGTGCAATCAAGACCAGGGCACTGATGCAACAGATACCCAATAGCAGCCTGCGCATTAATGGCAGACTGACTTTATGACGTAATTGCCCTGATAGAGCAAAACCCAGCAACATGAACGGGTAGAGCACGATGCTGAGCATGGCTTGCTGCAAGGAGAACAGGTTAACCAGAATCAGCAATATCAACGACAGACTCGCGCCCAGAAAGAGAATAAGGCCGAGTGACGCACGTAGCTGTGCAGGCGCCAGATTCTGCATGGCAATTGCCAAGGCAGGAGCGCCAACCGAGGTTAGGGTGCCCATGATGCCCGATGCTATGCCAGCCAGAATCATGTTGCGTTTGGAGGGCAATATTCGTAGACCCCAGGCGCTGAGAGCGACTGCGCCCAGAATGGCAAATGCAAAACCCAGATTGACGGCGGCTATCGGTAGTTGCGTCATGCCCAAGACAGCGATAAGCGAGCCTGTGGCCCTCCCGCCCAGTGCGCAGACCACGACATTAGGCACGATATGTTGACGCTCTCGCAGGGCCGCCAGTAAAGAGACGCTACCGCCCAAGGCCAGCAGCGGCCCGGGTACTAGCTGTGGGAAGATCAGGGCGGCAATGGGTGCCACCAGCATGGCAAATCCAATCCCGCCCACCCCTTGTAAAAACGCGGCCAAAACCACCAGACAGGCCATCAGCAGCCAGGATAGCGGGTCCACGAGGTCGATTAAAGCCGCCATAACAATCCTTTTATTTGTATAAGGTATTCAATCTAAGTGTTTCAAACATAAAATCCTTAGAGTTTTCCCCAGTTTTTGATAAATTTTTCTGATAGATAACAATAATTGAAGATAGTATACCGTTTAAGGTGTGCTTAATATTCAGAAAAAGAGAAGGAAAGGGGGACACATGCAAAGCGACGTGGTGCTCGGTGCGGCGCACTGGGCTTATTTGATCAGCGTTCTGGTGATCATCATTACGATGATTTTCCGGGCCAACGTGGTGGTGCCATCCGTCATTGGGACTTTGGCGGTCGTCACGGCCATAACGGGCAGCCCTATCCAGGGCTTAATCAGTATTTTTTCGGCCAGCTTTGTGGCGGCGCAGGAGTTGTTCAATATTTTCCTGGTCATCACGTTCATGACGGCCTTGCTGAACTCGTTAAAGAGGTTGGAGGCCGATGTAAAGATGGTGGCTCCCTTCCGTAAGGTCATGGTCAATAGTGCATCGTCCTTTCTGATGATTGCCGCGGCCACTTACTTTATTTCCCTGTTCTTCTGGCCGACACCCGCCGTGCCTCTGGTGTCGGCCATTTTGCTGCCAGCGGCTATTGCGGCTGGTTTGCCTCCCCTGGTCGGAGCGATGGCGATCGCGATCTGTGGGCAGGGCATGGCGCTATCGTCGGACTACATCATTGGGGTGGCTCCGGGTATCAGCGCCAAGGCGGCGGGTGTCGGTGCGGATGTTGCTGTGCTGGCCGATCGTGCGCTGGTGCTTTCCTGGATTACAGGTGGCGTTGCGTTGACGTTGACGTTTTTACTGATGCGTCGCTATTTCAAACCGGCTGATAGCCGTTTGCTGGATGCCTGGATGCGCCAGGCGCCGGACAGCACCCTGGATGAAGTGGAAACCCAAGGTACCTATGACAAGGCAGAGATTGCCCGTGGTACGGCGGGTAATGAGCACACGGTGCACTCCGGCTTAAGCGCCAAGGAAGAGCGGTATTCACGCATTCTGGCCTGGATCACACCACTGGCGTTTCTGGCGGTGATTGGCATCATGCTGCTGCCCCGCTTCATTCCGTCCCTACCTGTTCTGCGCGGTGGAGATGCCGCCGGTCTGGTTGGGGGCGTCGCCTTTGTGTTGATGATGATTGCCACCTGTATGGCTGAAGGTCCGCGGCGCATGCTGGATACCTGCCCGGATCACATGACTGATGGTTTTGTATTCGCGTTTCGTGCCATGGGTTCGGTATTGCCCATCGCCGGCTTCTTCTTCCTAGGCGCCAGTGAAGCAACGTCTGCCATTTTGGGCACCCCACTGGAACAAACACCCAGCCTTCTGTTTGAGTTGATTTCAGCCGGCCAGCACCTGATTCCGGACAATCATTTTCTGGTGGCGTTTGGGGTTCTGTTGGTGGGCATGATCTCGGGCATTGATGGCTCGGGTTTTTCGGGTCTGCCTCTGACAGGCACCCTGGCGTCAGCCTTGAGTCCCGTGTCGGGCCTGGACATCGAAACCTTGGCAGCAGTGGGGCAGATTGGTGCGATCTGGACCGGCGGTGGCACCCTGATTGCCTGGTCTTCATTGATTGCGGTGGCGGGTTTTGCTCGGGTGCATGTGCTTGATCTGGTGCGGGCCTTGACGGTACCGGTACTGACCGGGATGGCTATCTCGACAATCTGTGCCGTACTGGTGTTTGGATAAGCGGTATGGGAATGACAGCGTATAGCGCAGGTGAAAAACAGGGCCTGGGGAAACAGTGGGCCGTCGCTGCCGGACACCCTTTGGCGGTGCGGGCCGCGCAGGCCATGCTGGAGCTCAAAGGCAGTGCGGTGGATGCGGCCATTGCTGCCGATGCTGTCATGGGTGTCGTTGAGCCCATGGCAACGGGTATAGGCGGCGACTTGTTGGCGATGGTTGCACAGCCAGGCAGCGCCCCGCTGGCTTATAACGGTAGTGGTGCGGCCCCCTTGCTGTTGCGCGCGGACCATGTTCAGGCTTTGCCTGGGGCGAGGATTCCAGAGCGTCACGTGTTGTCCATCACGACACCTGGTTTGGTACGGGGTTGGTGGGATATGCACCAGCGTTACGGTCGTCTGGATTGGGCTCGTTTGTTTCAGCCCGCCATCCAGGCAGCACAGGAAGGGTTTGCGGTAGCGTCAGTGGCGGCGCGTGAATGGCAAATCTTCGATTTTGTGTTGCATCGTGATCCTGTGTGTGCCGCCCTTTATAGGGCGGGCAAGCCGCCCAAGGCAGGGGAGCGGTATCTGAATCCGGAATTAGCGGCTGTCTTGCAGGACATCGCTACGCAAGGCCCCGATGCTTTCTATCTGGGACGCCCCGCGCAGCAGGCTGAACAAGCAATGGAGCTGGCACAGGGGCTGTTGCGGGCTGAGGACTTTCGTCGGCATAAAGGATTCTTTTGTGAGCCCGTCAGCGCATCACTGGGCGAGTTCAGTCTGTATGAATGTCCGCCCAATACACATGGAGTGGCTGTGTTGGACGCGATTCAAAGCGCCTGGAACCGATCGCCGGATGATGATGAGGCTGAATTGGCATTGATCCAGGCGACTGAAGCGGCAATGGCTCATGCCGCTCAGGTCGTGTGTGATCCGGCAGGCAATACGGTTTGCACGGTTGTGGTGGACGAGGACGGGTTGGCCGTCACGTTCATGTCCAGCATTTTCAAACGGTTCGGCTCCGGTTATGCCGTGCCTGGCTGTGGGTTTGTACTGCAAAACCGAGGCTTTGGTTTCTCCGAGCCTGGGCATGTGAATGGCCCTGGGCCGGGAAAACGTCCGTATCACACGGTTGTCCCGTCTCTGGCCATGAAGTCCGGCAAGTTTCATATGGGATTGGGCGTGGTGGGTGGCTTGATGCAACCCCAGGGCCAGATACAGATATGGACTCGTGTCTTGCGCGATGGCTGGCCGTTGGATAAGGCCTTGTTTGAACCGCGCTGGCGCTTGGAAGGGGCGGGACGATTGGCGCTGGAAGATGGTTTTGATGCAAACCGTAGGACTTTTTTGCGTGAGTATGGGTATGCGTCGCCCGACCAGGGGGTAGGCGAGCTGGCTGGCCGCAGCGATTTTGGCGGGGCCCAAGCGGTCGAGCGCCTGGCGGATGGCCGCTTGAAAGCTGTGTCCGATCCGCGTAAGGATGGGTGTGTGGCGTTGGTTTGACCAATAGGCAGGGTTATTCCCTACTTTCTAAAATAGCAGACGGTATACAATATACATAAATAGTCCAAACTTCATATTTCGTCGGCTGCTGTCAGGGCGACGTCTTTCAACAAGGAAACAGTCATGGAAAAACTGCTGAATCGCGATGAATTTCGCACCGCATTGGAAACCGCCATTAAAGGGAAAAGCGCCAATACTTCCCCTTTCAGCATTGCCTGGGCCAGCGGCAAATTAAGTCGGGAGCATCTGGCCCGCTGGGCGGAAAACCATTACCACTACGTTGGCCCTTTTGCCGATTACCTGGCTTATCTGTATGCCCGCACGCCCGCCCAGTACGTGGAGGCCAAAGATTTCTTGCTGGCCAATATGTACGAAGAGGAAATTGGCGGTGATCGCCATACCGATTTGCTGATCCGCTTTGGCGAAGCCTGCGGTACGACACGGGCGCGCATTGAAGATCCCGACAATATGAATGCCACCACCCGTGCCTTGCAAGCTTGGTGTTACGCCATTGCCATGCGTGAAGATCCGGTCGTCGCGGTGGCAGGGCTGGTGGTGGGCCTGGAATCCCAAGTGCCATCTATCTACCGCAAGCAGACACCAACTTTGCGTGAAAAATACGGCTTCACGGACGAAGAAGTGGAGTTTTTCGACCTGCACATTGTGTCGGACGAAATCCACGGCGAGCGTGGTTATCAGATCGTGCTCGAGCACGCCAATACCGTGGAACTGCAGCAGCGTTGCTTGCGTATTTGCGAAATTGGTGCCGAGATGCGTCTACTGTATACCACCTCCCTGTACAACGATTACGTCAAAGACGAGATCAGTCTGCAAGAACTGCAGTTGGAAGCAGCCTAAGCCAGAAAGCCAGGCGGGCAGATGGGCTGCCCGCCGACCTAGATACAAGGAAGTACAGCGGTGGACAATCTCAAGGACGTCGTTTTCGACAATTACATTAATGGGCAATGGCAGCCCAGCCAGAGCGGGCGCACGACGCCTAATTTGAATCCGGCCGATCGGGATGATGTCGTGGGGGCGTTCCCGCTGTCCACGGAACACGATGCGCAGGCCGCGGTTGCGGCAGCGCAAGCTGCTTTTGCGGGATGGCGAGCAACGCCGATTTCCACCCGGGCCCGTGTGCTGACTGCAGCGGCAGCCTGGCTTGATGCCAATGTGGACCGTATCGCTCAGGGTCTGACGCGGGAAGAGGGCAAAACGCTGGCGCAAAGCAAGATGGAAGTCGGACGCTCGGCCCAGACCCTGCGTTTTTATGCGGTTGAAGGCCAGACCTATACCGGCGAGACCTTTCCGCAGGATGATGCGCAGCAACTGGTGTATACCCAGCGCGAGCCCTTGGGCGTGGTGTCCGTGATTGCGCCATGGAATTTTCCGATTTCCATTCCGGCACGCAAAATTGCGCCTGCCTTGATTACTGGCAATACCGTCGTGTTCAAACCTTCGTCGGATACACCGTTGACGGGTTATTACCTGTGCGAGGCCTTTGCTCAGGCAGGGATTCCGGCTGGTGTGCTGAATCTGGTGCATGGCCGGGCCAGGGAAGTCGGGCCCACGCTGGTGCAATCTCCTCAGGTACGCGCCATTTCGTTTACTGGCTCGACCCAGGCGGGTGAAGACATTTGCCGCCAAGCACGCATGAGTACTCGCACCCAGATGGAGCTGGGTGGCAAAAACCCCTTGATTGTCATGGAAGACGCCGACCTGGATCTGGCCGTCAAGCTGGTGGTTCAAGGTGGGTTTTCGCTAAGTGGTCAGGCCTGCACGGGCACCAGCCGTGTACTGGTGCATCGTCAGGTCAAAGAAGAGTTCACGCGGCGCTTGGTAGAGAAAGTTAGCGTCTTGACTGTGGGTAACGGCTTGAATGGCAACCCCGATCTGGGCCCCATTGCCACCGAAAGCCAGTTGGAAAGCATTCTGGACTATGTGGCCATCGGCAAGCAGGAAGCCACCCATTTGCTGGGCGGCGAACGCTTGACCGAAGGTGAATATGCACGTGGCTTGTTCATGCGGCCGGCTTTGTTTACAGACGTAACCCAGCAGATGCGTATTGCTCGCGAAGAAATTTTTGGTCCGGTGATTGCCTTGCTGGAAATCGACTCCTACGAGCAGGCACTGGCCATGGCCAATGACACCGAATACGGCTTGTCCGCCGCCATTGTGACGCGCAGTGCTGAATATGCGCATCGCTTCGCCAATGACATTGAGGCCGGCACGGTCAAGATCAATCGCACGACAACCGGCAATTTGATCAATGCTCCTTTTGGTGGACTGAAACAGTCCAGCACCTCCACCTTCCGTGAGTCGGGTCGGGCGGGCCTGGAGTTCTATACCCAGATCAAGACCGTGTATCGCGGTATCTGAATTTTATTAACTCGAAATACAGAGAAGACTTATGAAAAAAATCCTACGTCTCGAACAGCGCGAAGCGCGCTTGATGGTGGACGCGGCGATTGCCAAATCCAAAGAGATTGGCGTGCTGGAGACCGTTTGCGTGGTGGACGAAGGGGGCTACCCCATCGTGATGGAACGCATGGACGGGGCGCGTATTACTGGTGCACAAATTGCCTGGAACAAGGCGTTTACCGCCGCGGGTCACAAACGCTCTACCCATTTGTTCACGCAAGCGCCTAATGGCCCCGCACTGCCTGGTAACGAGGCCTTCGGGATTCAGTTGAGCTTTGAGGGACGCTTTGCGGCCTTTGTGGGCGGCTATCCCATTGTGGTCAATGGTGAAGTCATTGGTGGCATCGGTCTGAGTGGCGGTAACGGCGAGCAGGACACGGCAGCCGGTGTGGCCGGCTTGCAGGCGCTGGCCGAGGCCTTGAAGGCAGAGGGTCTGGACGTGCTGGTTCAGGCGGACATCAAGAAATAGTGGCATCAGGAGGACGGGTCATGGCCCATCGTGTCGACATCAAGGAAACCGGCGAGCAGTTCTGGGTAGAACCGCAAGAGACTATCTTGCAGGCCGCCCAGCGCCAAGGCGTGCGCATCTATAGCGACTGTGAGTTTGGCGGTTGCGGTACCTGCCGCATTCAGGTCACTCGCGGGAAGGTTTGTTATGAGGATGACTGCCTGCCCATGAGTATTGCCGATGAAGAACATGAGCAGGGTCATGCCGCCGCCTGCCAGGCTCGACTGGATGCGGATATTGAAATCAGTCTGGCCGCTCATCGTGATGAGCTGCCAGACACGGAGCAAGTCAAGGCGCAGGTACATAGCGTGGAGCGGGCGTGCCAAGGAATCTGGCGCTTGACCTTGCAGTTGCCCCAGGACGTGCAAGTGCAGTTTCGTCCTGGTCAGTATCTGAACATCTTGTTCGAGGACGGGCGTGCGCGCAGTTTTTCCATGGCCAATGCTGATGCCGCACAGGGTCGTATTGAACTGCATGTGCGAGAAGTGGAAGGCGGCCGTTTTACCCAAGTGTGTTTGCCCGGCCTGAAGGCCGGAGACGAGTTGCTGCTGGAGATGCCCTTGGGTGTGTTCTATTGGCGCGAACGCGATTGGCGGCCCATGGTTATGGTGGCAACCGGCACGGGTATCGCACCGATCAAGGCGATTTTGGAATCCTTGTTGGATAAGGATGACTGCCCGCCCGTGAGCCTGTACTGGGGCATGAACCGACCCGAGGATTTGTATCTGGCTCAGGAAATCGAATCTTGGGCAGACCGCTTGTGCGAATTCCGTTTCGTGCCCGTGCTCTCGCATGCTGACGAGAGCTGGCAAGGCGCTCGGGGCTATGTGCAACAACAGGTCTGCCAGGATGAGCCTGACCTGTCCGAGCATGCCATTTACTTGTGTGGCTCGCCCGTGATGATTGAGCAGGCGCGTGGCTTGTTCAAGGAGCACGGTGCCAATGAGCAGTTCATGTATGCCGATGCCTTCAACTTTCAGTCCGATACCAGCCCGGCAGAGCCTTCTCTTGCTTAGGCCTGGTGCGCAAGCGGATCTTGGGCTGCTTCGGGTTCGCGCTTTTTTCGGCTGCCAAACAGTTCAGTGAGCGAGGGCAGATTGATGAGTGGAATACGACGGCGCAGATGCTTGCGCTGAGCCAGATGAGGCAGCAACTGCTCGCCGACGGGACGCTGCAGATAGCGAAGTTCGACGGGGGTTTTCATGATGATCTCGTTAAGGAATTTGAATTGAATTAAGTATACCGCAATAGGGGTTTCTACTCAAATTGACGGAGATTTGTGTCTAAAAACAAGAAAAACTGTTGCTTGAAGGTTGCGGTTTTTATCTTGGTATACCGTTCTTGGTTTTTTCAGGCGGTCAGGGCTCGCAATCCGGTCGCATCATTGGCAGCAAGCAGGAGGCCTTATGCCAACCATTACTTTTCATAAAAACGGCCAGACTCATGTGGGCGAGGTACAGGAGAACACCAATTTGGTGGTCCGGGCAGGGATCAAGCAGTTTCCTTTTCCTTATCTGACCTATGGCTGTGGCATGGGCAAGTGCGCCAAATGTGCGTGTCGTGTGCTGGAGGGGGCCGAGCATCTGCCTGCCGCCAACTGGAAAGAGAAAAAGCAGTTGGGCGAGCGTCTGGATCAGGGCTGGCGGCTGGCGTGTCAGTTGTGGATTACGCAGGACATCGTTCTGGAGCAGGCAGAAATACAGGAGGTGCAGTGATGTATGTGGTGCTAACGAGCAAGCCAGGGGAATACCGAACGGAGCCGGGCGTGGGCGTGGAAATAGTGGCGGCGTATGAATACCATTTTCAGGGTCGTTTCAAAGCGGTGTTTGCCATTGCGCGTATTCAGGAAGGGTCGCGGGTTCGCATTGTGGAAGAGACGCCCAATGGAACCGTCAATGACATTCCTACCCGGCAAATGGAAAAGTTTGCGACAGCCGAGCAGGCTTATGAAGAGCTGGCCGGATTGACGCAGTTTGGCAGCATACAGGCCGAGTTGCGTCAGTGTGAGGTCGCCGGTCACAAGGCCGGGGCCCAGGCCCCGGTATAGCAGCAATCCTGAGGTAGCAGAATATGGTTCAGATTACATTTGCATCGAACAATGATTTGGTTGTGTCCGCCGCTGAAAACAGCAATTTGCTGCGGGTATCGATTCGGGAGCGGGGTGGCATTCCGTTCAAGTGCGGGGGCGGTATCTGCGGGACGTGTAAATGCCGCATTACCGAAGGCTTGGACAATACGGATGAGGTCAAAGCCAAAGAGCATAAACACTTGTCTGAGCAGGATCTGGCAGAGGGGTTTCGCATGGCCTGCCAGACGTTTGTACGTGGTGATGTCACGGTGACCTGGTAGGGACTGACATGCTGCATTTAACCGATAGCCAATTACACATGTTGCTGGATGCACCTGCAGTACAGGAGGTGCTGGAGCAGGCTTTTATCGAGTTTGGGCAGGGGCAGGCGGCGCAACAACGTCGTGTGCGCACGCAGGTGGGCGATACGCGCTTGTCGACCTTGGGGGCGGTCATTCCAGGTCAGCAAGTGGCTGGCGCCAAGATTTATACGACCGTGCATGGCAAGTTCAACTTTGTGATTGTGTTGTTCGATGCGCGTAGTGGGCAAACCTTGGCAACGCTGGATGCTGGTGCGATCACGCAGTGGCGTACTGCGGCGTGCTCGGTGTTGGCTGCACAGCGGGGGGCAGATCCTCAATCTCACACCTTGGGCGTGCTGGGGCTCGGGGCTCAGGGCACTGCGCATGTCCAGCAGTTTTGCCAGGCGTTTGATTTGCGCCGTGTGCTGGTCTGGAGCCCGAATGTTGATCAGGAGCGTTGCCGCAAGCTGGAGCTGGACTGTGGCGTACCGGTGCTGGCTATGCGTCCCGAAGAGATCGCGGTTCAGGCCGATATTCTGGTGACGGCCAGTCGCAGCCGTGAACCCTTGTTTGATGGGCGTACGCTCAAACCAGGCTGCTTTGTGGCGGCTGTTGGTTCCAGCCTGCCCACTGCGCGGGAGCTGGATGATGTTTGCTTGCAACGGGCAGGCAAGATCATTGTGGAGTGGGGGGAGCAGACGCTCTTGGAGGCGGGGGACTTGATTCAGGCCGCAGCGGATTGCAGCATTCAGGGCAAGGTGTGTGAGCTAAGCGATTGGTTGCAATTGGACCGTGGACAAGGCTACGACGCACAGGGAATTTGCGTGTATAAATCAGTGGGTGTGGCGATTGAAGATATTGCCGTTGCTGGTTTGGCGTATCGCCGTTATCAGCATGGCAAGATGGGGCAGGAGGCGGTCGCTGAACACGGGTAAACGACAATAATTCAAATAGGTTGGGGGTAGGCAATGGTGATGGCAGGCTTTTCTTCCATGGGCGAATTCAAGCAGGCGCTGACCCGGGACTACAACCGCATCAACAGCCGTATTTTTGCGTCAGGTGTGGTGACACTGAAGATTGATGTGCTCGATGACAGGATCAGCATGTTGGCGGTTCATAAACGCCAGCCTGCCTTGCAAACGTTGAGCCGTGAGAACGCACATATTGCCGATCTGGCCGATCTGTACCTGATCAAGGCTTTCAAAAAGGAGATGAAGCAGGTTTTGGTGGAGGAGTATGGCCTGGATGTGGTGGCCATATTCAAGGACTACGACGCGACAGCGCAGTTGTCTTCCACCATGGTGTTGTTGCAAAAAGGAGTGTGAATGCAGTGGCGCCGGTGCAAACCGCTGCCCTGAGTTCCGAATCGATAAAAAGAAGCTGACTGGTAGACAGTCTTGTTGTCCTTCCGTCCAGAGTGGATTGCCTGATGTGCAATTTGCCCTGGAGCCAAGCCCAGGCCCTGACCGGCCTGCTTGGGGAAGTTGCCGACAGGAAGTGCTTGCATACCGCCGGCCTCGGACTCTGGGATTTCCCAGGGCCCGAGGCCGGCTTTTTATTTGGAGACAAAATCATGGCCTATGTAGCCGATTTGCTGGATGCGTTGAACGTCATTACGGGGGGACGCATGGTGTCCTGTATGGATGAGGTCAAGTGTGGCCATCATCCTTTCGTGATCTGGAAGTCCTCTGGGATTTACGGTAAGGAAGTGCTGGAAATTCCAGGGCTGATTCATGGAGATCCCAACAAGGAAGTGCGCAAGGTGGCCGTGTGTATGACCATGTCCGAACTGAGTATTGAGTTGGCTGGCGCGACCGGGGTGGATGCCATTGTGGCACACCACCCCATTGCCGATGCCGCCAGTTGTGGGGGCGTGACCCTGAAGGACTATCTGGATCTGTATGGGGTGGCGGCGCTGGAGTGTCATGAGGCATTTCATGGCTTGCATCCGGGCATTGCGTATCTGCATGGCCACAAAGTGGCTAAAAGTGATATTGCCTATGGAGGTATTCATGGCAATGTAATGTTCGTGGGCGAGCCCTTGCAAGGCGTAAACACCTTGGGCGATATGCTCGATAGGCTGGATGGTTTCATGGGGTTGGATCTGGAGGATCAGGTCTTGCAGGCCGAGCGCCGCATCAAGGACAACGAGAATATTCTGGAGACCAGTACCTTGACGCGCGGTGCGATTCGACTGGGCGAACGTAGCAGCCCAGTCAGCCGTATTTTGCATATCTTTCCGCATACGGGATTCAGTCCTGAGCATCTGCACCAGGCAGTGGCTGAAAACCCTGGTGTGGATACGGTACTGGCGTCGATTAGCCGAGTCTACGACGGCCATGCCTTGATTGAATGCGCCCGTGAACTGGGACTGAATTTTCTGGTGGGTAACAGCCATGTACTGGAAATTCTGGAGAACGGACTGCCACTGGCCTATGCCTTGAGCGCCTTGCTCGATGGTGTCGAGGTGGTGATGTTCCGTGATCGGGTGACGTCTACGCCGGTGCATCAAGTGGGGGGTGTCCGCTTGCGTGAATACGCCCAGCATTTCTCGACAGCTCATCTCATGGGCAAGAACGTGCTGAGCTTTCAGTAAATCCAGCTTCCTGAACGGAGACAGACATGGATAACAAAACAATAGAAATCGATAAGGTTGTGCATTCACCCCCTGCGGGCCGCCGTCCTTTGGAACGTATCGAGGTGGTGGGCCTGAGCTTGCTGGCTGCGGCCATGCTGACGCTGTTTTTCTTTCCCGCGACCTTGTCCGGTGCCTTTGATACCGTGCTGAACAAGGTCAAGCCCGTTGTCGTGGATGTGTTTTTGACCGGGCAGGTCGGGGTTGCAGTCATTATTAGCGTCATTATTGGGCGGCTGCTGGAGCGTCTGGGCTTTACCGATGCCATGATGCGGGTTTTCATGCCGGCGATGCGGGCTATCGGGATCAATCCCGCCGTGATCATTCCCAGCGTGTACAACATTTTTGGCGATATCAATGCGGCTGGCCGGATCTCGGGGCCCTTGCTGCGCCAGGCAGGGGCGACCAAAGACGAGCAGAAAATTGCGGTCGCCACGATGGTGCAGTCTCAGCAATCTTTCTCAACGTTCATGCTGGGCATGATGGCATTGACCTTTGCTGGGGTGAATGTCTTTGCCGTGGTGCTGATTGCGGTCTTTGGGCCCTTGTTACTGTCACCCCTGCTGTTGTCACGGCTGGTTTATCGTAACGTCCGCTCAGTGGATTTGCTGGCTGCGCCTCGTTTCACGCCGGATATTGATTTTGCCCCCATGCTGTTCAAAGCGGCCCGTGAAGGGGTGGAATTGTTGCTGCTGATCCTGATTCCGGCTGTGGCCCTGGTGTTCTGTGTCATTGGCTTGCTTGAACATATCGGCATTTGGGCTCCGATCAGCGATGTCCTTGAACGGGGTTTGCTGGCGTTGAACATTCATCCCGAAACGGGCGTGTTGGCCATCCTGGTCAGCCCGACACTGGCAATGGGTAAATTGCAGGCTATTGCCTCGACACTGGACCCTTCCCTGGTCGTGGGGGCGTTCGTTCTGGCCTCGTCCGGCCTGCCCTTGTCGGCGGTATTTGGACAGATCCCGGTGGTCTGGGCCGAATGTTCAGACCTGAATGAAAAAGAAGTCATGCTGGCTGCGGCCTTGGGGATTGTCATGCGTTTGGTGATGGCCGTGATTCTGGCCGTATTTCTGACACCTCTCATTATTTAAGTTCCTGTTTGTAGTCCCCCTTTTCAGGAGCGTCGATCTGGCGCTCTTTTTTTCGGCCCGGCACTGCCATCGAACTGCCATAAAACTGTAACTGGGCTGAAAGAACACTTGTTTAACCTGATCCTGTCGTCGTTTTTTTAAGGCAGGGCACCTCGGTGGCTCTGGTTCTTTAAGTTGATGCCTTTCTCTGTCCGGCAGCGTGCGCTGCGGCCCATTGAGCTTGTTGATACTTTGCTTTTGTGTCCGGTGTTGCACCGTGCGGCAAAGCAGAGTGCCGGGTGTGTTTTGGCGATGTATTGGCCACAATGCCTTGTAGGGGACGGAGTATGAACCAGACACGAGTGACGGTGTTAAGCGGCTACGGAGGCAAAGCCCCAGCCGCCATTCTCGTGCAGGCATGTGGTTTGCGATTGCTGCTGGATGCGGGCGGGCCCTTGTACCCTGGTCAAGTGTGCGATTGGTATGAGGGGCTGGAGGTGGATGCCATTTTGGTGACGCACGATCACCAGGATCATATGGGCTCCTTATCCAAACTGCCCGAGCATATTCCTGTTTACGCTACGGCCTCGACCGCGCGCAGTCTGCCTGCAGGCCGGATATGGCGTGAACTGCCGACACGCGGTACGACTTATATTGGTGATATTGCCGTTCGTACTGGTTTGTCCGGCCATGCCCTGGGTGGTGTCTGGCTGCACCTGGATGTGGGTGGCGGTCTGTTTTATAGCGGGGACTTTTCCTGCGAATCCTTGCTGTTTCCCTTTGATTTGCCGCCGCCTGCCGATTTGGCGTTACTGGATGCGTCTTACGGTCTGTATGATCAGTCTCATCACGTCGCCTGGAGCATTCTGGAGTCCTTGCTGGAGTCTCACCCTGCCTTGTTGCCGGTACCGCCTTCAGGCCGGGCGATCGAGATTGCCTTGTGGCGTCAGCAACAAGGTTTTGAGGACTGGAGCATGGACGCGTCCTGCTACGAAAACCTGACTCGCATGATCAGCCAAAGCAGTGACTTGTTGCTGCCGGGCGTGCAGCAATCCTTGCGTGAACTGATGCCACGTGCCGCCACGTTTGATGCACAAGCACACCTGCTTTTGGCGGGGGAACCGGACGGTTGTCAGGGCAAGGCGGGAGAGTTGATTCGTGAGCAGCAGGCGCGGGCCTCAGATCCCAATACCGAGCCTGGTGACCGCTTGTTGATTCATACCGGCTATGTGGCCCCGCATGCTCCGCGCGGCACGCACACCTTGTGCTGGAATGTACACCCGCGTTTGACGGATTTGCGCTGGCTGGTGGATATGGTGCAGCCACGTTATTGCATGCCTTTGTTTACGCAAATGCATGATCTGCCCACTTGGCGCAATGTGATAGGGCCAGCCTTGAGCCTGGACGGTCACTGGGAGTTGCCAGCGACCTCCGTAGGCGTGGTTTAGGCGGTGTAGCGTTCCAGCAAGGCCTCGCGTCGGGCGGGGCTGAGCTTCAAGGCGTGCTGGAAGAAATTCTCCAGGTTGCTGTGTGTCTTATCAATGGTCTTGAAGGCGGTTTCCAGAAACTCGGGCTGCACACCCCAGAGAATATCCAGTACTTCGTCGCTGATGCCACGGTTGTCGGGCAGATTGGGGCGGCGGAAGAATTGATTGGTGAGCAGATAGTCGTGCATCACATCATCAGGATGTACGCCCGCGGCGCGGTGCAGCAAGGCGACGGCAAAGCCGGTGCGATCTTTCCCCGCCGTGCAGTGCATGACGACAGGGGTATCGGTTTCCAGCAACTGGTCAAAGACCCGTCCAAACGTAGCGGCATGTCCAGTCACGAATTCCGTGTAGGTCTTGTTCATGGTGCCGTAGGCAGCTTTGACGTCCACTTCGCCCTTGGCAAGCATGTCCAGAAAATCAGGCAATACGGTGGGTTCGACGGTCAGCGCATGACTGGTCAGAAAGCTGTACTGGTAGGGAGAGCGTTTGCGTTCGTGTGCTCCACGGAAGTCCAGTGAGCAGGCAATGCCCAGTTCCTGCAGAGTGTCCAGATCCTGGCGGCTTAAATCCGCTAAATGGTCCGAGCGGTAGACGCGGCCTGTACGAAAGAACCCGGAGCCTGTGGCATAGCCGCCAATATCACGGAAGTTGCTGGCCCCTTCTAAAGGGCAGGATACGGGACTGGGCAGCGGCGATACGGACACGGCGGACTCCTGATGAAACGGTGAAAGTCCCATGTTAACGGTCTTGAGCGGGATCTGCATATGACAATGCGGTGTCAGGTGGGCAACGCTGGCGGAGCAAAAGCAGAATGAATGAAAGTGCATGGTTCTGTATCGCCAGAAAGCCATGTATATTCGTTGCTGGCAAGGCCCAGGCAGACAAGCTGGTACACCGTGTTTACGTTCTTGAACCTTCGGTTTGCGGGAGGTGTGAACAGGCTGCATGGTGACGCGGGGGTTTGACTGCCTGCACCGACTAGACAAGAACAGGTGTCGCGCCAAGCCATGGGGGGACAAGTCTGATGACGCATTCATGCATCGCTCGCGTGCTCATGTGCTGCAAAAAGATCCCCAAGATATTGGCTAAATGTAGGCCCAAGGTATAAGGTCAATGCTTATGTGAATAGACCGTCGACCAGACCGGACGGCCCACAACCGTAATTTTTCAAGGAACAAGCATGTTTGAGCATTTGCAGGCCTATGGTGGTGATCCGATTTTTCGTTTGAACGAGGCATTTCACGCCGATCCGCGCGATCGCAAGGTCAACCTGACCATTGGTTTGTATTACGACGAGCAAGGCCGTCTGCCTTTGCTGGATGTGGCTCGCCGCGCCGAAGAACAATGGGCGGCCAAGGGCCAGCCCCGTGGCTATCTGCCTATTGAAGGTTTGGCTTCGTACCGCAGCGCCGTGCAAAAACTGGTTTTTGGTGCCGACAGCAAAGTGCTGCAAGAAGGTCGTGTGGCGACCATTCAGACTCTGGGTGGTTCGGGTGCCTTGAAAGTGGGTGGCGATTTCCTGCACGAAGCCTACCCCAATAGCGAAATGTGGATCAGCGATCCAGCCTGGGATAATCACCACTCCATTTTCCGTGGATCGGGCATTCCTACCCACACTTACCGTTACTACGATCCAGCCACGCGTGGTCTGGATTTCACTGGCCTGATGGAAGACATCTCCGTCCTGCCCGAGCACAGCATTGTCTTGCTGCACCCTTGCTGCCATAACCCCACCGGAGCGGATCTGAGCGACGAGCAGTGGCTGCAACTGATTCCTGTGCTGCAACAGCGCAAGCTGATTCCTTTCCTGGACATGGCTTACCAGGGTTTTGGTCGTAGCCTGGATGAAGACGCTTTCGCCGTGCGTGCCATGGTCGATGCAGGCCTGACTTTCTTGCTGGCCAACTCTTTCTCCAAGAACTTTTCTTACTACTCCGAGCGTTGTGGTGGTTTGTCAGTGGTGTGCAAGAGCGCGGACGAAGCTGATCGCGTCCTGGGCCAGCTTAAAGCCGTGGTGCGTCGCATCTACTCCAACCCGCCTTCGCACGGTGGACAGGCTATTGCCTCCGTCTTGTCCGATGAGTCCTTGCTGGCTGAGTGGACCGCAGACGTGGAAACCATGCGTCAGCGTATCGCCGCCATGCGCAAGCGCGTACGCGATCGCCTGAAAGAACTGGCTCCTCAGTACGACAGCAGCTACTTCGTCAAACAGCAAGGCATGTTCTGCTACACCGGCCTGACCAAAGAGCAGATCCAGAAACTGCGTGACGATTTCGGCGTGTATGTTCTGGAGTCGGGCCGCATCAGCGTGCCGGGTCTGAACCAGTCCAACGTGGATTACTTCGCGGAGTCGCTGGCTGCCGTAGTGGCCTAAGGCGCTGAGGTCTTTTCAGCGGGATTAAAAAGCGTGTTGATGGCCCCCTTTGGGGGGGTCAACACGCTTTTTTTGATGCTGAGAATGTATCTGCAGGTGCGTTGATCGGGTGGCAGAAGCCGCTTGTACGTACTTGTCTGATTTATGCGTTCGACTTGCTTTGGCCACTTGGCTGGAGGCTTGAGCCTGACCTAAAAAGCGCAATGGTGTAGAGCTAAACCATTGAATAGCCTTGCGCTTACGTAGCCGAAGCACTCAATGGTTTATGAGTGCTTAGCCATGGCCAGGCAAACAGGTCAATCGGCAGGCTGACCGTATTTCGCTGTGCTGCGACATTGCTCAGACTAATGCTTGCAGCAACAGCGCCTGATTAATCTGCTCCTGCTGTCGCGCCCGATTCAATAAGTAGCGATGAAAATCCTGGCTATGAGGCGACTCAAACGCACCTGCCCGTCGGGTCAGCACATAAGGCCAGGGCAGGGGTAAGGAATGGGAGAAGGGCAGGATCAACTGCCCGCTGCGTACTTCTTTTTCTATCATCGAGCATTGCGCCAATACAAAACCCTGACCGGCCACGGCGGACTCCAGCGCCATATGCGACAGGGAAAAAACCCGGAAGCGGTCCAGGGGGGTATCACCTATGTCTATAGCCAAAGATTCAAACCAATCGCGCCAGGATGGCGGCGAGGTAAAGCGCGGCTGCCAGTCCGAGGACAGCAAGGGATAGCTCAATAGATCGCGGGGATGCCGCAAGGCGGCTTGTCCTTGCAGTAGGGCCGGGCTGCAAGCGGGTACGACACGGTCGGTATAAAGCTCGGTAAAGCTGCGGGGGCGGGCGGCGGCCTGACCGTAGGTAATTCGAAAATCGATTTGCTCGGCCTCCAGGTCGGGTTCGGCGTGGCTGCCTTTCAGGTGCAGTGTCAGCTCCGGGTCGTACTGCTCCTGCCAGTGAAACGCCAGCGGAGCCATCCAGGTTTTAAGCAGGGACGGCAAAGCACTGATTGAAAGCAGGCTGGTGTTGCGCGACCGCTCCATTTCTTGCTGGCCGTCGCGCAACAGCTCAAACGCCTGGGTACAGATTTCATGAAAGCGCACCCCCGCCGCTGTCAGCCGCAAGCGTTTGCCTTCTTTGTACGTCAAGCTACAGCCCAGCGTGTCCTCCAGCAGGCGCAATTGCTGGCTGATGGCACCGGGCGTAATTTTCAGGCGACGGGCCGCTTCTTGCAGGCTTTGGCTATGGCCCAGCGTCTCAAAGACTTGCAGCGCGCGTAAAGGAGGCAAGGTATCCATGATGCTCAGACCCCGTCCAGAAAAGTAATTGAACTTTAGAAATTCTAAACGATATGGATGGTAGGCTGAATTTGATTGCGATTATGATGAACAAGAACTTAAGCGCAAGTCTCGCCGCAGTTGGCGAGCTCAAGCGGGGCCAGATTGATATGGTGCTCTAGGCGTTCCCGCACAGTGGCGCAGAAGCCCTGGCCATCGGGCCGGAGCGCTTCAAAGACAAGAGAGCATGAATAGGCTCGTTCAGCCGTCATGCACCGCATTCAGAGTTGGGGGTAAATCATGTTTGTACGCAATGCCTGGTATGTAGGCGCATTGGCTACGCAGCTCGGTCGCAGCCTGCAGCCCGTGCGTATGCTTAGCGAAAACCTGGTGCTGTATCGTCGTGAAGACGGCCAGCCAGTCGCCCTGGAAGATTCCTGTCCGCACCGTCGACTGCCTTTGTCCAAAGGCCGTTTAATTGGCGATCAGGTGGAGTGTGGCTACCACGGCCTGACGTTTGATTGCAGCGGCTCCTGTACTAAGGCACCCGGTGTGGCGCAAATCCCTAAAAGCGCGGTGGTGCGCAGCTACCCCTGTACGGAGCGTTTTGGCCTGGTCTGGGTCTGGATGGGTGATCCTGAATTGGCAGATTCGTCCAAACTGATCGACATTCCCGAGTGGGACAATCCCGAATGGGGTGTGAACCGTGGTGATGCCATGGAGTTGGACTGCAATTACCTGTACGTCACTGACAATTTGCTGGACCCCTCGCACGTGTCCTGGGTACACCAAAGCTCGTTTGGCAGCCCCGACATCATCGGCCTGCCTTTGGCCGTCAAGGTTGAGGACAATGGCGTGACGGTCTCGCGCTGGTCAAAAAATGTGGAAGTTGCGCCGTTTTACAAGCAGTTTGTGAAATTTGAAGGCAATTGCGACCGAAAACAGCAATACGAAGTGCGCTTCCCGTCGCTGGCCGTGATCAAGGCCATCTTTCTGCCCGCCGGTGCGGCGACTGAGGAGCCTAGCGAGTACCACCAGGACGTTTTCCTGATGGATTCCTATAACTTCTTGACGCCTATCGACGAGGAACACACCCGCTACTTCTGGTTCCAGCTGCGCAATTTCAGCCCGGATGACGAGGCCATCTCCAAGATTTTCAACGAAGACGTGCGCCACGCTTTCCTGGAAGACAAAGTGGTTCTGGAGGAAGTGCACAAAGCCCTGAAAGAGCGTCCTGCCGCTTTGGACTTGCCCTTGGATTCCGGCCCCTTGCGCTTCCGTCGCAAGATCAGCCAGATGATCCTGGCCGAGCAAGCCGTCGCCAGCGAGACCGCAACGGCTTGAGTGTGATGAATACGACTGCATCATCTGCGTCTACGGAGACTACGGCCAACCGCCGTTTCCGGGATTATCGCGTCCTGGACAAGCAGCACGAAAGCGACGTGATTACTTCGTTTGTACTGCAGCCGGTGGACGGTGTTGTGCCGCCTTATCAGCCGGGTCAGTATCTGGTGTTCCGTCTGGAGATTGACGGGCAAACCGTGCTGCGTAATTACAGTGTATCGGGGGACCCCGATTGCACGGATCGTCTGCGTATTTCTGTCAAACACGAGAAGGCCCCGGCAGGCTTGAGCGTGGCCGATGGTTTGGCCTCCTCCTATCTGCACCAACAGGTGCAGCCGGGCGATGTGCTGAGTGCGGCTGGGCCGATGGGCGAGTTTGTGCTGGACGAGAGCAGCCAACGGCCTGTGGTGCTGCTTAGCGGCGGCGTGGGCCAGACTCCTTTGCTGGCCATGCTGCATCGTTTGCTTAAACGCAGTCAGCGTAAAGTGTATGTAATCCATGCCTGTGATAACAGCGCGGTGCATGCCTTTGCCGATGAGATGCGCGAGCTGGTGGCACAACGCGACGGCGTGCAGCTTTATTTCTGCTATCGCAACCCGACTGAAAATGATGAACAAGCCGGTTTGCATCATGTGGCCGGACTGATTACACGTGAGCAGTTGCAGCGTTGGCTACCGCTGGATGATTACGAGTTTTACCTGTGTGGGCCCAGTGCCTTCATGCAGAGCAATTACGGTGTGCTGCGTAGTCTGGGGGTGGAGCAAGAGCGGATTCACTACGAGTTTTTTGGCCCGGCCACGGTGCTGGAAAACACCCTGGACGGTGATGTTGCGGCCAGCGTTGTTCAGCCAGAGCCGTCAGGGGCAGGGCCTGACGTGCTTGGCAGTGCGATTGCAAGTGTGTCAGAGCTGGAGTCGCCCGCCGTCGTGGATGAAACCGCCACGGATGCCACGCAGACCGTGACGTTCTTGCCCGACGGTCGTCAGGCTCAATGGCATGAGGATTGTCCTTCCTTGCTGGATCTGGCTGAAGAAACGGGCTTGAGTCCGGACTTCAATTGCCGTGCGGGCCTGTGCAATACCTGCATGTGCACTCTGGTATCGGGCGAGGTCGATTATTTTGAAGAGCCTCTGGACCCTGTGCCAGAGGGCAAAGTGTTGTTGTGCTGTTCCCGTCCCCGTGGCCCGGTGGCTGTGGAAGTGCCTTAAGCGTTTTTCACTTGCTTGTTGAGGTTTGCCCCGTCCTGTTGGGACGGGGTTTTTTTTCAAAAAAAATCATATGCTTCCTGGTTGGAAGTCAGGCGGATTTTCGATGTCTGGAGCTGGGGGCGTGATATCGGGACTGTTGAAGTGGTGGTGCTACATAGGCTGGATGGGGAAGCGATCACGCACTGTTTTATTTTCCCTTCTGCGCTGAGATAGCAGTCATTATTACCACCACCACTACTACTACAGCAGCAGCAGCAGCAGCAGCAGCAGCAGCAGCAGCAGCAGCAGCAGCAGCAGCAGGAAGAAGCCTGGCTACCTTGCTATAGCTGTGCCTGTTCAATGATCCAATCACTAAAGGCACGGACCTCTGCTCTTTGCGTTGTACCGGGCAAGGTCACCAAGTAGTAGGCAAAGTGGGCTGGCCAGGGCTTGTCCAGTACTTGCACCAAGCGGCCTGCGGCGATTTCATCTTGTGCATACTCCTGCGGTATCAAGGCCAGTCCCAGGCCCGCAATCGCACCGCGAATCAGTAAGTAATCATCCTCGAAAGCCGTGCCTCTGTCGGCGCGCGCATCGGCCTTTACCCCGTGGGTAGAACAGCCGGCAACCGATGGTATTCAGATCCGGGATTTGCAACCGTACGACCGGGTCGATTGGGAACGGCTGTATCGGCAGTACGCCGAGTTCTACAAAGAACCCATGAATGAAGAGATCCTGCTCGTACCTGGTCCTGCTTGCTGGATGCGCAGCATCCTTTGCTGGGCAAATACAGCAAGCTTACTGGGTGGCCGGCTGTATGGATTGCGCGGTTTAGAAGTCATATTTGCCCTTGGCTGGAGCGATGCTGGCCGTATTCGATACATTCTTCCTGGAGACACGCTGTACCTTGTTGGCATTGTTGAAGCTCCGCAGAGCGCCGGACTGCTCTGTGAGCAGATCCAGCAAGGTAAGTTCGGGCTCAATGGCATGGAGGTAGCGCAGGATCTGAGACATCGTTCGGCTTTCATTGCCTTGCTCAAGCAGGGCGGCCGTGGACCGAGAAGTACCAGCACGAGCAGCTACATCGCTTTGAGTCATTCCATGGGCGATGCGCAGTTGCTGGAGCTTCTGACCAATGGCGCTGGCTTCCTGCAAGCGTTTAGGGGGGGGGCGTTGTGCCTCATCGTATTTCATCGTTGGCCTTTTCTGCCATGTTCGCCATGGACAAATCTGTGAAACATGTAGCGTCAAAGACTTCTGATTTATTGACCGTAATATCCGTCTTTATTGTTTATCAAGATGGGTATTACGGGTTTTTAGGATTGGGGCTGCCTTGTGCAATCTGTAATTTGCTTATTGGGTTATTTACGAACGGTCGTAATAATAGCCCCCAGGAAAAGGGAAAGCTTATCGACAGCTTTCCCTCTTTTTGCCTCTAATCCCCGCGCTTGTTCTTTGCCTCCAGCAACATCAAGGCAAGCAAAACAACACTGCTCATTGCCAGCCCAAACACCACCAGCGGCCATGCTGTATCCCCATCAAGCAAGGTTACGGCCAAGGTGCCGATCACGCTAACGATCAGGCTTTCCACGCAAAAGTAGATGGCAACGGCGGAACCGGCCACGTCGTTGAACTGGGCCAGGGCGCCATTGGCGGTGACGGATACCGTCATCACAATGCCGATGGCGGCTACCCACATGGGCAGGATAAAGCTGGTAAAGGAGGGTTTCAGCAAGAGCTGTCCTGTTGCCAGCAACAGGGCGGCAAGGGCAATCAAGCCCATGCCGCGTTTCAGGCTCCCGGCTATTCCCCAACGAGCCACAACGTTTTTGGACAGGCGAGTAGTGACGATCATGACCAGGGCAACACTGGCAAAGGCCAGGCTGAAGTTCATTTCTGAATAGCCCGCTTGTCCGATCAAGACTCGTGCTGCGGTCGAGAAGTAGACAAAAAATGTCCCCATCCCGGTGGAGAAGCCCAGGGTGTAGACCCAAAAGGCTGGGCTTTTGAGTACGGCCAGCGCAGATTGCTGTGGATGCAGCGGTTTGGCAGGCCGCGTTTCCGGCCATCTGAGCAGCGCATGAATCCAGGCCAGTAGCCCTGTGCCAGCCAAACTCAGGAAGATGGCTTGCCATCCTCCCACGCTGGCAATTAGAGCACCTGCAATGGGTCCCAATGCGGGAACAAAAGCCAGAATGGAGCTGAACAGGCTATAAATCACCACCCCTTCGGGGCGATCGGCATAGACATCGCGCACGGTGGCAAACAAGGCCACAAGGGTGGCCGAAGCCCCCAGTGCCTGCAGCACCCGGAAACCCACGAACGTCCAGGCGGAGCTGGACAAGGCGGCTCCGGTTGAAGCCAGCACAAACAGGGCGGCACCTGTTAGCAAAACAGGCCGTCGGCCTATGCGATCAGACAGGGGGCCAAAAATCAGTTGCCCTGCACCCAATAACAGCATGTACAGGCTAAGGGTCAACTGGATGATGTCAGGGCTGGTGTCCAGAAGCTCCGGCATGGCCGGTACGACGGGCAGGTAAATATCCATCCCCAGGGAGGCGAGGATGTCGAAGGGCGTCATCAGCAGCAGGGCGGCTGGCAACGTAAAAGCCCAGGAAGAGCGTGAGGAAGACATAACAAAATTACCACTCGAAAAAGAAATCGGGCGGCGTCTGTTTGTTATCAATCAGCGGGATTGGAAGTACAGAACGCCGCAACAAGACCAGAGCTTGTTGCGGCTTATTCAGTTGCTGACTTAGTGCTCGTCATGCAGACGGCTCCTCATTCAAATAGCTTGCAGGGGCATTGCTGGCGAAATGCGGTACTTGTGTAGGTAGGCGCAATCCCCAAGAGGGTACATGGCCTTGCTGAGACAAGCGTTCATTATAGGGGGAGGTTTCTATGATTTTGAAGCATCAGCCCAGTAGGGTTGTGGCTTTTCTGCCCTACACCGTTTTGGCACGACGCGACACTACTACTTCGCTGCAGCCGCTGGTTTTGTTCTTTTTTACACGGATGGCGGCGGCTTTCAGCAGGCGCTGGAATGTCGGGCATTGCGTATGATTGGCAGCGGGGCAATGGGCTGCGTGCCGTAAGCCTTCGCTCATGGCTGTTAGACGTTTGATGGTGGCATCCAGTTGATCGGCCTTGGACAGCAGCAATTGTCTGTCCACCTGCGGAGCCCCATCGGGAGGCAGCATGGCCCGTATCTCTTCCAGCGACAAACCGCCCGCTTGCCCCAAGGCAATCAAGGCCAATTGATCCAGCACGTGCGGCGTAAAACGACGTCGCTCACCAGGGGCGCTGACGGCACGGATCAGGCCTTCTTTTTCGTAATAGCGCACAGTGGAGGAGGGCAAGCCGGTTTGTTTGGCGACTTCTGAGATATCCATCGTATACCTATTGACTTGAAGTTGACTTCAACTTCTATGATCGCTCAGAACGATAGGTGTATCAATGCAAAGGAGTGCCAATGTTATCGATCAATGAATGGGGGCAAGTGATTCTGATTGGAGTCGGAGCCACTATGTTTATGGATATCTGGGGCCTGATTCAAAAGACGATGGGTGTTGCCACGTTAGATTACGCCATGGTGGGCCGTTGGGCTGGGCATTTGCTGCGTGGTCAACTCGCGCACAGTCATATCGGCAAAGCTGAGCCGATTGCGGGAGAGTCTGCCTGGGGCTGGTTCATTCACTACGCCGTGGGCATTGTTTTCGCCTTTTTGATGGTGGCGGTCTACGGCACCGCGTGGTTGCAGGATCCCCGCTGGCTGCCTGCTGTCATTGTGGGTACGGTCACGGTCGTGATGCCCTTTTTTGTGATGCAGCCCGCCATGGGAGCGGGGGTGGCGGCATCGCGTACCCCTACGCCTTGGGTCAACCGTTTGCGCAGCGTGCTGACACACGCAATTTTTGGTCTGGGCATGTACCTTGCCGCTTGGCTGATCAAGCACGTGGTCTGAGTCACCGTTATGCCCAGTACCACGGCGTGCGTGGATTACGACAGGCGTTTAAGCCGGTTGTTTGGGCAAGGCCAGCCATTGCTGGGCTGTAATACGGCTGATGTGTTCAGTCCGATAGTCCTGCAGAAACGGGTTGTACTTGTTTTCCTCGGTGTGATGATGGCGAAAGCCACACTTGGTTTGCACAATCTGCGATTGGGCATTGTTGGCAAAGTAGCCGCACCACAGGGCCTTCAGCTTCAGTGTTTCAAAAGCGTGTCGCATCACTTCGCGCACGGCCTCAGGGATCAAGCCCTGACCCCAGTAGGGGACGCCAATCCAGTACGCAATTTCGCCTTCTTCTTCACTGATCTGGATGTTGCTGTTCTTGCCGATCAGGATGCCAATGCAACCGACGGCCCGGCCATTGTCCTTGTGTACGACGGCATACACTTCGGGCATATTGAAAACGGTGCGGATAATTTCAGTACTTTCCTCAACACTGGTATGAGCAGGCCAGCCGGCAATCGGGCCAACTCGTTCGTCTTGGGCGTATTCGTACAAATCCTCGGCGTCGCTGTCCTGCCAGGGTCGTAAAATAAGTCTTTCTGTTTGAAGTTTCATTTTCTTTACTCGCAATCAAGTAGAAAACAGAATAGAAGCTGGTGGGTTTAGGGAACAGAGCAGTACCTTGGTACTTTCGGTACTTTTAGAAAGTCTTGTCTGTTGTCAGCCAGTAAAGGACAGCCCATCCCCATGCATCACATTCCACAGTTATTCAACGCCAACGACGGTTGCTTGACGGGCGAGACAACGCTGTCCGAAGGCGTGGGGATGCCTTTGTCTTTTGGTCATGCCTATATGACCTTGATGATTTGCCTGTCAGGCCGTGCCCGGGTCAGCCTGAATTTCAAGGACCAGATTGTGCAGCGTGATGATGTGCTGGTGCTGGCTGAAGACACCATCGCCATACTGAAACGGCGTTCGCGCGGCTTCAAGGTGTTTTTTCTGTTGATGCCCAAGAGCCTGGCTTCAGAAGTGGCTTATCCGCTGCCCAATCCCTTGTTTGTGTTCCTGCACGACAATCCCTTGTGTATGCCCCCGCAGAGGGATCGGGCATTGCTGGCTGCATGGCTGGTGCAACTGCGCGAGATTGTGCAGACCCGCAGGCTGTATCAACACATCATGCTGCGTAACCAGTTGCAGAATCTCTTTCTGCGTATTGCCGAGCAGATTCCGTCCGAATACCAGGACAGTCAGCCGTTCAGCCGCAAGGAAATGATCAGTTGGCGGTTTTGGGAGCTGGTAGGCCAGCAATGTCGAAAGCACAGAGAGGTGAAGTTTTATGCGGATGCGCTCAATATCACGCCGTTTTACCTATCTCAACTGAGCAAAGAGCTCTTCAACGACAGCCCCAAGGCCTTGATCGACAGGCAAGTGGTTCTGGAGATCAAGGCGCTGCTTTCCTACAGCCAACTGGCGATCGGGCAGATTGCCGATCAGTTGAATTTTGAGGATCCGTCCTATCTGTGCCGCTATTTCAAGCGCCACACAGGGCTATCTTTGACCTGCTATCGCCAGCATGAGCAGGCCCGTTCCAGCGTGGTGGCAATAGGCTGATAGAGGGACGGTGGGGGTTGCAAGCGATCAGAAAATGGCGATGTGGTATGGCTCAGGAAGGCGAAAAACCTGTCCGCCTGATCAATGCGTTTGGGACTCAAACTCCAGGCGGAGCAGGTTTACAGCTTACATCTTGCCGGTGAATTTATAGCGATCGCCGGGATGCCATAGCCTGGCGTGAGTCGTGAACTGCTCGCTGGAAAAAGTGCGGCGGTCCATCACCAAACAGGGCTGCTGCTCCTTCATGTGCAGGGCCTGTGCGATTCCGGCGGGCGGCACCAGTACCTCGATGCTGTAAAAGCCGGTCGGCAAGGGAGCAACGCGCAGCAGATACTCATTGGGCGTGATCTGGTCCCAGTCTTGCTCCATGTAATCCGGGGCCATGTGTGCATCCACCAGACGATCCTCGTACTGGATGGGCAAGCCGTTCTCCGCATGAACAATAATGGAATGAAACAACGTCGCACCCGGCGCAATATCATACAGCCGCGCTTGAGCCGGGCTGGCTTGCAGCCGCTCCATGCTCAGCACCTGACAACTGTGCTGGTGGCCGCGCTCCCGTATATCCTGCGCGATGCTGCGTATCTCGATCAGGGTGGACTGGAATTTGGGCTGCGCCACATAAGTGCCCGAGCCTTTGATGCGGACCAGCAACGCGTCGTTGGTCAGTTCGCGCAGAGCGCGGTTGACTGTCATGCGTGATACACCAAACTGCTTACATAAAGCCAGTTCGGTGGGGACCAGGTCACCTGCACGCCATTGGCCGGACTGAATTTTCTCCAGCACAAAATTCTTGATTTGCAGATAGGCGGGCAGGGTCGGTTCGGACGATGAATGACTCGTCATGGGAACATCCATTCTTATGTTTTCCTGTAGGACGTGTTCACACTCAAAAGAGCCTCGCACAGACCAGATTTAAGATCGTGAACGGGGCAATGAATGATGCTTGTCATGTTCACGCTCATGAGCATATGCAAGACTCTCTTTCGTATATGTATAGACAACTTTAAAAAATGACTATACATTGGCGTGAGCTTACAAGAAAACCGTTGTTTTGTCGGCGCTTGGGTCTGCTTTCCGCGTGTGGAAACAGCCTGCCAGATAGAACCAGCGCGTATCCAGAGACACCCCAGATGGAGGACATCAGCATGCCTGATCATCACACTTCGGCGGCCAGCCAGGATCCACGTTTTGATGCCACGCGGCAGATTCATGCCCCTACGGGGACACAGCTCAGTTGCAAGAACTGGGTGGCGGAAGCCGCGTACCGCATGATTCAGAACAATCTGGACCCGGCCGTGGCCGAGAATCCCCAGCATCTGGTGGTGTACGGCGGCATCGGGCGTGCGGCCCGAAACTGGGAGTGCTACGACCAGATTCTGGCCAGCCTGCGCCAGTTGGAAGATAACCAGACGTTGCTGATCCAGTCCGGCAAGCCGGTGGGTGTGTTTCGTACTCATAGCGATGCGCCGCGTGTGTTGCTGGCCAACTCGAATCTGGTCCCTAAATGGGCCACGTGGGAGACGTTTCACGAGCTGGATCAGGCCGGTTTGTTCATGTACGGACAGATGACGGCAGGTAGCTGGATCTACATTGGCAGCCAGGGCATTGTGCAAGGCACGTACGAGACGTTTGCCGAGGCAGGTCGTCAGCATTTTGGTGGTTCGCTGGCCGGGCGCTGGATTCTGACTGCTGGCCTGGGTGGCATGGGCGGCGCACAGCCTTTGGCTGCCAGCTTTGCTGGGGCGGTATCGCTGACGATTGAATGCAAGCAAAGCAGTATCGACTTCCGTTTGCAGACTCGTTATCTGGATAAGCAAGCGCGCGATCTGGACCATGCGTTGGAGCTGATTGCCCAACACACTACGGCCAAGGAGGCTGTGTCGATTGGCTTGCTGGGTAATGCGGCCGATATATTGCCCGAACTGGTGCGACGCGCCCAAGCCGGTGGTTTGAAACCTGATCTGGTGACGGACCAGACGTCCGCCCACGATCTGCTCAATGGCTATTTGCCGTCAGGCTGGACGGTGGAACAGTGGCAGGCCGCGCAGAAAGACCCGACGCAACACACCCGCATTCAGCAAGCGGCCGCCAAGTCTTGCGCGGTTCATGTACAGGCCATGCTGGATTTCCAGAAAATGGGTATTCCGGTTGTGGACTACGGCAATAACATTCGCCAAGTCGCGTTTGATGAAGGCGTGGCCAATGCCTTTGACTTTCCCGGTTTTGTGCCCGCCTATATTCGCCCCTTGTTTTGCGAGGGCAAAGGCCCGTTCCGTTGGGTGGCCTTGTCGGGCGACCCGGAAGACATCTACAAAACCGATCAAAAGATCAAAGAGCTGTTCCCCGACAATCAGCACGTGCATCGCTGGCTGGACATGGCGCAGGAGCGCATTGCTTTCCAGGGCTTGCCTTCACGAATTTGCTGGCTGGGGCTGGGTGAGCGTCACCGCGCCGGTCTGGCCTTTAACGAAATGGTGCGTAACGGCGAGCTGAAAGCGCCGATTGTGATTGGCCGCGACCACTTGGATACCGGTTCGGTGGCCAGCCCCAACCGCGAAACCGAAAGCATGCGTGATGGCACGGATGCTGTGTCGGACTGGCCGTTGTTGAATGCCTTGCTGAATACCGCAGGCGGGGCTAGCTGGGTCTCGCTGCACCACGGGGGCGGGGTGGGCATGGGCTACAGTCAGCACGCGGGCATGGTGATTGTGGCTGACGGTACTGAGCAGGCTGACGTTCGTCTGGAGCGGGTCTTGATTAACGATTGCGCCAGTGGTGTGATGCGTCATGCGGATGCAGGCTACGAGCTGGCGATTCAAACGGCCAAGAATTTCGGGCTGACACTGCCCATGATCAAGTAAGAAAAACAGGACAGATAAATGAGCAAGAGTATCGAGCTTTCTCCCGGCGCACTGACTTTGGCACAATTGCGCCAAATCTGGCAGGAACCGACTGTTCTGACTCTGCCGCCAGAGGCGATCGGGGCCATGGATGCGTCCTCGGCCATTGTGGCCAAGATTATCCGTGAGGGTAATCCGGCTTATGGCATCAATACCGGCTTTGGCAAGCTGGCCCAGCAACGCATTCCCGACCACGATCTGGAGCAGTTGCAAAAGAACCTGATTTTGTCGCACTCCGTGGGGGTGGGCGAGCCGGTGTCCGATGCGGTGGCCCGCTTGATCATGGCCATGAAAATTGCCAGCTTGGCGCGCGGCTTTTCGGGGATACGCTCGCAGGTGGTCACGACCTTGCTGAACATTCTGAATGCGGGGGTGGTGCCTTTCATTCCGTCCAAAGGGTCTGTGGGGGCATCGGGCGATTTGGCGCCTCTGTCGCATATGACGCTGACCCTGATCGGTGAAGGACAAGCCAAGTGGCAGGGCGAATGGATGCCGGCTCAGCAGGCTTTGGCCAAGGCCGGTATCACCCCGATTGTGCTGGCGGCCAAGGAAGGGCTGGCGCTGATCAATGGTACGCAAGTGTCTACGGCTTTGGCGTTACATGGCCTGTTCCGCGCCCAGACCTTGTTCCGCAGTGCGATTTTGGCCGGTGCCTTGAGTGTGGACGCCGCCAAAGGCAGTGATGCGCCTTTTGATCCGCGTATCCATGAGGTGCGTGGGCAGCCAGGGCAGATTTATGCCGCCCGCCTGTATCGGCAGTTGCTGGCCGGTAGCCAGATTCGTCAGTCGCACCGTGACAATGACAACAAGGTGCAGGACCCCTACAGCTTGCGTTGCCAGCCCCAGGTCATGGGCGCGATTCAGGATCTGATCACGCAAAACGAACGTACCTTGCTGACCGAAGCCAATGCCGTTACGGATAACCCGCTGGTGTTCCCCGGCAAAAATGGCGAACCGGATCAGGTGCTTTCAGGTGGCAACTTTCATGCCGAGCCGGTGGCGTTCGCTGCTGATGGTTTGGCGCTGGCCATTGCTGAAATGGGTGCCTTGGCAGAACGCCGCGTGGCCTTGTTGATTGACGCCAGCATCTCTGGACTGCCCCCGTTCCTGGTACCTTCCGCTGGTTTGAATTCGGGCTTCATGATTGCTCATGTGACCGCGGCGGCTTTGGCTTCGGAAAACAAGTCGCTGGCACACCCTGCCAGTGTGGATAGTCTGCCGACTTCGGCTAATCAGGAAGACCACGTCAGCATGGCTACCTTTGCGGCGCGCAGGCTGGAAGACATGGCGCAGAACACGGCTGCGATTGTGGCTATTGAATTGCTGTGTGCGGCACAGGGTATTGATTTTCATGCGCCTTTGTTGACTTCAGCGCGTTTGAAGAAGGTGCAAGACGCGATTCGTCAGGTCGTGCCTTTCTACGATCAAGATCGCTATCTGGCACCGGACATTGAAGCTCTGAAAACTTTGGTGCTGGACGAGAGTCTGGCCGCGACGGCGGTGGATCTGTTTGAGCTTTCATGAAGGACTGCTGATTGTTGTTGTCTCCACGAACTTGTCCCTGGCCTGGATTACCAAGCCGGGGGTTTTTTTATGCATCACTCTGGGGGCTCATTGGATCCAGGGCAGGAAGCTGAGTAGAGTCGGGTGAGTAGTTCAATCAGCTTCCTGCCTTTTGCTTGTTGCTGGATTCGGCTAGACCATAATACGAGGCACTGAACGTGTCAGACAGCCTGGCTTCATTGCCTATGGTGTGCAGATCGCCATGAAGAAAATGGGTGGTCGGGTTATTGGATCTAGGCTTTTGTCATCAGACTTTCCAGCGTTTTTTTATAAGCCGCACAGGCCGCTTCTTCTTGCGGATGATGGCCATCCCTAATGCAGGTTTTACCGCTGACGAACACATCGCGAATCGGGTTGGTGTGGGCGCGTTCGGAAAAGACCAGAGCCGACAGCCAATGTTGGCTATCCAGTCCCGCCAGACTGGGGTGTTCCAAATCAATCACCATGAAATCCGCCTGATGGCCGGGGCGTAGCTGTCCGCTGGTTCGTCCGGAGGCCTGTGCGCCACCGCGCGTGCAGGTTTCAAACAAATAGTCCGCTACAAAAGGCTGTTGGGGGGAAGTCAGCACATTGCGTTGCTGACTGATCAATCGTTGACCATATTCCAGCAAGCGCAATTCGGCGCGCCAGTCCACGCAGATATGACTGTCTGAACCTAGGCCCATACGCCCTTGCTCAGCCAGAAAGGCGGCGGCGGGGAACAGGCCATCGCCCAGATTTGCCTCGGTGGTCGGGCACAAGCCTGCTACGGCACCGCTACGGGCAATTTGCTTGCGCTCCTGCTCGTCGATATGAGTGGCGTGGACCAGACACCAGCGTTCGTCCACATTGAAGTTGTCATACAGATAGGCCACTGGGCTGCAGCCCTTAATGTCCTGGCAGGCCAGCACTTCGGCCATTTGCTCGGCAATGTGGATGTGAATCGGGTGGCGCGAGGGCAGGCTGTGCAGGCCGTCGATCAGGGTATTGATGGAAGCAGTATTGGCGGCGCGCAGGGAGTGGGGCGCAATACCGTAACGCCGGTCCGCATGTAAGGGGTGGCTGTTGTGCAAGGACTCCAGCAGGTGCAGCAATTGTGTGGGGCTATTCAAAAAGCGTTGTTGATCCTGGCGGGGAGCCTGACTGCCGAAATTGCTGTGCTGATACAGCACGGGCAGCAGGGTAATGGCCAGCCCGCTGGCGCTGGCCGCTTCCATGACGCCTTGGGCCAGCAGGCCTATGGGTGCGTAATTTTGGCCGTCGCGCTGGTGATGCAGGTAATGGAATTCACACACGCTGGTATAGCCCGCTTTCAGCATCTGTATATAGAGCCATTGGGCGATGGCCTGCATATGCTCGGGTTCCAGACGGGCAGCGAAACGGTACATCAGGTCGCGCCAGCTCCAGAAGCTGTCCTGGCCTTGCCCCCGGAATTCGGTCAGCCCGGCCATGGCGCTTTGAAAAGCGTGTGAATGCAGATTGGGCATGCCCGGCAGTGCCGCGCCCAGTGCCTTATAGACGGAGCCTGCGGTGTCTATGTCTTGTTGGCTGGCTTCGGGGAGAACATGCGTTAGCGTACCGTCCAGATCCCAGCGCAGCAGTACATTGGCTTGCCATTGGCTGTCCAGATAGGCCCAAGGGGCCCAAAGTGCCTCATAGTGCCGCAGAATAGTCATGGTGACTCCTTACGCAGGTCACGGCTGATGATTCCTTGGTACACGACCAGGGCACAGCGTGGCAGGCCCAGCCAGTAGACCAGCTCAGGTAGGGAGTCTATATCCCAGGCGGCAAAGTCGGCGCGGGCCCCGATACTCAATTCACCGCTGATATCCGGGGCACCCAGGGCTTTGGCGGCATGGCGGGTGACGCCTGCCAGGGCCTCCGGGACTGTCAGCTTGAAAAGCGTGCTGCCCATGTTCAGCATCAATAATAGGGAGGCACAGGGGGAGGTACCGGGGTTGCTGTCGGTGGACAGGGCCATGGGCACGCCGTGTTTGCGTAGCAATCCGATAGGGGGCAACTGCGTTTCACGCAGGAAGTAGTAGGCACCGGGCAGGAGTACGGCCACGGTTCCTGCTTGTTTCATGGCGATGACACCGGCCTCATCCAGATATTCCAGATGATCGGTCGACAGGGCGTGATAACGGGCTGCCATTTCCGTACCGCCCAGGTTGGAGAGCTGTTCGGCGTGCATTTTGACGGGTAGACCCAGGTCCTGGGCTGCTTTCAGGACGCGCTCGGACTGCTTCAAATCAAAGGCAATGCGCTCGCAAAAGACGTCAACTGCATCGATTAGTCCTTCTTGTGCCAGCGTGGGCAGCATGTGATCGCACACCAGATCCAGATAGGCATCGGTTTGTCCGGCAAATTCAGGGGGCAGGGCATGGGCCCCTAAAAAGGTGGTGCGTACGGTGACCGGGCGCAGCTCACCCAGACGGCGGGCCACACGCAGCATCTTGCGCTCGCTCTCCAGATTCAGGCCGTAGCCGGATTTGATTTCAATCGCGGTGACGCCTTCGTCCAGCAAGGCATCCAGTCGGCGCAGGGCTTGGGCGAGTAATTCGTCTTCGCTCAGGGAGCGCGTGGCTTTGACGGAGGACACAATGCCGCCACCCTGGCGGGCGATGTCTTCATAAGAGGCCCCGGCCAGCCGCAGGGCAAACTCTTGGGCGCGATTGTCGCCGTAAACCAGATGAGTGTGACAATCGATCAGGCCAGGGGTGACCCAGCGGTTTCCCAGCCTGTGTTCGTGAGTAGGGTGTTGCCACTGCGCGGGCAGAGCAGGGCGCGGGCCCATCCAGGCGATACGGCCTGCCTGTTCGACCAGACACGCATCTTCGATGACGTGCTCGGGGTCGGCGTTGGGGGCCAGGCGTAAATCAGTCCAAAGTGTGTGGCTCATCATTTCATTCCGTGGGAGCGATATAGGCGTAGACCAGCGGGGCCGCAGTATGGTCGGCTTGCAGTTGCAGCGACAAGGGGGCGGATGTGCTGCCCGTCAGGGCTTGCCCGGCGTCCAGGGTCCAGCTCTGTGTGTCGGCCTGGAGCTGATAGCCGCCTTGCGGTGCATACAGAAAGTGCGTGCCAGTGGCCAAGCTTATGGGGGTGTTCCGTCCTTGCCAGGCTTGCAGGCTGCCCTGGGCTCGGCCCCGGCGCAGCATCAGATTCAAGTCCTGTGTCGGTCCTAGTGGCAACAAGCAGGCCATCTTGTCCTCGCCCGCGAAGGCGTAGGGCTGGAACGGGTGCAGCACATGAGGGTTTCCATTGTGAATTAACGGCATGTTGTTGCCTTGGATCAACATGATGTGTCGATCTATGCCGGGAAAGCACGAAAAATCGCCGGAGGTTTGGACCTGGGCCAGGCTGATGCGCCAGTCAAAGTGCTCATAATCGGAATTTTTTGGGGAACACCGTATTTCGCGCGTGGTGCCACCCCCGTTTTTCCAGGGCTGTGCAGGCAGGTTGTTGATGTTCAGCAGGCCAAGCGAAGTGGCAGGGTGGGGATCGCTCATGGTGGCATGGCTCCACGCAGATTTTCAGTTGTATATACAATAGTTGAGTATAGACAAAGTGCGACGATTGCCTTGAAGGGGAGGTCGATTTTTCAGGGTAAATCCCGAGCCGTTGCGGTTTGGCTACTTGCGCTGCAAGCCGCTTGGTGGCAAGGTATACGCTAATAAACCCGCGTCATAACTCATTCAAAGGTGCAGGATGCCTGGTTTGTCCGGCATCCTGCGTTCATTGTTGCAAGCTAGAAAGTTTGCATATGAAGTATTTAATCGTTCTTCTTCAGGACTTTTCCGAATCATGGATACCCTCTCGCAGTCTTTTACCTTTTCCCAACGTGCCCAGAAACTGAGTGGCTCCGCAATTCGTGAAATTCTCAAGGTCACTGCGCGTCCCGAGATTATTTCCTTTGCGGGCGGTCTGCCCACTCCAGCAGGCTTTCCTGTCGAGGAAATGCAAAGCGCGTTCAACAAGGTACTGGGCGAGCAGGGTCGTATGGCCTTGCAATACACCACCACGGAAGGCTATCTGCCCCTGCGTCAGTGGTTGGCAGAGCAAATGAGCGCCGAAGGCTCCCCTGTACACGCCGACGAAATCCTGCTGGTGAACGGTTCGCAGCAGGCGCTGGACATGCTGGGCAAGTTGTTCATTGATGAAGGCAGCAAGGTGTTGGTGGAATCGCCTACTTATCTGGGTGCCTTGCAGGCTCTGTCGGTGTACGACCCTTCTTTTGTGGCGATTCCTACCGATGGCCAGGGCATGATTCCCGAGTACGTATCCGCTCCTGAGGCCATGGGTGCCCGTTTGCTGTACGCGCTGCCCAACTTCCAGAACCCGACCGGTCTGCGTCTGCCCTTGGAGCGTCGTCAGGATCTGGTGGAACGATGTGCTGCCGCACATATCCCAATCGTCGAGGACGATCCCTACGGCGAACTGCGTTACGCGGGCGAACGCCTGCCCAGCTTGCTGTCTTTGGGTCGCAAGGCAGGCGCCACCGTGATTCGTCTGGGCACCTTCTCTAAAGTTCTGGCTCCTGGCCTGCGCCTGGGTTACATCGTGGCTCCTGCCAAAATCATCGACAAGCTGGTGCAGATCAAACAGGCCACGGACTTGCATACTTCCACGTTGACGCAGATGGCAGTATACGAAGCCGTACATAACGGTTTTCTGGAACAGCATCTGCCCAAAGTACGCGATATTTACCAGAAACAGTGCGCCATCATGCTCGATGCCATGGACAAGAACTTCCCGGACACGGCCCAATGGACCCGTCCTGAAGGTGGCATGTTCATTTGGGTGACCCTGCCCGAGCACGTGGATGCCACGGCCCTGTTGCAAAAAGCGATTGAAAATCTGGTGGCTTTTGTGCCTGGCGAGCCCTTCTACGCGGGCAAGGACGTCAAGCGCAACACCTTGCGCCTGAGCTTTGCGACGGTGCCCGAGGAAAAAATTCGCGAAGGTATCGCCATCTTGGGTAAACTCATCAAAGAAGCCTGATGGGTGTTTGGCAGGCAATGGACGCAAACTGATGGTCTGCGTCTTTTCACGCGCTGGCTGGGCCAGCGTTGTGGTTTTCACGGGCCGCCCATTTCGCTCTCTTTGCTCTTGGAGCACGAGCAGGTTCCTGGAATCCACCGCATACCCTCAGCCAGAGGGTATGCCTGTTTCTAGTCTATGGCTCAAGGCCTGGATTTAGGTTTTACCTCTATGACATCTCCATCCGCTTCGGAATCTTCCCCGCGCCCAGATCTGTCCGATATGCGCCCCACCAATGACTGGGTGGCGCGCTATTTGCCCGCCTCCTGGGGGCCTTATGCCCGTTTGTGCCGGCTGGACCGGCCAGTAGGCACCTGGTTGACCCTCTTGCCTGCTCTGGCCGCGCTGGTTCAGGCAGCGGACGGTATTCCTACCTTGTGGCGTGTGGTGATTTTTTCCCTGGGTGCCTTGTTGATGCGCGGTATTGGCTGCTGCTTTAACGATATGGCGGACCGCAACTTTGATCATCAGGTTGAACGCACCCGCTTCCGGCCCTTGACCAGCGGCCAGCTCACCATGCGCAAGGCCGTCATCTTCGTGCTGGCGCAGATGGTCGTGTGTGCCTTGCTGCTCTTGGCCATCAATGAATACAGCCGCTGGCTGGCGCTGGCCCTGTTCCCCATTGTGATGATTTACCCGCTGTGCAAGCGTTTTACCTATTGGCCGCAAGTGGTTCTGGGTATCTGTTTTAACTGGGGCATGCTGATGGCCTGGTCCGATACACAGAACATGGTGCCTTTGGGGGCGATTCTGATGTGGGTAGGCGCGATTGTGTGGCAGGTGGGCTATGACTCCATCTATGCCTATATCGACATGGCTGACGATACCAAGCTGGGTCTGCACTCGACCGCCTTGCGTTTTCGCGAGGCCGGCAAGACCTGGATCAGCGGTTTTTACATAGCTGCCATGCTGTGCTGGCTGGTAGGCGGCTTGCTGCTGGACGAGCGGATTTTGTATTACGCCGTGATGGCGGTTATTGGTGCTCATCTACTGTGGCAGATGAAGCATTTTGATGTGCGCTATCCCGAACGAGGCTTGCGCCTGTTCCGTGCCAACATCTGGGTGGGTGTTTTGCTGGTGGTGGCCGCGTTGGCGGGCACAATCAGTGTGGTTTGATACGCAGCAATTTACATACAGCTTTAAAGGTTTGAAGAATGGCCTCTCCTCTTGAGTATGTTGCAACGGCGCTCTTTGCCATTGCCATCGTCCACACCTTCTCGGTTCCGGTGTTTGCGCGCTTGGCCAATAAAGGCGGCAGCCATGCAGGGCTATGGCATATGTTGTCCGAGGTCGAGGCCGTGTTTGGCGTCTGGGCCTGTGTGCTGGTGGCCTATATGGCCGTTTTTGTAGACCTGCAGTCGGCCATCGAGTATCTGGAGAGCCGCAATTTTACCGAACCCATGTTCGTGTTTGCGATTATGGTGGTTGCCGCCAGCCGCCCGATTCTGGAGCTGGTGAACAAGATCGTGTCGGTGCTGGCGCGAGCGGTACCCGTGTCGAACCAGATTTCCACCTACTTCATCACCATTTCCGTGGTGCCCTTGGTGGGTTCCCTGATTACCGAACCTGCTGCCATGACCTTGGCGGCCTTGCTGCTGCATAAGGCGTATTTCCGCCATCAAGGCCATGCCGGTTTCAAGTATTTGACCGTAGGCGTGCTGTTTGTGAACGTCTCCATTGGCGGTGTCTTGACGGCGTATGCGGCACCGCCTGTCCTGATGGTCGCCAGCACGTTTGGCTGGGACAGCGCCTTTATGGCGACGCATTTTGGTTGGCGTGCAGTGTTGGCTGTCTTGATCAATGCCACTTTGATCACCCTGATTTGCCGTAAAGCCTTGATGGAAATGGGGCAGGGCATGCCCGAGCCCAGCCAAACCCAACGCCCGGTACCGATTGGTGTCATGGCGGTTCACGTGGCTTTCCTGATAGCGGTGGTGCTCGGTGCGCATCACCCCATTGTGTTCATGGCCTTGCTGATGTTGTTCATTGGTTATGCCCATTCGTACAAGCATTATCAGAACCCCTTGCTGGTGCGCGAAGGTCTGATGGTTGGTTTCTTTCTGGCCGGTTTGGTGGTGCTGGGTGGTTTGCAAAAATGGTGGTTGCAGGATCTGCTGGGTGGCCTGTCGCCGACGGTGCTGTTTTGGGGCGCAACGGCTTTGACTGCGGTTACTGATAATGCCGCCTTGACCTATCTGGGCTCTTTGGTGGAAGGCACATCGGATATTTGGCGATACATGCTGGTGGCCGGTGCTGTAACCGGCGGTGGTTTGACTGTCATTGCCAATGCGCCGAACCCTGCGGGTTTCTCCATTTTGAAAGGCAGCTTCCCGGACGGGGCGATCTCGCCGCTGCGCCTGCTGCTCAGCGCCGCAGCACCCACGTTGATTGCGGCTTGTTTGTTTTTGATCTAAATCGGATGGCCGCCATAGGCGGCCCGCCAGGCCGGAGAGAGACTCAGTGCGATTGAACACCAAAAAGGGCTAAAATCACGCACAGAAGTGCTTCTGTGAACTCTTTTCGGGTTCTGCTTGGGCGGGTCCCCAGCTTGAATTTGCTGGTATCGACCCTACTTATTTGTCTCTCGAAGTTTGTTTCGGCTTTTTGTTAGGATGAGTCGTGCCTATCTATGCGTATAAATGCAGCTCGTGCCAATACGAAAAAGATGTGCTGCAAAAAATGTCGGACCCTGTTTTAGAGGTTTGTCCAGAATGTCATCAGCCTACCTTTAGCAAACAGGTAACGGCGGCAGGATTCCAGCTCAAAGGTACGGGCTGGTATGTAACGGATTTTCGTAATCAGGGTGGCAGCAAGTCCGCGGACAGTGGCGCTACGTCCACGCCCGCACCTGCAGCGACACCTACGTCCTCACCGTCCAGCTAACACTACTTTCTATGCGCCCCTTCAAGCGTTATTTCGTCACTGGCCTGCTCATTTGGGTGCCCTTGGTCATCACTGTCTGGGTGATGACCTTGCTGATCGAAACGCTGGAGAGCGTGGTGCCGGAGTTTCTGTCTTCGCAGGCCCTGTTCGGCCTGCGTATTCCCGGTTTCAGAATTGTGCTGGTACTGGCGGTCTTGTTTGGCACGGGGTTGCTGGCGGCCAATTACCTGGGCCGTGCGGTGGTGGATCGTTGGGAATTGCTACTTGGGCGTATTCCTTTGGTGCGTTCCATTTATAATTCCGTCAAACAAGTCAGTGATACGGTGTTGGCACCCGATGGCCAGGCGTTTCGCGAGGCCGTTCTGGTGCAGTATCCCAGGGCGGGTTCCTGGACCATTGCCTTTTTGACTGGCACGCCGGGCGGACAAGTGGCACAGATATTGGGCGACGACTTTGTCAGCGTCTACGTGCCCACGACACCTAACCCGACTTCCGGTTTTTTCCTGATGATGCCTCGAGCCGATATACACAAGCTCGACATGACAGTGGATGCGGCGCTTAAATACATCGTATCCATGGGAGTGGTCGGCCCTGCGGAGTCGATCGCTTTACCCCCCGTTTCTGACCAGCCGGAGGGCCCCACAGGGACACCCCCCTTGGCTGGAACCTGAATTTTCCAATTTGCAGTTTTTACTATTTCGGAGTCATCCTAGATGCGTACGTGTTATACCGGCGAGGTTTCCAAAGAATACCTGGGCCAGACGGTCAATTTGTTTGGCTGGGTACATCGTCGCCGCGACCACGGGGGTGTGATTTTCATTGATCTGCGCGACCGTGAGGGTCTGGCGCAGGTTGTCGTCAATCCTGACAACGTGCAGGCCTTTGAAGTGGCCGAACGTATCCGTAATGAGTACTGCCTGCGCATTACCGGCCGCGTTCAGGCCCGCCCTGAAGGCACTGTCAACCCGGATCTGCGCTCGGGCGAGATCGAAATCGTTTGTGACGAAATCGAAATCCTGAACGCCTCGGTCACGCCTGCTTTCCAGTTGGATGACGACAATCTGTCCGAAACCACGCGTCTGACGCATCGTGTGCTGGATCTGCGCCGTCCGCAAATGCAGAACAACCTGATGCTGCGCTACAAAGTGGCCATGCAGTCCCGCCGCTATCTGGACGACCTGGGTTTCATCGATATTGAAACGCCCATGTTGACCAAGAGCACTCCTGAAGGCGCTCGCGACTACCTGGTTCCTTCCCGTGTGAACGCAGGCGAGTTCTTCGCGCTGCCCCAGTCGCCCCAGTTGTTCAAGCAAATGCTGATGGTGTCTGGCTTTGACCGTTACTACCAGATCACCAAGTGTTTCCGCGACGAAGACCTGCGCGCTGACCGCCAGCCAGAATTCACCCAGATCGACTGCGAAACCTCCTTCCTGAACGAAGAGCAGATTCGCGATATCTTTGAAGGCATGGTCACGCACATTTTCCGCACGGTGCAAAACGTAGAACTGCCCAAGTTCCCCACCATGAGCTGGACCGAAGCCATGCAGCGATACGGCTCGGACAAGCCTGACCTTCGTGTCAAGCTGGAGTTCGTGGATGTGGCTGACCTGATGCGTGAAGTGGACTTCAAGGTCTTCTCCGCTCCCGCCAATGACCCATCCTGCCGCGTGGTTGCCTTGCGCATTCCTGGTGGTGGCGCCATGCCCCGCAGCGAAATCGACGCCTACACCAAGTTCGTCGGCATTTACGGTGCCAAGGGTCTGGCTTACATCAAGGTCAACGATGTTGCCTCGATTCCCGAAGGCCTGCAGTCGCCTATCGTCAAGAACATCAATGTTGATGTCCTGAAACAGGTGATGGAGCGTACAGGCGCCCAGAACGGTGATTTGATCTTTTTTGGTGCGGACAAGGCCAAGATCGTCAACGACGCGATCGGTGCCCTGCGTATCAAGGTGGGCCACAGCGAGTTTGGTAAAGAAAACGGTTTGCTTGAAGAGGGCTGGAAACCTCTGTGGGTGGTGGACTTCCCGATGTTTGAGTACGACGAGGGCGAGAACCGCTACTTTGCTGCTCATCACCCCTTCACCAGCCCCAAAGACGGCCATGAGGATTTGCTGGAAACCGATCCCGGCAAGGCCTTTGCCAAGGCTTATGACATGGTGCTGAACGGTTGGGAAGTGGGTGGCGGCTCGGTCCGTATCCACCGTGCCGACGTTCAAAGCAAAGTGTTCAATGCCTTGAAGATTGGTCCTGAAGAAGCACAACTGAAGTTCGGCTTCCTGCTCGATGCGCTGCAATACGGTGCGCCTCCACATGGCGGTCTGGCTCTGGGCCTGGATCGTCTGGTCACTTTGATGGCCGGTGCCGATTCGATTCGTGACGTGATTGCGTTCCCCAAGACACAGCGTGCTCAGTGTCTGTTGACCCAGGCCCCATCGGCGGTGGATGAGCAACAACTGCGTGAGTTGCATATTCGTCTGCGGGCGATTGAAAACAAGTAAGTCAGGGCGGGGGACGGCGTGTCAGTGATTCGGGTGGTCAGCTACAACATTCACAAAGGCCGCTCGGCTTCGGGCAAACGGGAGTCTTTGGCGGATCTGCGCCTGGGACTCTACGGCTTGTCTCCCGACTTGTTGTTTTTGCAGGAAGTGCAGGGGCGTAACCAACTGCAAAGCAGTCTGGACGCCCAGCACGAATCGCTGGCTGCTGCCTTGCGTATGAATACGGCTTACGGCTGCAACGTGGTTCGTCCACATACGGACCACGGCAACGCCTTGCTGTCGCGCTTTCCCATTTTGCAGTACGAAAATCAGGACATTTCCGACCATCGTATGGAGCAGCGCGGTTTGCTGCATGCCGTTATTGATGTTGGTGGCCGTCCAGTGCATTGCATTGTGGTTCATCTGGGATTGTTCAACAGTGGCCGGGTTCGCCAGGTTCAGGCCTTGCTCGATCGCATCAAGCGCATTGTCCCTGCGGACGAGCCCTTGTTGATTGCGGGTGACTTCAACGACTGGAATAACCGCCTGGCGCCTATCTTTGTGCAGCAATTGAATCTGTATGAAGTGTTTTCCTTCTCGCCTCGTGGTCAGGCCGATAACCGCTTCCGTTTGCGTCAGCCCATCAAATGGCTGCGTACCATGCGCAAAAGTGGGCTGGTGGTGCCGGATCAAGGCATTCAACTGGGCGTGAATGGCGCCGCACGCATGACCCCCCCCCCTCGTACTTTCCCGGCGGCTTTTCCCTGGTTACGTCTGGATCGTGTCTATCAGCGTGGTTTTGCGGTGCGTAATGCCCGCGTGCTGGTGGGAGACCCCTGGAAGCAATTGTCCGATCATGCCCCTATCCTGACCGAGCTGGAGCTGCCGTAACGGAGCATTCAGTGGTTTCCTAACGCATAGGCCTAGCCAGCATGCCGAGTCTGAAGCGCGATCCACTTTGGCACGAAGGTAATCACATTACCTTGCTGCAAAATGGCCAGGAGTTTTTTCCGGCTATTTGCGAAGCCATCGATCAGGCCAGAAAGCGCCTGCATCTGGAAACCTATATCTTCAATCTGGACGATAGTGGTCACTGTGTTTTGGACGCCTTGCGTCGAGCCAGTGAGCGCGGTGTGCGCGTACGCGTGGTGATTGATGGCTTTGGCAGCGATGTGCATGCCTTGCAAATTGCCAAGCAGTTAAAGGCGATGCGTGCGCGCTACCGGATTTATCGCCCCAAGCCGCAAGGGTGGCGCGAACCGCGCTTGTCCTTGCGACGCCTGCGCAGACTGCACCGGAAGATGCTGGTGGTCGATGAGCGCATTGGTTTTGTGGGTGGTATCAATATTCTGGATGACTTTGATGACGTGCCCTTGATCGATGGGCGGGGCAGGCCGCGCTTTGATTTTGCCGTGCGCTGCGAAGGGCCGATTGTGGATGATATGGTGCGGGCGCAGCAGGCTTTATGGCTGCGTATGGCTTGGCGCAGACGCAAGGATTGGGATAGCTTCACCCAGCGTTTTACCTTATGGCGTGAGTGGCGCAAGCGCCGTCAGGAGCGCAAGAAGGCGGAGCAGGCGGGTCAGGTTTTTGAGGGCGTGCGGGCCACTTTGTTGCTGCGGGATAATGTGCGCCACCGCCAACAAATTGAGCAGGCTTATTTGCAGTTGTTGTGCAAGGCGAAAGAGCAAGTCATTTTGGCCAACGCCTATTTTTTTCCGGGCCGTACCTTGCGGCGGCATATTGAACAAGCCGCTGAACGTGGCGTACGAGTGCGCTTGTTGTTGCAAGGCCATGCTGAATACTTCCTGCAATATCGGGCCTGTAGATTCATGTATGGGCAGTTGCTGGATCATGGCATTGAGCTGTACGAGTACAAAGCCAGCTATTTGCACGCCAAAGTCGCTGTTATTGATGACTACTCTATGGTGGGCTCATCCAATCTGGACCCGTTCAGTTTGCTGCTGGCGCGCGAGGCCAATGTATTGATTCAGGATCAGTCATTTACCCAGAATTTGCAGACCAAGCTGGAGTACGAGATTGAACACAATGCCGTCCGAGTTTACCCGGAGCAATATCAGCGCCTGGGAGTGTTCAGCCGGCTGATCGATTACCTGGCTTATGGTATGTTGCGCCTGGGTGTGCTCCTGACGGGCAAATCGTCCTTGTATTGATGCCTGCCAGGTGATTTGTACGGGGCTTTACCCATACAAGGTGCCGTCAGCCGGGCTGCGCCTTATAAAATACTCTCTATACTTGAAGAGTTTGGTCCCGAAGGACTGAGTTTGCCGTAACCATAATTACTTTTACCCGGAGGGTGGACCCTATGAAAACACGTGCAGCTGTTGCCTGGAAAGCGGGCGCACCGCTAACGATTGAAGAGGTCGATCTGGCAGGACCCCAAGCGGGCGAAGTGCTGGTCGAGATCAAGGCGACAGGCATTTGCCATACTGATTACTACACCCTGTCTGGCGCTGACCCAGAGGGTTTGTTCCCTGCCATTTTGGGCCACGAAGGCGCCGGCGTGGTGCTGGATGTAGGTGCTGGCGTGACCAGCCTGCGTCCCGGTGATCACGTGATCCCTCTGTACACACCCGAGTGCCGCCAGTGCAAATCCTGCCTGTCGCGCAAGACCAACCTGTGTACCGCCATTCGCTCTACCCAGGGCAAGGGCCTGATGCCCGATGGCACCTCGCGTTTCTCCATCGGCGGCAAGCCAGTGCACCACTACATGGGCACATCGACTTTTGCCAACCACATCGTGGTGCCAGAAATTGCCTTGGCCAAGATCCGTAACGACGCACCGTTTGACAAGGTGTGCTATATCGGCTGTGGCGTGACGACAGGCTTGGGGGCGGTGTTGTTCACCGCCAAGGTGGAAGCCGGTGCCAATGTGGTGGTGTTCGGTTTGGGCGGTATCGGCCTGAACGTGATCCAGGGTGCCAAGATGGTGGGTGCTGGCAAGATCATTGGCGTGGACATCAACCCCGAGCGCGAAGCCATGGCTCGACAGTTCGGCATGACCGATTTTGTGAACCCCAATGACGTTGAAAATGTGGTGGATCACATTATTCAACTGACTGATGGCGGCGCCGATTACTCCTTTGAGTGTATTGGCAACACCAAGGTCATGCGTCAGGCGCTGGAGTGCTGCCACCGCGGTTGGGGCCAGTCCATCATTATTGGTGTGGCCGAGGCGGGTGCTGAAATCTCCACCCGTCCGTTCCAACTGGTCACAGGCCGCGAATGGAAGGGCTCCGCCTTTGGTGGCGCTCGTGGCCGTACCGACGTGCCCAAAATTGTGGACTGGTACATGGATGGCAAGATCAATATCGATGATTTGATCACCCACACCTTGCCACTGGAACGCATTAATGAAGGCTTCGACTTGATGAATGCCGGTAAATCCATCCGTTCGGTGGTGATGTACTGATCGACGTCGCTGCAAGAGGGAGCAGGCCGCTGCCTGCCCCCTTTATCCCGGTGCCAGAGTCCGTTGCCGCCCTGGGGGCGTGCCACCGGCTTTGGGCCGGATCTGCAATTGGGAACACGAGGGGGCTATGACTCAGACACTGGAACTGCTCAACGAACACCGCTGTTTTAATGGTTGGCAGCGTTATTATCAACACGCTTCGCAGACGATTGGTTTGCCTATGCGTTTTTCTGTGTATATGCCGCCGCAACTACAGGCTAGCGCCCAGAAAGGGGCCGACAGCTTGGCAGCGGCAGTCGGGCAAGGCCGTGTGCCTGTGCTGTTTTTTCTGGCAGGGCTGACCTGCACGGAAGAAACCTTCATGATCAAGGCCGGTGCCCAGCGTTACGCTGCCGAGCACGGCATTATGCTGGTGACTCCCGACACCAGCCCGCGTGGCGCTGGTGTGGCAGGGGAGGATGAGGGCTGGGATCTGGGAACTGGTGCTGGTTTCTATCTGGATGCCACTGAACCGGGCTGGAACAAGCATTACCGCATGGAAAGCTATGTGACCCAGGAGCTGTTTGAGCTGGTCACGACCATCCTGCCCGGTGACGCCAGCCGTGTGGGTATTTTTGGTCATTCCATGGGCGGCCATGGTGCCTTGACGCTGGCTTTGCGCCATCCCGGCAAGTACCGCTCCGTGTCGGCCTTTGCGCCTATTGCTGCGCCAACCCGCTGCCCCTGGGGTGAAAAAGCCTTTGGTGCCTATTTGGGTCAGGACAGGCAGGCATGGGAACAACACGACGCCAGCGCCTTGATGGCCAAGGCCAGCACACCGTATCCCGCCGGTATTTTGGTGGATCAGGGTTTGAGCGACGGTTTTCTGGCTGAACAACTGTATCCGGAAGTATTCGAGCAGGCGTGCGAGCAGGCCAATCAGCCTTTGAGCTTGCGCCGTCACGACGGCTATGACCACGGCTACTACTTCATCTCGACCTTCATTCAGGACCATCTGAATTTCCACGCCGAGCGACTGTGATCGCTGGATAAACAAGGTCGCACTTTGTTATTTTCAGGTGGGCGTTAAGGCGTTACTCTCAGGCAGCCCTGTTTTTTTGCCTGTTTGTGGCGTTCTGCCCACCGATTTTCCGCGGTTTCCCCCAAGTAGTGAACTTTTTCTTGCTGCGTCGCTCTTATTCCTGTACTCGAAATTTTTAGCACTCCAGACCATCGAGTGCTAAACTCAACGATTGTTGAAATACGTTTTCTGCGGTTTGAGGGCCTTGTTGAGTGCTCTCGCCGGCTGACCTTTGAAGGATTTTCCATGACACAACAAGCGAACGCTTTGGCCCTGACGTCTGGTAATGAACTCGTCGCCGCCGTGTCTAATCCAGGCGCACTGGGGACGATCGAAGCGTATATTTCTGCTGTTAATCGCCTGCCCATGCTTAGCGCCGAACGCGAAACTGAGCTGGGCCAGCGCCTGCGCGACCAGGACGACCTGGACGCAGCGCGCGAACTGATTTTGTCGCACCTGCGTCTGGTGGTTTCCATTGCCCGCCAGTACCTAGGCTACGGCTTGCCGCATGCCGATTTGATTCAGGAAGGTAACGTGGGTTTGATGAAGGCCGTCAAACGCTTTGACCCCGATCGCGGTGTGCGTCTGGTGTCGTTTGCCGTGCACTGGATCAAGGCCGAGATCCACGAATATGTCGTGCGCAACTGGCGCATGGTGAAAGTGGCGACCACCAAGGCCCAACGCAAACTGTTTTTCAACCTGCGCCGCATGCGTCCGGACGGACAAACGCTGGATACAGCTCAGGTTGATGCGATTGCACGTGAGCTTGATGTGCGTCCACAGGACGTTAGCGAGATGGAGGTGCGTCTGTCTGGTCACGATATGGCTCTGGAAGCCCCGACCCATGACGACGATGACAATTTCGCCCCTATCTCCTACCTGTCCGACGAAGGGCAGGAGGAACCTTCGCGTGTGCTGGAGCGTCGTGCTCAGGACATGCTGGAAGGCAGCGGTCTGGAAGAAGCGATCGACACACTGGACGAGCGTTCGCAGCGCATTGTGCGCGCCCGCTGGTTGCAGGACGATGGTGGCGCGACCTTGCACGATCTGGCCGCTGAATTTGGCGTGTCGGCAGAGCGCATCCGTCAAATCGAGGTGGCTGCCTTCAAGAAGCTGCGCGTCGCCTTGGCGCCAGCGGCTTAAGCCGTTTTAAAGAGTTACAACTTTTCAGGGAAACGGGTAGAACTTACGCTGATCTTCGCGGACTAAACAATACATTTGCTGATTTTTGCCACCTATGCAATTCGGCATTTGCACATCCGCTTCGGCTTCTCCTCTTCCCCTCCCTTTTGAAGCGGATGTTTATGGGACACCAGTTAGGTGTCCCTTTTTTTTGCTCTGATTGCTTAGCGGCGTTGCCTGCCGAGCCCATCTGACCCGGCAGGCAAAAACGATCAGAAAGTCAAAGCAGCACGCAGCCACAGGGTGCGGCCAGGGTCATTAAAGCGGGTCGCTGCCCCAAAACCAAAACCACTGTTCCCGGCCAGGTTCAGGTGTTCGCCGTAAGTCTTGTCGAACACATTGTCCACACCGGCGGTCAGAGACAGATTGCGGTTGATCTTGTAGCCGCCGTACAGCGACAAGGTGCTGAAACCACCCGTAGGCCCGAAGTCGTAACCCACCACATTCCCTTGTCCCTGCGAATAGCGAGTTTGCTTGGCCACAATGCGCCAGATACCGCCTGCAGACCAGGGGCCCTGCACATAGTCAGCCGTCAAACGCAGATCCAGCGGGGGCATTTGTGGCAGGGCGCGGCCATCGGTGCTGTTGCGGCCCCAGGCATAGGCCAGACTGCCGCCCAGAGTCCAGTTGGGTGTCGCGTTCCAGTCCGCACCCAATTCGCCGCCCATGATGCGGGCCTTGACGTTTCTGGCCTGAGTTTTCATGCCCATCATGCCGCCGGGCAGGTAGTCAAACAGGATGTAATCCTGGATCTGGCCAATATAGGCGGAAGCCCAGGCCGAGACTGTTTCATCCTTGTACTGCGCACCAAAATCCAGCTGTGTGGTCTTTTCAGGCTGAATGCCCAGGAAGGCACTGGCGCTACCTTGCGGGCCGCTGGCCGGGGAAATCAGCTCCCAGTAGTCCGGCATGCGTTGGACATGGCCAATACCGGCGTACAGGCTCAAGGGCAGGGAATCCAGATCATGCTCGATACGCAGGAAAGCACTGGGCAGGGTTTCTCTACGGCGCTCGTTCGCACCGGGGTTGGGCTTGCTCATCATGCCACTGCCCAGGCTGGGTCGCAGGTCGCGGGCACTGGCCCAATCCAGACGTGCGCCACCCATCAAACGGCTGGCGTCGTTCAGATCCCAACGGGCTTCGGTGAACAGGCCAATATTGTCAAACTCGGCATCTTTCACCCAGTCCTGATCGCGGTAGTCCTGCATGCCCATACCGCTGCGTTTGCGATGGCGGCTGCGCATCAAATCAGCACCCGTGGTCAAGGTCAGGTCCTCACTCAAGGCCCAGTCCATGCTTAGACGGCCACCCCAGGTCAGGCGGTCCACATTGGAGGCCATAGGCATGGACATGCCACCACCCGGTTTGAAGGTGCGCAGCCCGTAGTTGTCCATCACGTGATCGGCGTAGTTGTAGTAGAGCTGGGCCTCTACATTGCGTAGCACGCCTTCGTGCATATCCTTCTTGAAACGCAGACCCAAGGTTTCACGTTTGAATTTTGTGCCATCCATGCCACGACCAGCATAGCGGGCATAGCCGTCGCCTGTGCCTGCACTGAGCTCCAGCAAGGTATCGGCATCCGGTGTCAGGCCAATGGCGACGTCCGTATTCCATTTCTTCCAGCGCGAGGGCACACGTTCGCCATCACCGTCCTTGTAGTCCTGAGCGCGATCTTGATTGGCAGTCAGGCGGGCATAGTAAGAGGCATTGCCAGCCGCAAAGTCCACATTGCCTGCGTGACGGCCAGCCGAACCGCCCAGAATACTGGCGTCCAGCGTGGCGTCGTTCTCGGTAAAGCCGGGCGCTTTGCGCTCGAAGCGTACCGTTCCGGCAGAAGCACCCGGGCCCCAGCGCACGCTTTGAGGGCCCTTGATGATGGTCAGTTCATCAAAGGATTGGGGCGAAATGTAGGAGGTTGGCGCATCCATGCGTGACGGGCAGGCACCGGGCATGGAGCTGCCATTGGTCAGCACATTCAGACGCGAGCCAAACATGCCACGCAGCACGGGGTCCCCATTGCTGCCGCCATTACGGATGGCTGCAAAGCCAGGAATGGTTTTCAAGTAATCCGTGCCGTCGCTGGTAGGCAAGGGCAGGCGGGGCAGTTTGGGGTTGGTGCTGAACTGCAAGGGGGATTCAGGTGCCACCCCGGTCACCACGATAGGGCTGAGTTGTTCAATAACGCTGGATTGGGCCAGGGCAAGAGAGGGCACGCAGGCCAGCACACCGGCGCTGATCAGGCCGGGGTTTATTAATTTCTTCATGACTAAATTCCGAAGAGCAGCCGTCGTCCAGCGGCAAACCCGCTTGGGCGATAGCAACAAAGGAGAAAAGGCGTGGCGGCAGAGCCGAACGCGGGGAATCAGACAGGAAGAAGAGAGGGCGGGGCGCGTTGTCCTACCGGCGGGCCGCGAATAAAGGCCTGCACCAATGCAGGATCAAGCGGGGGAAGCAGGAAAGGCCGGAAGTGGCCCAGGCTCAAGGGCGTAATGACCGCAACAGGCGCGGGCGTTAACGCGGCTTGCAGCATGACGCAGAACGGGCAGGTGGCGCTGGTAGTGGCCTGGTCTGAATGGTCGGCGGTGTCCTCGCCTAACAAGGCTGCCCAGTGCTGCACCATCTCAGGGGGCAGGTTTTGTCCTGAAGGTAGACAGAAGGCCAGGGCATAACCCTGATCGCTTTGCGTGGGCATGTAGCCCGCAGGCACGATCCCGCGCAGCACCACAGCCAGCAACAACAAGCCCAGGCCCAGACGATGGGGCCAGCGAGTCGCAGCAAGGAAGGGGCGCTGAAAATTCATGATGCAAAAGTATAACCAGTTATGTCTGGTATCAATTTGCGCTGGCGCAGCGTGTGAACCATGGATTGCGATTTCATCTTTTCTGGTGTCTTTCTATTTCTCCAGGCTTTTCATTGAGCAAAAAACGTAAATTTTGCGAGAAAAAGATAGTTCGGCGGCTGTGATGCGGGGAAAAGGCGCTATTCTGCCTTATGCGGAAAGCGGGGGGATTTTCCGTGTCGATCTGGCCTGCCCATGCCTGAATGCGTAGGTACATGCCGGTAGACTCAATGCCGATGACAAAGGATGTCGCGATGCAGATTGGGCAGTTTGTTTTTGGGTTGGCAGGCCTGTTGGGGCTGGTTGCCTTTATGCCGCCTTTGGCGGGACGCTTGCGACTGCCGTACTCTGTACTCTTGGCCCTGATCGGCTTTGCGCTGGGCATCCTGTTGCACCTGCATGCCTGGGCACCCAAGATGGTGTCGGACTTTCTGAGCACCCTGCAAGCCTTCGACATCTCCTCCGAGACCTTCCTTTACGCGTTCCTGCCTATCTTGCTGTTCGAGACTTCGCTGGCCATGAACCTGCGCCGCTTGCTTGACGATATAGGCGCCATCTTGATGATGGCTATTGTGGCTGTGGTGGTCTGTACGTTTGCCGTGGGCTACGCCCTGAATGTGGTCTCTTCCTATGGGTTGGTGGTCTGTTTGATGCTGGGTGCCATTGTGGCCACCACAGACCCAGTTGCGGTGGTGGGTATCTTCCGTGAAGTGGGTGCGCCTAAACGTTTGTCCACGCTGGTCGAGGGCGAGGCCCTGTTCAATGATGCGGCCTCCATTGCCCTGTACTCGGTGTTGCTGGCGGTGTTGACTGGCGGTGGCGAATTAAGTGGCAGCACCGTGCTGGGCAGTTTTCTGTTCAGCTTTTTGGGCGGTGGTGTGGCGGGTTTCCTGATGGGGCGTCTGGCCAGTGGTCTGTTCGTGCTTTTACGAGGCTGGCCCGCAGCGGAGGTGACACTGACCATCGCCTTGGCGTATCTGGCCTTTTTTGTGTCCGAGCACTATCTGGGCGTATCCGGTGTGGTTGCCACAGTCATTTCCGGTTTGGTGGTGGGCTCCACAGGCCGCACCCGCATGTCGCCCGCGACCTTTGAACTCTTGAGCAGCTCCTGGACCCAGATGGGCTTCCTGGCCAATTCCTTGATCTTCTTGTTTGCTGCCATGTTGATTCCGCGCCTGATGGCTGAAATCACCTGGATGCAGATTGGCCTGGTTGTTTTGCTATTTGTGGTGACCTTGCTGGCACGGGCTGTCATGGTGTTTGCCGTGCTGCCCTTGCTGGGGCGCACTCGCTTTGGCACCCGAGTCAATCGCCCCTATCGGGTGGTGATTTTATGGGGTGGCCTGCGGGGTGCGGTGTCCTTGGCCTTGGCCTTGGCCGTCACCGAGCAACACGCGATCCCGCATGATGTGCGCCAGTTCATCGGCGTGGCCACCACCGGCTTTGTGCTGCTGACCTTGTTTGTGAACGGGATCAGTCTGCGGCCTTTGATTCGTCGTTTGGGTCTGAACCAACTGACTCCTCTGGAGCGTCACCTGCGCGATCAGGCGGTGAGCCTGGCCCTGGAAGAGCTGCGCGACAAGACCGAGGAGCTGGGTCGACAAGAGCAAATCAAACCACAAGTTATTGAGCGCCTGTGTACGGTGTTTGAGGCCAGTCAGGCCGGTGTGGCGTCGGGTCAGATTCAAAGCCTGACCGAAGCACAGAAGGTAAAAATGGGCATGGCGATTTTGTCGGCCCGTGAAGTGGAGCTGTTTTACGAGCAGTTGAAATCGCAGATTGTGGATTGGAAAACAGCCGAGTCCTTGTTAAGCCGGGCCGAGCGCATGAACGATACGGTGCGTCAGGCGGGTTTGGCTGGTTTTGAGGCCGCCATTGCATCGGACCTGCGTTACTCGCGGGGGTTTCGTTACGCCTTGCGCTTGCATTATCTATTTGGCCGGCAAGGTTGGCTGGTCCGGGAACTGGACAAGCGTTTCTCGAACTTGATTGCCAAGCGGTCTGTGGCCCAGCGTCTGATACGGTTTGCCGAAACTGAACTGACGCCCTTATTGGGACAACAGGCCACAGGTACGATTGTGCAGGCTCATAAACTGCGACTGTCTCAACTGGAAGACGCCTTGCATTCTTTGACGCTGCAATACCCGGTGTTCGCGCAGTGGTTGCAGGAGTCCTATCTGGCACGGGTGGCGGCGGCACAAGAACGGGCGCATTACCGCACCATGCTGTCGCACTCCTTGATTACCAGCGAAATGTACGCGGATCTGGTTAAACAGATCACACAACGCTGGCGCTATCTGGAGGAACGTCCCACCCTGGACATGACCATGAGTGCCATGGAGCTGATTGCCCAAGTGCCTATATTCGATGGCATTTCCGAGCAGGCTAAAAAAGATCTGGCTCGGCGCTTGCGTCCGCGTCTGGCCCTGCCGGACCAGAAAATTCATTTGCGCTACGGCGGTATGCGCGTCATGTTCTTTGTGGCTTCCGGGGCGCTGGAGCTGACCTTGCCCGATGGCAGTCTGGTGGAATTGGGGACAGGGCAGACGATTGGCGAAGTCAATGTCGTGGAACATAGCGACCATGCAGGTGAAGTACGCTCCCTGGGCTATAGCCGCCTGCTGATGTTAACCGAGCGCGATTTCGATGCCTTGCGTGGCAAAGACCCCATTTTCAGTGAAAAGATCGAGGCCGTGGTGCGACAGCGCCAACGCGCGTATCAAGTGTGGCAAGAGTTCGAGTCCGGCCAACGCCAGCACGAAGAGCTGCCACCGCTGTTTGGTTTGGCGCATGCTTTGAGTGAGGCGGAGAGTTTCGTGGGGCCGCCGTTACCACCTAAGACGCAAGAAAGTTGAGTAGAGACAACGCCTGCTTTTAGCGGGCGTTGTCTCCCTTTAGCAAGGCCATCAAGCCTAGATTGATGAAGACCTTTTCGCGCCCGACAGTGACTTCGTTCAGGATTTTCAAGGCGACAAGATCTTTCAGTATTTTTGATGCGGTTTGCCGTTGTGCAATTCCTTGCTCTACTAGGTTTGGGATTCGGCCCGTTCGCCCATTACCGTCACTGAACGGGTGGATAGCTTCAAACCGGCGTATGTGTACAAGCGGTAGACATATTTTTGGGACATGTCGAAAAGTCGTGTTTTTTTCAACATGTCCCAAAAGTCTACGTATTACATCCTGGTGTTGATCAGATCAAGCGCACCCAGTGATCCAGTAGCAGCGCCCCAAACAGAACCGCCAGATAAATGATGGAAAAGCGGAACAGCTTACGGGACAGTTCATCGCTATAGTGGCGGTGCAGTTGGTGGGCGTATTGAATGAAGCGTGCGCCCAGCAAAAGGGCGGTAGCCAGGTACAGAGGGCCGCTCATGCGGATGATAAAAGGCAGTAGGCTGGAGGCCATCAGGATGTAGCTGTAGAGCAGTACATGTAGTGTCGTAAATGTTTTGCCGTGAGTGACGGGCAGCATGGGCAGGCCAGCGCGCTGGTAGTCGTGTTGACGGTAGAGCGCCAATGCCCAGAAGTGTGGGGGCGTCCAGATGAAGATAATTAGCACCAGCAACCAGGCTTCAGCCGGGACGGCGTTGGCAATGGCAGCCCAGCCCAGGGCGGGTGGCATAGCACCGGACAAACCACCGATGACGATATTTTGTGGGGTCAGGGGTTTGAGGATCACGGTATAGATCACTGCGTAACCAATGAAGGTGGCCAGGGTCAGCCACATGGTCAGTGGATTCACCCAGTAGTACAGCACCAGCATGCCCATGCCGCCCAGCAAACCAGACATGGCCAGCACTTGGGGTGGGGTAATGGTGCCGCGTGCCGTACCGCGTCGGGCGGTGCGCAGCATGCGGGCATCAATCTGGCTTTCGATCAGGCAATTGATGGCAAAGGCGGCAGCCGCCAGCATCCATATGCCTAGCGTGCCTGCGACCACCGTACCCGGATCGGGCAGGCCGGGAGCAGCCAGAAACATGCCGATGACGGCACAGAAAACAGCCAGTTGGGTGACTCGTGGTTTAGTCAGTACCAGATACTGGCGCAGGAGCGAGGCGGGAGCCAGGGTAGCGGTGTTTGTCATACTGTATTCCTTGGGGGACAGTCGACTTGCGGGAAAGCCGTACCAACAGGGTGACGCAGCATAAAACGAGACCGGCAGCTCCCCCATTATGCAGGACGGCAATCAAAAGAGGCCACTGGAAAAAGATCGTGGTTAACCCCGTGATGAGCTGGGCCAACAGCAACAAAAGGACTAACGTTGCCGGGCGGCGTAGTACGGGATCGGCGCGTAATTTCCACGCAACGGAACCCAGAACCAGAAACACCAGAAAGGCCATGTTTCTATGAACCCAGTGAATAGCGGTCAGCGCGGCCTGGGAAATCATCTCGCCAGAAGGCAGCTCGCCCAGTGCGCGAAACAGCGAAAACCCGCCATGTAAATCCATCTCGGGTATCCATTGGCTGTGGCATTGCGGAAAGTCCATGCAGGCCAGCGCCGCATAGTTGGTGCTGACCCATCCACCCAGGCCAATCTGAATCGTTAGCAGAATGAAGGAACCAATCAGCCAAGGTCGCCAGCGGCGGGTGACAGGAGACACCGGCGGGCCGGGGTTCTCGCGTACGGCCAGCCAGGTCATCAAGGCCAGTACGCTCATGCCGCCCAGCAAGTGGGTGGTGACGATAATAGGCATTAGCTTGTGGGTCACGGTCCAGGCACCAAAGGCTCCTTGTACGCAGACGGCCAGCAAGGTGAACAGGGCCAGCCGAGCCGAATGGCCCAAGGTGTGACGATGCCGCCAGGCCATCCAGACGATGGCAATAATCAGCATGCCCAAGGCCGCGCCCACATAGCGGTGAATCATTTCAATCCAGGCCTTGCTCCAACTGACCGGACCATAAGGCATGGCTTGATAGGCTTGTTCGATATGTGCGCTCGCGCCTAGCGGCGAGAGTTTGCCATAGCAACCGGGCCAGTCCGGGCAGCCCAGGCCCGAATCGGTCAGACGGACAAACGCGCCGAACATGATCAGGTCCAAGGTCAGGAACCAGGTCAGGTAGACCAGTTTGCGGTAGCGTTGGCGGATATCGGCCATAAACTTATCCGATGCGTGAGTTGTTCAGCAGTTTGCGTATGTCGGTGCGAACTTTGATAGGGTCGGCATCACCGGGGAACACCATCATTAAATTGCCATTGGGGTCGATGATCCACATGCCATTTTTGACCGCTTGTTCGGCAGCACTGCTGTCGGTTCCAGGGGCTAGAAACTCGGCCAACTGGCTCGGATCGGCGCGCAGCATATGAGTGCCTAGATAGGCTTCCAGAATTTGCGCTGAAGGCTGGCCTTGGTCCGTCACAAACCAGACGCGGGCGAGTCGGTCCACATTCTTACCCTGGCTGGCATGGGAGTTGCGCAGGATAAACAGCTTGCGCACGCAGCTTTCGGGGCAGGCGCTCTCGTCGGCACTGACCAGTACCCAACGGCCCCGCAGGGACTGCAGATCAAAGTCCTCCCCTTGCAGAGTCTGCAGGGGCAGTGCTGCCTGTTCAGGTACGCTGCGTTGTGGCTCAATCAATTGACCATAGGCATTGCTTTGCTCAGGCCGTAGCCCCAACGAAGGCATGTAGTAGGCCGCCAGCGCAAACAGTACCGGTGCCAGACTGACTGCCAGCAGCAGATACAACGGAGTCAGGGAACGCGGGCGGGCAGGGGTTTGAGTCGTGTCCACGTCAGGTTTTCCTTGTAGGGGCAAAGTTGGGTCTGGAGCGTCGTAGCCATTTCCACGCTACACCGATCCAGGCACACAGGGCAATCAGGGCAAAACCGAACCATTGCAGGGCATAGCCTCGGTTCTTTTCAAAGTCGATATTCGGGTCGGGCCAGTTGGTTTGCAATTGCGAGGCGGGGGCGGTCTGGGCCAGCACACGGGGCAGTACAGGCAGATCAATGCGGCTACGCAGATCTTCCAGGGCCAGGTTCTGCACCACAGGGGGCGTACCAGAAGGGCTGGGCAAGTGCTCGGGCAAGGGGCTGCTGCCTAGTTCAAACAGACGCGGCACGCGTTCCAGCAATTCTCCGGAGATGGTCTCGGAGCCAGATGGGGCATCCGGCACGCTAGGCGCTTGTCCCGGTACGCGAGCCAGCCAACCCCGGAGTACGAGCAGGCTGGAGCCTGCCAGATCACCTTCGTCCAGCACAAAAGGAGTCGCAATCCAGTAGCCCGGCTTACCTTTGAAATTGCGATTATCCAGGAGTACAGTTAACTCACTGCGCCAGGAGCCGTGCACGGCGACAGACTGCCACAAGGCGCCTTTATCCAGGCTGGCCTGGGAATCAATATGGAGGGGGGCTTGCTGGCGGCCTTGTTCTATTTGTTGTGCCAGGCTTTGACGTTCCTGTGCGCGGCTCAGTTGCCAACGCCCCAGGCTAATGAACAGCAACATCAGCAAACCCAGACAAACCAGGGCAAGCAGGGGTCGAGTCGAAGAAGAACGAGAATTGTTGCTGGACATCCATTCAACCTGAAGCGGGGGAGACGTAATGCGTGTGTTAGTCCTGATCGTGTTTCTGGGGATTATTGTGTCGCTGGGTTCGGCTCTGGTGTATTTGATGCGGGACCGGGGCAACTCCAGTCGCATGGCCTATGCCTTGACCTGGCGAGTGGGCTTGTCCGTGGCCTTGTTCCTGTTTGTGTTGCTGGCCCATTATCTGGGTTGGATTGACAGTACTGGCGTGCCTGTGGCCTGAAGTAAAACCCAGGCCCGAGCAAGCGGGCCTGGGGCATGAATCACTAGAACCAGTACACGTACAGATACAAGCCCAGCCACACCACATCCACAAAGTGCCAATACCAGGCGGCACCTTCAAAACCAAAGTGGTGTTCGGCGGTAAAGTGGCCGCGCATCAGCCGTATCAGCATCACCGTCAGCATGGTGGCGCCGATAATCACGTGAAAGCCGTGAAAACCCGTCAACATATAGAACAAGGCCCCATAGGCACCGGAGGTGAACTTCAGGTTCAGCTCGGCGTAGGCGTGCAGGTATTCGTAGGCCTGGCAGGCCACAAAGGCAAAGCCCAGTGCGACCGTCATGAACAGCCAGAAGATTGCGCTGCTACGCTTGCTGGCGCGCAGTGCATGGTGAGCGATGGTCAGGGTAACGCCCGAGGTCAGCAGCAAAGCCGTGTTGATCGTTGGCAACCATAGTGGGCCAACTGTCTGGAACGGAGCGATCGTGCCCGCTGGCCCCTGATTGGGCCATGTCCCGGTAAAGTCCGGCCAGAGCAGGGCGCGATGATCCAGATCGCTTAACAGCGGTGTGGAAATTTCGCGGGTATACCAGAGCGCCCCGAAAAAGGCGGCAAAAAACATGACCTCAGAAAAGATGAACCAGGACATGCTCCAGCGATAGGAGATGTCTACGCGTGTGCTGTTCAGGCCCGTTTCGGATTCACGCACGGCGTCGCTGAACCAGAAGAACAGGACCAGCAGGAAGCTGAGAATCCCGACCAGGAACACCCAGAAACCGCCCGGCCAGTTATTGATCCAGGTCGCCGCGCCCAGCAGCGTCAGGCACAGGGAAAGGCTGGCGCGTACCGGGTGCCCTGACAAGCCGGGGACGTAGTAATACGGCGCCTTGGACGGGTGAGCCGTAGTCTCGACATGCATAGTGTTCTCCTTCGGGTCATGTGCCCTGGGGCACAGTATCCGGCCAGGGTTCAGCCGGCCTGACCAATGAACCAGCGGGCCACCATAATCAGGCCCACAACGAAAACAACCGTGGCGATCAAGGCGGCAATAATCAGATAGACCGGATTGATCTTGGCAATGTCCTGCTCATGGTCACGGCCACGACGGACTCCAAAAAAACCCCAGGCAATGGCTTTCAATGTCTGGAAAAAACTGAGCTTGCGCCGTGTGAGGTCCCGAAAATCGTCATCCATATCACTGTCCTAAAAACTGACTGCCTTTTAGAAAAGTCCAGGCCATGATGGCAATGACGAACACGGCCAGGAGCAGTCCCAGACGGCGGTTGCGACGGCGTTGTTCGGGGGTCATAGGGCGTTCCTCCAGTGTTACTTGACGACAGGGGGGACTTCAAAGGTGTGATGCGGAGCGGGCGAGGGCACCGTCCATTCCAAGCCTTCCGCGCCTTCCCAGGGCTTGGCACTGGCCACTTCCCCTTTACCGCGAGCGGCCTGGATCACGATGTAGATCAGCAGCAGTTGCGACAGGCCGAACCAGAAGGCGCCAATGGTGGCAATCTGGTGGAAATCCGTGAACTGACCGGCGTAGTCCACATAGCGACGTGGCATGCCTGCCAGACCCAGAAAGTGCATGGGAAAGAAGGTCACGTTGAACGAGATCATGGTGGACCAGAAGTGGATCTTGCCCAGACGCTCGTTGTACATACGGCCTGTCCACTTGGGCAGCCAGTAGTAGGCACCACCAAACAGGGCAAAGAGCGATCCGGCTACCAGCACATAGTGGAAGTGAGCCACCACGTAATAGGTGTCGTGTACCGCAATATCAATCGGAGCCACGGCCAGGATCAGGCCGGTAAAACCGCCAATGGTGAACACGAAGATAAAGCCGATGGAAAACAGCATGGGCGTTTCAAAAGACAGCGAACCGCGCCACATGGTGGCTACCCAGTTAAAGATTTTCACCCCGGTCGGAATGGAAATCAGCATGGTGGCGTACATGAAATACAACTGCCCAGTGACTGGCATCCCGGTGGTGAACATGTGGTGCGCCCAGACCAGGAAGGACAGAATCGCAATGGCGGCGGTTGCATACACCATGGAGGCATAGCCAAACAGAGCCTTGCGCGAGAAGGCAGGCACGATGGCCGATACAATCCCGAAGGCCGGCAAGATCATGATGTAGACCTCGGGGTGGCCGAAGAACCAGAAAATGTGCTGGTACAGAACCGGATCGCCTCCACCGGCGGCGTTAAAGAAGTGAGTGCCAAAGTGGCGGTCGGTCAGCAGCATGGTTACGGCAGCGGCCAGCACGGGCATCACGGCAATCAGCAGGTACGCGGTAATCAGCCAGGTCCAGCAAAACAGCGGCATTTTCATCAGCGTCATGCCGGGAGCGCGCATATTCAATACCGTCACCACAATATTGATGGCCCCCATGATGGAGGACGCGCCCAGAATGTGAACCGCAAAGATTGTGAAGTCCATGCCAGGGCCCATCTGCAAGGACAGCGGTGCATACATGGTCCAGCCACCGGCAGGCGCGCCGCCCGGCACAAAGAAGGACGCGGTAAACAGAATCGCGCCCACGGGCAGCAGCCAGAAGCTGAAGTTGTTCATGCGGGCAAAGGCCATGTCCGATGCGCCAATCTGCAGCGGAATCATCCAGTTGGCAAATCCTACGAAGGCCGGCATGATCGCGCCGAAAATCATGATCAGGCCGTGCATGGTGGTGAACTGGTTAAACAGCTCGGGCCGGAAAAACTGCAGACCCGGCTGGAACAGTTCAGTACGCAGCAGCAAGGCCAGCACGCCGCCCTCCAGCAACATCACAAAGGAAAAGATCAGGTACATGGTCCCGATGTCTTTGTGATTGGTGGCGAACAGCCAGCGACGCCAGCCGCTAGGGGTGGCATGGGCATGATGGTGATCATCATGTCCGCTCGGGTTCGCTACATGGTCGACGGTGACGCTACTCATGCTTGACTCCTTGCTGCACTCCCCCTGGCCGTAGTCAGGGATGGATTGATAGTGTGATGGCGGCGGGCGCTGGCTTAGCGTTGTGCCGTGACGTCGGCGGGCATTACGACAGGATCAGGCCCTTTGCCCGCGTTGCCCCAGGCGTTGCGTGTGTAGGTAATGACCGCTGCAATCTGAACGTCGTTAAGTTGATTGCGGAAAGCGGCCATGGCGGTGCCAGGGTGACCATTTAGTACGGTGTCGATCTGGCCTTTCATGGGGGCGAGTACAAACTTCGTATCGCCATCCAAAGCAGGGAAGGTGCCGGGCATGCCTTTGCCGTTGGCTTGGTGGCAAGCCACGCAGTTTTGCGCGAAGATCTGTTGGCCGCGCTCGATCAACTCGTCTTTGGTCCACTCTTTATTGGGGTCGTCGGCCTGGGCCGTCATCAAGTCGTTCTGCTCTTTGGCCCACGTGTCATAGTCGTCTTGCGCCATCACCTGCACCACAATGGGCATGTAAGCATGGTCCTTGCCGCACAGTTCGGCACATTGGCCGCGGTAGGTGCCGACCTTGTCTGCACGGAACCAGGTATCGCGCAAAAAACCAGGGATGGCATCTTGCTTGACGCCAAACTCGGGCACCATCCAGGAATGAATGACATCCTCGGCAGTTAGCATGACGCGCACTTTCTTGTTAACCGGGACTACCAGCGGCTTGTCCACTTCCATCAGGTAGTTGGGGCCAATGGGTTCGCGACCTTCAATCTGGGCGCGGGGGGTGGACAGGTTGGACAGGTATTTCACGCCGGTGGCCGGGCCATCCAGATACTCGTAGCCCCATTTCCACTGATAACCCGTGACCTTGACGGTCAGATCGGCGCTGCTGGTGTCCTTCATGGCCACCACGGTTTTAGTGGCAGGCAATGCCATGCCGATCACGATCAGAAAGGGGATGATGGTCCAGGCTACTTCCACCCCCAGGTGCTCGTGAAAGCGGGCGGCAATCGCGCCCTTGGACTTGCGATGCCGGATGATGGAATAGAACATCACACCGAACACGCCAATAAAGATGATGGTACAGATGATCAGCATCATCCAGTGCAGCCAGGCAATGTCCTGGGCGATGGGGGTCACCCCGTTATGCAAATTGAGCTGATTGACACGGGGGCCACCTTCCATATTGGTGACCTGAGCCAGGCTAGGCCCTGCCGTCGAACAGGCGGTCAGAGCAAATAAACTTCTCCACATCTTCATTGTTGTCCCTCTTTTGGTGTTGCCATGCCAAACCGGGGTTCGGCTGCGTCAACGCTCCGAAAAATCCAACGCTGGAAGAAACTGCTGTGTTGCAGTGGCGGGCTTGTTGCAGTTAGGGCCTGTTAACACTAAAAGGAGCCTCACATGAGTATGCAAACGCGTGAATGGCAAGACGCGAAGCGCAGCCATGGTGGGGCCACGGCGAGCATTCGCAACGCAGGTAGGTGCGCGTTTGCCTACTCACCCTTCAGGCTGGCTGGTGATTGAGCAGCATACGTTGTTGCTCAAGCCTTGCGTGGAACCCCACGCGGCGGCCTGTACGCCTAGCCTGCTGCTCAATCACCAGCCAGTGTGAAGCTCCTTTTAGTGTTAGCAGGCCCTCAGTGCTGGCCCGCTCGAAGTTTTTAGTTGCTTATTTGTTCACGGAAATTATATAGAACTTGCTTTAGCCTTCAAGGGCAGGGTATGTCCCTAGACGACAAGGTTGGACTAAACGCTACAAAAGCCGTAATGGGGCAAGGCTTGAATTACAATCGCCGACTATGACTTTGTTCCAGAACCGATCGCTTATCCAGGCCTTGCGTCAGCGCATGGTCAGCCTGACCAGTCAACTGCAACAATTGCCCCCGCCGGGCAGCCGTCCTGTCACTGTTGATGGGCGCGTGGCGGGATGGATCACCCCCAAGGCCGCGCGTTGTATCGAGCCTTTGCCTGGGGTCTCGATTGAAGAAGATGTCTTGCGTCTGAGCGAATGCCCCAGCCAGGAGTTGAGCTTGGCTCAGGTCCTGGATCAGGTCGCCTTGCGTTTGCAGGAAGGCGGCTGTATCCGTGCCTGGCGTGACGAGTTGTTGGACGTGGTTGGAGAAGGACAATGTCTGTCCCGTATTGAACGCGGTGCGGTGCGGCCCTTGGGTTTTTTGACGCAGGCGGTGCATTTGAATGGCTGGTCTACGGATGGCCGAATCTGGGCCGCGCGTCGTTCACCCACCAAGTCGACAGACCCGAATATGTGGGACACGTTGGTCGGGGGATTGGCGGTTAGCGGTGAATCGTTGCAGACCTCTCTCATACGCGAAAGTTATGAAGAAGCGGGCCTGCCCGAGTCCGTGTTGGTCCATTGCACCCCCTTGCGCGTGTCCTTGCGCATGCACCGCCGCTTGCCGGAAGGCTATCAGGTGGAGAACGCCCTGGTCAGCGATTGCGTGCTGGCCGATGATGTGCGGCCCCGAAATATGGACGGCGAGGTTAGTGAGTTTCGCTTATTGACGCTGGATGAAGCCTGGCAAATGATAGAAGCAGATTTGTTCACCCTGGAAGCGCAAGTGGTGCTGATCGACAGCATCAAGCAGCATCTGGAACAGCCGGCCTGAACCTGGGAATCACCGGGCAGGCACCAACCTGATGGGAGCGACGCATGAACCCGAATCCTTTTGGTATACCTGATTTCAATGCCCTGGGCGGCGGCAACAACCCCTTGCTGCGCAGCATGGACATGATGGCGCAGGCCTGGAAGAACATGGCCAGCGGCGGGGCGGGCGATTTGAGCTCGGGCATGATGCCCAGCTTGTCCGCCGATGATCTGGATCGCCGTATTCGTGACTTGCGCGCCGTGGAGAGCTGGTTACAACTGAACCTGTCGATGTTGGGCACCACCATTCAGGGTCTGGAGATTCAGCGATCCACCCTGGCGGCCATCAAGACCATGGCACAGCAAGGGACGCAGGCGGCTGGCGGCAAAAATCCGTTTGAAGCCTTCATGGCTTTCAACCCCATGGCGGCAGGGGCCACAGCCGCAGATAGCGCCGCCAGTGCTGCTGGTACTGCGGATGCCAAGCCTGGGGTCAGCAAGCCTGAAGCAGCATCGCAAACGGCACCGCAGCACGCATCGGCACAGCCCCAGCCGCAACAAGTGTCGCCACAGCTCGACGCGGCTGCCCAGCAGGATGCTCCAAAAGATAAACAGCCCGGTGCCCAGCAGGAAGCCGGTGCAGGGAACCCCGCTGCGCAAGCGTGGTGGAACATGCTGCAACAGCAGTTTGATGCCATGGCGACCGCTACTGCCGCATCGATGCAGCAAGTAGAAAGCTATCGTCAGCAAGCGAGCAAGGCTACAGCGGCTGGCTCGGCCAAGCCCCCCAAACCGGCGGCGGCCAATGCCCAGACCTCTGCCAAGACCAGTGCTCCGGCAGTGGCCAAGCCGGTAAAAACGGCTGTGAAAGCAGCGACTAAAACGGCAGCTAAAGCGGCCACCAAAACGGCGGCTAAAAAAACCGCCACGCGCAGCACCAAAAGTAGTACCAAAAAAACGGATCGACCAACCTAGTAGGTAAATTTTTATGCTTAATATCGTGATTCTGGCAGCAGGCATGGGCAAGCGTATGCAGTCTGACCTGCCCAAAGTACTGCATCCTATCGCCGGCAAGTCCATGCTGGCCCACGTGCTCGACAGCGCGCGTGAATTGGAGCCGGAAAAAGTTGTGGTCGTGGTGGGGCATGGCGCCGAGCGCGTTCAGCAAACCTTCGCACAGGCTGAGCTGGCCTTTGCCTTGCAGCAACCACAGCATGGCACCGGCCACGCTGTGCAACAGGCCGTACCTGAACTGGTCGGTGGCGACCAGGAAGATGACGCTACGCTGGTTCTGTATGGCGACGTCCCTCTGGTCCAGGCCGACACCTTGCGCCGCTTGCTGCAAGCGCGTGGCCAAGGTGTGGCTGTGCTGACCGAAACGCTGGCAGACTCTACTGGCTATGGCCGCATCATTCGTGGTGAAGACGGCACCGTACAACGCATTGTCGAGCACAAGGATGCTAGCGAAGCCGAGCGTGCCGTGAAAGAAGTGAACACCGGCATTTTGGTAGCCCCGACGGCGCGCCTGAAAGACTGGCTGACCCGCATCACCAACGACAACGCCCAAGGCGAGTACTACCTGACCGACATCATCGCTTTGGCGGTTGCCGATGGCGTGCCTGTGCAAGCGGCTCAACCGGCTGCTGGCTGGGAAACCTTGGGTGTGAACAGCCGCATTCAACAGGCCGAGCTGGAGCGTTTGTGGCAAGCCGAGCAAGCCCGTCGCTTGCTGGAAAAAGGCGTGACGCTGGCCGATCCGGCCCGCTTTGATCTGCGCGGCACACTGGAGTGTGGCCGGGATGTGTTCATTGATGTGGGTTGCGTGTTTGAAGGCAAGGTTGTGCTGCAAGACGGCGTGCGCGTCGGTCCGCATAGCGTGCTGCGCGACGTGACGATTGGTGCCGGTACGCAAATCGAAGCCTTCAGCCATCTGCAACAAGCCCAGGTTGGTGAAGAGGCCCGTATTGGCCCTTACGCCCGCCTTCGTCCGGGTGCTGTGCTGGCCAATCACACCCATGTGGGCAACTTTGTGGAGATCAAGAACACCCAACTGGGCGAAGGGTCCAAAGCCAATCATCTGGCCTATATCGGTGATGCCGATGTGGGGCAGCGCGTGAATATTGGTGCGGGTACCATCACCTGCAATTATGACGGTGTGAACAAGTTCCGCACCGTGATTGGTGACGACGCCTTCATCGGTTCGGACACCCAGTTGGTGGCCCCCGTGACGGTAGGCCGTGGCGCAACGATTGGAGCAGGGACGACGCTGGTGCGCAATGCACCGGACGATCAACTGACCTTGTCGCGTTCGGAACAGCGCAGCGTGTCCGGCTGGAAGCGCCCGGTTCGCAAGTCTTGATGTGTGTTAGCCCATCTTTGGCATCCCTCCCTTTGCATCGCAAGGGGAGCATTGCTGCGTGCGCTTGCGGCACACAGTGCCCGGATGGGCTGATTCTGGATTCTTGCCATGCGCATTCTGCAGCTTAATTTCGAGCGTGGTTGGCGCGGTGGCGAACGGCAAACCTTGCTGAGCCTCCAGCAGATGCAGCAGGCCGGTCATCAGGTCAGCCTATTGGCTCGGCGTGATGAAGAGCTGGCCAAGCGTGCCAAAGAGCAGGGTTTGAGCGTCGTAGAGTGTGCCTCTGTGGGTGCCGCGCTGCGCTATTTGCTGGTGCACGGTCGTGGTTTTGATATCGTTCACTCCCAAACCGCGTCCTGCATGAGCTGGTTGGCCTTGCTGCACTTCTGGCTGCCCAAGCGGGTGGTTTTTACGCGCCGTACGGCGTTTCCGGTTGATCGTAAACGTATCGAGCAACGTAATGGTCGGCAGGCCAGCAGTCCCTTGAGCTCCAAAGAGCGCCGCACGCGCTGGAAGTGGCGCAAGGCGGACCGCCTGGTCGCCATCAGCCAGGCAGCGGCAGCCGAGCCGCGTCGCCTGGGTTTTTCTGTAGACGTGATCCCCAGCGCCATTGAATACGTGGAGCGGGATGAAACCTATGTGAACCATTTGCGGCAGCGTTGGAATCCACAGGGCTTGCACGTTCTGGGGACGATGGCAGCACTGACGGCAGAGAAAGATCCCTTGACCCTGATTCGTGCGATTCATGTTCTGTATCAGCGTCGGCAGGACTTTGTGTTTTTGCATTTCGGTGCGCCTGGCTCTGAGTCCTCGGCGGCAGAGGAACTGATTGCGCAGTTGGGCCTGGAAGGCTGCTACAAGCTGGCGGGTTTTGAAGCCCGTCCTGAACAGGCTTATCGCTTGATGGACGGCTTTGTTCTGAGCTCCCGTCATGAAGCCTTGGGTTCCAGCGTTCTGGATGCCTTTGTATACGGCGTTCCCGTTACGGCCACGATGGCCGGAGGCTTGAGCGAGCTGCTGGACAATGGGCGCGGTACTTTATGCGCGGTTGGGGATGCACAAGCGATTGCCCAGGCTTTGGACGACACCTTGAGCAATCCAACAGCAGCGCGGCAACAAGCCGCATTGGCACATCGCTGGGTGCAGCAGGAGCATGATCCTGCCGTTATGGTGCAGCGGTATCTGCGCCTGTATCAGCAACTGGTGCAACAACGCGCACGAGCCTGAACGCGGCTTATCCCTTCGGTGAAGGCAACGGTATTCGTGTCTCGAACTTGGCCTGATGGATCGAAAAGAAGCTGCGAATGTTGCGAATATTCGCCTGGCCAGTGAACAAGGCATGAGCCAGTTTGTGATACGCCGTCATATCGCTGACCTGCAGAATCACAATGAAATCCACCCCGGTCGAGACGCGATAGCATTGCGTTACCGCTGGTTCCGGTGCCATCAGACGCTCGAATTGCTGCAGATATTCTTCACCTTGACGGTCCAGCGTAATCTCCACAATTGCCGTCAAACTAGGGCCCAGTTGTGCCGGGTCCAGCAAAGCGACCTGTTTGCGAATTACCCCTTGTTCACTTAAACGACGCACTCGCCGCAAGCAGGTTGGGGGAGAGGCATGCACGCGCAAAGCCAGCTCCTGATTGCTGATGGAAGCATCATTTTGCAACTGCTCCAGAATGCGTAAGTCCAGCTCGTCCAGTTCAATCATGACAATGTTTATCTATCTATGATGAAATAAAATTCCGTTAAATAAAATGAAATTTGGTTTTCTTTCATATCGATTATTAAATGAAATTTTAATTCATTTTAATAAAAAAATAGACATAAAATTTTTTGTATTTCAGATCAGAATAAGCGGATTGAATTGATTAGCTGGCCCACCAAAAGGGGCCATGAACAGGAGTTGGCTATGTGTGGAATTGTTGGCGCGGTCGCGCAACGCGATATTGTTCCCGTGCTGCTGGAAGGTCTACAGCGCCTGGAGTACCGGGGCTACGATTCTTGCGGCGTTGCTGTTCATGCGCAGGGCCAGTTGTTGCGGGCACGTAGTACACAACGCGTGGCCGAGCTGCAAGAACAGGTCAAGGCAGATCGTCTGCAAGGCTTTACCGGCATTGCTCATACACGCTGGGCAACGCACGGCGCGCCTGCTACTCACAATGCTCACCCGCATTTCTCCGGCAAGGGCAAAGCACGTATTGCGCTGGTGCATAACGGCATCATCGAAAACCATGACGAACTGCGCGCCGAGCTGCAAAGCATTGGCTACGTGTTCGAGAGCCAGACCGATACCGAAGTAATCGCCCACCTGATCGACCATCTGTACAACGGCGATCTGTTCGAGGCCGTGCAACAAGTCATTCGTCGCTTGACCGGGGCCTATGCCATCGCCGTGTTCTGTCAGGACGAGCCACATCGCGTGGTGGGTGCTCGCCATGGTTCGCCCCTGGTCGTCGGCGTGGGCCAGAATGAAAACTTCCTGGCATCGGATGCCCTGGCATTGGCCGGAACCACTGATCAAATCATCTACCTGGAAGACGGTGATGTGATCGATCTGCAGATCAATAAAGTGTGGATCATGGACAAGGACGGCCGCTCCGTTGATCGTCCGGTACACACCGTACATCTGCACACCGCCGCCGCTGAATTGGGCCCATACCGCCACTTCATGCAAAAGGAAATCTTCGAGCAGCCCCGCGCTGTGGGCGATACCTTGCAAGACATTGAAAGCGTCACCCCCGAGTTGTTTGGCGACCAGGCCTACAAGGTTTTTCAGGACATCGACAATGTGCTGATTCTGGCTTGCGGCACCAGCTACTACGCTGGTCTGACAGCCCGTTACTGGATTGAGTCGCTGGCCAAAATCCCCGTCAATGTGGAAATTGCCAGCGAATACCGCTACCGCGACAGCGTGCCCAACCCGCGCACTTTGGTGGTGACGATTTCCCAGTCTGGCGAAACCGCCGATACTCTGGCCGCCTTGAAGCATGCCCGCAGTCTGGGCATGGAACAGACCCTGACCATCTGCAACGTGGCCACCAGTGCCATGGTGCGTGAGTGCAAACTGTCCTACATCACCCGCGCTGGCGTGGAAATTGGTGTGGCTTCCACTAAAGCCTTTACCACCCAATTGACTGCCTTGTTTCTGCTGACGATTGCCTTGGCTCAGGTAAAAGGCCATTTGAGTCATGAGCAAGAGGCGGATTACCTGAAAGCCCTGCGTCACCTACCCACCGCCATCGCGGCCGTGCTGGCTCTGGAGCCACAAATCATGGCATGGGCAGATCGTTTCGCCAGCAAGGAAAACGCCTTGTTCCTGGGCCGTGGCATGCATTACCCCATCGCCATGGAAGGCGCGCTGAAGCTGAAAGAAATCAGCTACATTCACGCTGAAGGCTATCCGGCTGGTGAATTGAAACATGGCCCTTTGGCCCTGGTCACCGAAGCGATGCCGGTCGTCACCATTGCCCCACGCGATGAACTGCTGGAAAAACTGAAATCCAATATTGAAGAAGTTCATGCACGCGGCGGTGAACTGTATGTGTTTGCCGACGCCGATACCCGCATTGGCAGCAGTGAGCGTGTACATGTGATTCGTATGCCCGAACACTACGGCAAGTTATCTCCCATCCTGCATACCGTGACACTGCAACTGCTGTCGTATCACACGGCTTGCTCGCGTGGCACAGATGTGGATAAGCCACGGAATTTGGCCAAGAGTGTGACGGTGGAGTGAACGAGATTTAAGCGTCAAAGACCGGAAGTAAAATTTGTCCGGTCTGCTGTCAATTGACACGGTCCGAGTTTTATCAAAACCCACCGAATTGATATTGATTTCGGTGGGTTTTGATTTTTAAGCGGTTGGAGCCCGTAATTTGGTGGGCCATGAAGTATTCAGAAAAAGTTAACCGTTACAAAATTCTATTTATAAATAAGAAGAAAACCGGAATTTTATTAATAGCGATATACCCGATAGTGAGGTTTGTGCCCAGTAGAGGGAGGCTGAATACCTTTGTATTTGAAGATCTGGGGAAGCGAGCGGAGCCCCTCAAAATAGCCCATGTGTCGCCCCAAATACACACTGCTAGCGAACTGGACAGATAGCACCATATAATAATTGATAACGATTCTCATTATCTGTCAGTGCGGAGTACCCTCGTGTCATCTTCAGTTCTTCCCTTGTCAGGCGTGTATTCGGCCGAGTCGGTCGAGTCACTGTACTGCGACCACCATAACTGGTTGCGGCGCTGGCTGCATCACCGTTTGGGTGGGGCAGATCAGGCGGCTGACTTGGCGCAGGACACGTTTGTACGTTTGTTAAGTAGCCGCTCCCGCTGGCAGTTTGCCAGTCCCGGCGAGGCACGTGCCTACTTGCGCAAGACCGCACAAAATCTGTGCATCAACCTGTGGCGGCGTCAGGAAATTGAGCAGGCCTGGCTGGATATTCTGGCCACGACGCCCGAGCAATTTTACCCTTCGGCGGAACGCCAGGCCGTGGTTTTGCAGGCGCTGGAGGAGATCAGTGCCATGCTCAGCAGCCTGTCTCCCAAGGCCGCAAAGGCGTTTACCCTGGCCGTTATTTGCGAGATGACTGACGATGAGGTCGGTGCAGAAATGGGCATTTCCGGCCGCATGGTTCGCAAATATGTGGCACAGGCCATGCTTGCGTGCATTAGCCTGCATGCCTGCCAGACCGTCGCCGAATTGCGCCAGGAACCTCAATACTAAGTCGTATGAAGCACGGTTCCAGTTTTTCTTCGCCGCCCACTCCTTCCCATACTGTTTTGATGCAAGCGGCTGAATGGTATGCCTGTCTGCGCGATGGCAAAGCCAGTGCCGAGCAACGTTCTGCCTGGCAGAGCTGGCTCAAGCAGGACGAGATGCACAGTACCGCCTGGCGTTATGTGGCGGAGGTCAGTCGTTGTTTTGAGCCTGTGCGCAGCGCGCCGGATTCGCGCCGTGTGGTGGAGAAATTGCACACTGCCAATGAACGCTTGCATCAGCGCCGTCGCGTTCTGACCAGTGTGGCCGCGCTGGCCGGAGCGGGAGTTGTAAGCTGGCTGGGCTGGCGTCAGTCCTGGTTGCCATCCAGCGTTCTGGCCTTGGCTGCCGACCACGCTACGCAAACCGGCGAGCAGAACCAGCTTGTGCTGGCAGATGGCTCCCGGCTGTGGCTGAACACAGCCTCGGCAATTGATGTGAAGTTCACCGCACAGGCTCGCCATATTGTGTTGGTTTCAGGCGAGATCTTTATCCAGACAGCCAAAGATGACAGGGGACGGCCTTTCACCGTCCAAACTCCGCAGGGCAATATGCGTGCCTTGGGCACGCAATTCAATGTGCGTATGGACAAAGATTGCACACAACTGGCGGTCTACGAAGGGGCCGTGCGGGTTTCCACGGCAAGCGGTCAAAATACCGCCACGGTGCAGGCGGGCAAGCAGGTGCATTTCGGCTCACGACATATCGAGCACAGTATGGACGCGGAGCAGGCGCGCGAGGCTTGGACCCAAGGCCTGCTGGTGGCTGACAACATCGCCTTGCGTAGTGTGATCAAGGAGTTGGGCCGCTATCGCAGAGGCTATCTGGGCGTGGACGAGTCCGTGGCTGACCTGAAGGTCTATGGCAGCTTCCCCATCCATGACACGGACCGTGTGCTGAAAATGCTGGCTTCAGCACTGCCGATTCGTATCGACCAGCCCATGCCCTGGTGGACTAGTGTGCAAGCTCTGGATTGATCGAACAGGGCATTGCAGCAGTCATCATTGTAAAAACTAAAAATATAAAAGCCGATTAAATTCAAATACTTGTCTGGTTTCAGGCAAAAAAATCCTGAAAAAACAGCAAAAGAAGGTTCCGGGTTTTGGAGACTGGGTGGTTTTAGACAGTAAGAGGACCTGATTGGCGTGAGGCCAATGAAGCAGGAGGCGGGCCGCCGTGCCCGCTCGGTACTGAACATCAACGCAAGAACATCGTTCAGGTTCATCGTTTTTATTGTGACTGACCCGTGTTTTTGAAGGATGTCTCCTTATGCATCGTCGCTCCGACCCCCTTTTCCTGCCCAAGGAGGCAGGATCGCATTGCGCTCCTTTGCGTCCACTGGCCTTGGCCCTGTCTGTGTTGATGGCCGGTAGCGCCTTTGTCGTGAGTACCCAGCCTGCCCAGGCGGCCACGCAAAACAGCCCGACAGCAGACAAGACCCAGCGTTATGACATTCCAGCCGGCCCCCTGAGCCGTGTTTTGATGCGTTTTTCGCAAGAAAGCGGTGTCTATCTGGTCGGCGCAGGCAGCGTGGCCGAAGGCAAGCAAAGCGCGGGCCTGAAAGGGAATTACAGTGTGGCACAGGCTTTGGATACCTTGCTGGCAGGCACGGGCATTCGCTATTCGCGTGATGCCAATACGGTGAACTTGTGGCCTGTTACGGAAACCACTCAACTGGAGCCTGTGCGTGTCAAAGGCACCCTGAATCGGGCGACTGAGGACACCGGCCTGTACACGCTAAATGGCACCAGCAGCACCGCCACCCGTTTGAACATGGACACCCAGCACACACCGCAATCGGTCAGTGTGATGACGCGCCAGCAAATGGACGATTTCGGCCTGACGAGCTTTGACGATGTGATGAACTTCACTACCGGCGTGACGGCCAATACTGCAGCGGTGGGAGGTGGGTTTCAGTTTCAGGCCCGTGGCTTTGACATCAGCAATGTGCAGGTGGATGGCGTGCAAAGTAGCTATCGTGCGGCTGGGCGTGGTGCGTTCAACCCTATTGCTCTGGATATGGACTTGTACGACCGCGTGGAAGTCGTGCGCGGTGCGACAGGCCTGTTGTCTCCTACCGGTGAACCCTCCGCCTTGATCAACTTGATTCGCAAACGCCCCCAAGCAGAGTTTGGTGGCAAGTTAAGCGCCCACTATGGTTCCTGGAACGACAAGCGCGTGACGGCAGACGTGACTGGCCCGCTCACTGCAGACGGCCGTTTACGTATGCGCGTTATTGGTTCGCGCAAGCAGGCGGACTCCTTCCTGGATGGCCAGGATCACAAGAACGATTTGCTGTCCGGCATGCTGGAGTTTGACCTGACCGATCGAACCTTGTTGACCGCAGGCTACGACTACCAAACCGCCAAATTGCGTGGTGAAGCCAATATGGGGGTGCCTTTGTTTACCAGCGAGGGCGATCGTATCGACGTTTCGCGCTCCATGTCGCTGGTGCCGGATTGGACTTATTGGGACAAGAAGCACCAAAACGCCTTCTTCTCGGTCGAGCACGAGTTTGAGAACAAATGGAACGCCAAGCTCAGCTACAGCCATCAACGTGACGATGGCGATGCCTTGATTACAGGCTTTGGGCGGGGAGTGAACCCGGTGGTGAATCCGGATGGATCCGGCATTGGTATCCGCGCCAACCTGGCCGCCAATGGTTATCGGCATCAGGATAATCTGGAGCTGTCGGCCAATGGCCCTTTCGAGATGTTCGGGCGTGAGCACCAACTGATGTTTGGTTTTAACGGCACTCGCAAGCGCGATACCACGTACACCATGCAGATCAGTGATACCAGCAATTGGTTCATTCCCAATATTTACGACTGGGATGGGTATATGCCTGAGCCTAGTGTCAGCCGTACAGGGGAGTGGAATCGGGTACACACACGTGAATACGGTTTCTTTGCCGGCACGCGTTTGAACATTATTGATCCGCTGAATGTGATCATGGGCCTGCGTTTGTCGGACTACAAAACCTACCGTGACAACTACGGTAAAACCGGCCAGTTCACTGGCGTGTCCAACGAGTTGCGCAACCGCAATGAAATTACGCCGTACTTTGGGCTGACGTATGACATCAACCCGAATCTGACGGCCTACGCCAGCTATACCCGCCTGTTTCAGCCGCAAAGCTACAAGGATATCAACGAGAACTTCCTGGACCCCATTACCGGGGTTAACCGCGAAATCGGTCTGAAAGGCAGCTTGATGGACGAGGCGCTGCAATTCTCCCTGGCCGCTTTCGAGACCCGTCAAAACAACCTGGCCGTGCTGGACCCTTCGGTGCCGGATGACTTTCTGCTGCCCGATGGCAGCCGCCCCTATGTGTCCTCCGGTGCAGGCAACAAGACCAAGGGTTTTGAAGTGGAGCTGAACGGCGCGCTGACCAACAACTGGAATGTGTTTGCTTCTTATAGCTACGCCAGCACTAAAAACGGTGAAGGTGAGCGGATCAACACGTATATCCCAAGCCAGACCTTCCGTCTGGGCACCATGTACCAATTCTCTGGCGCGCTGCAAGGCTTGAGCGCCGGTGCCACTGTGAACTGGTTTGGCAAGCGGGATCTGTGGACGGCTGGCCGTCCTTATACCGCCAGCAATGGCAAGGTGCTGGAAGATACCCACAGCAGCTATGCCTTGGTGGGTCTGCATGCCAATTACCGCGTGAACCAACACTGGAATGCCAAGCTCACGGTAAACAATTTGTTCGACAAGCGTTACTACGACAACTTCGTGATCTTCCGGGCACGTTACGGTGCGCCGCGCAATGTGCATCTGTCCATTGATTACCAGTGGTAATCCCTTTTTCCTATCTTATTTCGAGCTGATTCTATGACCTTGTTTACTTCTCGCTCTCTTGTTCGTGCTGTTTACCTTGCCTTGGCAATGGGGTTGTCGACGGGCTATGTTCATGCCAAGACACCTGCTCCCGCCGCCTATCAAGCCGTCACTCAAGCACAGATCATGCAAAAACCCACGGCCGCTGAGGTGCTGGAAATTGTCTACAGCCCCAAGCAATCCAGTTTGTTCGTGTCCTCACCAAACTGGGAGGACGAAACCTTGTCGCGCACCTTGGTGCTGGATCCCACGACCTTGGCGATCAAGCAAGAAATCCCGATGCAAGTTAAAAGCTTTGGCGTGGCGTTGGACGATGCTGCCGACCGGCTCTACCTGACACAGGGTTTTAATGGCGGTATTGCTGTGGTTGATACCGCTCGCAAGGAGCTGATCAAGCGCATTGCCGTACAAGAAAAAATCAATTTCCAGGAAACCATTGCGGCGGCGGATTTTGGTCAGGCACGCAAGGATGGTTTGTTAAAGATGCTGGAGCGTTTTAACGTCACCGAGGACTACCCATACAAAATGCGTGAATTGGTGGTGGACACAAAAAATCACCGTGTTTTTGCACCAGGGCTGGGATTGGGCTTTGACAGCGTTTTGTTTGTTGTGAACACGCAGACCTTGGAACTGGAAAAAGTGCTGCCCGGCTTTGGCTATAACGTGGTGGGCATCACCTTGGACTCAGCCAATAATCGTTTGTTTGTGTCCAATATGCAGGGCCAGATCATGGTGGTGAACAGTCAGACGCTGAACATTGACCAGGTGTGGGAAACACAGGCCGACCAACTGTTGAACCTGACCTATGATCCCGAGCAAAACCGCCTCTTCGGGGTAGATCAGGGCATTGACCGTGATAATGCGCGTAACTTGCATCTGGAGCGTGAGTACAAGCGTCGTAGCCCAGGTCACCAGGTGTTTGTGCTGGATGCCTCTAACGGCAAAACCCTGGCCGTGATGCCTACTGGTGAAGTGCCAATTGGTTTGCGTTTTGATGCGGCATCCCAGCGTCTGTTTGTCGCCAACCGAGGTGGGGTGCGCGAGAAAGAAGGCAAGGGTTCGGTCAGTGTTTTCGACACGGCGAATTACAAGCCGCTGCAAACCATTGAGCTGGCCCCACACCCCAACAGCCTGGAATACATCCCCGCTGAAAAAGCCTTGTACGTGTCGGTGAAGAACGATGGCAATAGCAAGGAAAAAGGGACGAAAGAACGGATGGTACGTATCCAGTTCTAATGCGATGGCACAGACAGCCATGCTGTACGACTGATTGACAAGGTGGTTCCAAGCCCGAGTTCGGCCGCATGCTGAGCTCGGGCTTTTTTACGTATATGGACTGCTTGCGGTATTTAGTGCTGAACTATAAGATTAGATATCTAACTAAATAATGCCTGTATGGGGCGACCAGAGCAATCGCGAGCCCTAGTGTCGCAGGTCGCCTCTCAGTAGGCCCTGGCGTCAAATCCACCTATCGAATTTTTCAGCACAGAGTGTGCTTCTTCAACCCAAGGAAAACCGCCCATGTTTCACTATCTGATCGAGCTGTACACGCCTAATGCCAAGTGGAAGGCACTGCCTGCCGAGCAGCGACAGCACTTTCTGGCCAGCCTTCAGGAGGCCATGGGTGGTCTTTCCAGCCTGGGTATTGAGGTGTTGTCTCTGGCCGCGACCGAACGCGATATTGATCACGCCAGCGACCACCGCTTTATGGGCGTATGGCGCTTTCCAAATCAACAGGCATGCCAGGCATTGCTGGCCGGTATCAAGGCCAGCGGCTGGTACGAGTATTTTGACCATACCAATGCAGCAGGGGCAGAGGCAGGCTTCGCCCAACATCTGACGGATCTGGCTCAGGCCTGATCGCTGGATATATGGTGTGATCGTGTGCCGTTTAAGAGGGTTATCCACTTGGGGCGGAGAGATCAAAAGGTCCGCTTTTTAAGCGATGACTTGCTCCTGTAGCCAGTCCTCAAACTGTTTATGCAAGAGAGTTTTTTGGGTGGAGTTCTGAGTGATGGCCCAGTACTGTTGCGCCGGGGTTAGCAGGTCGGGAAATGGCGTGACGATGCGGCCCTTTTCTATGTCTTTATTCAGGGTGGGGATCGGGCCTATTCCTATTCCTAAACCGTCCTGGATGGCGCTGTAGGAAACATAAAAGTGATCAAAGCGTAACGAGCGCCACGGTTTGTTATTCATTCCTGCGCTGGTCAGCCATTCGTCCCAATGCCTGGGGCGGGTGTCGGAAGAGATCCAAACATGATGATGGATATCCTCCAGGCGCTTTAGCGGTATTTGCTGCAGCAATTCAGGTGAGGCGATCAGGCTATGGCGCTCTTCAAATAGTGCGATGCCCGAAAAGTTCGATTGAATCGGCTTACCACGGCGGATAGCTAAATCGAAGGCGCCTTCTAGCCCTAATTGCTGTGTCGTGGCCGTTTGCACTTGTATTCGCGCATCCGGGTACCGCTTATTGAAGTCGGGCAGGCGCGGAATGAGCCATTTCATCGCAAACGTTGCCGGGGCATGCACGCGCAACAAGCGTGTGGTCAAACCTCGGCCATAGTGCAGGCTGGCCTCGTGGATTCGGCTAAAGGCATGCCCGATCTCTTCGGCAAACGCCAGCGCATGCGGGGTAGGAGCCATGCGCAACCCTTCTTTCTCGAATAGGACTTGCCCTAGTCGATCCTCCAGTAATTTCATTTGTCGACTGACTGCCCCATGGGTGACAGACAGTTCTTGGGCTGCCGCCGTAAAGCTACGATGGCGGCAGGCAACAAGGAATACCCGTAGGGCGTTGAGGGGAAGTGACGATTGCATGTCAGGAGCGTGAGTTTTAATCACGTAGAAGTCAGTTTATATGAATGTACGGTATTTTATGGTGCGTTAGCATGACGCCATCGTTAAATTTCTAGGTGAGCACATATGCCCCCGATAGAACTACATGGCCGTCATTATCCTTTGCCTGACCGACCCGTCGTCCTCATTTGTATCGACGGTTGCGATCCTGAATATATCCACAATGCGGTGAGCAGAGGGATTTGCCCTCATATCACGGCGATGGTGAAAACAGGATTCTCGAGCATTGCCGATTGCGTCATGCCCTCGTTCACTAACCCGAATAACGCTTCTATCGTGACGGGTGTGCCGCCCAATGTTCATGGGATAGCCGGCAATTACTATCTGGACCGGGAAACGGGCGAAGAGATCATGGTTAATGATGCTCGGATGCTGCAGGGAGAGACCTTGTTAGCCCTGTTGTCGAAAGCAGGTGTCCCTACGGCGATGGTGACGGCCAAAGATAAATTGACCAAGCTAATTGGTCATGGCCTGGAAGGGCCTTGCTTTTCCAGTGAGAAAGCAGCCCAGACATCGCTGGAGCAGTATGGTTTTCCTACGGTAGAAGAAATGGTTGGTCGCGCCCAGCCTGATATGTATTCGCCCGATCTGTCCTTGTATGTCCTTGATGCGGGTATACAGCTTTTAAAGCAGAAAAAAAGCCAAGTTCTGTATTTGTCGCTGTCGGATTATGTACAGCACAAGTACGCACCTGGCCAGCCAGAGTCAGACGCCTTTCTACAGGCCATTGATCAACGTATTGGCGAGTTTCTGGATCTGGGGGCTGTGGTGGCGTGTGTGGCCGATCACGGCATGTCCTATAAAACGGGCTTTACCGGGCAGGCGCAACTGCTGTTTGTTCAGGATGCGCTTGAGCAGCAGTTCGGTACTGGCAGCGCACGGGTTATCTGCCCTATTACGGACCCGTTTGTACGCCACCATGGTGCCCTGGGCTCGTTTGTGCGTGTCTACCTGAAAGATCCCGAAAATATTGGGGCAGCCGCGCAGTTCCTGCGCACTCAAGTGGGCGTTTTTGAAGTACTTACACAAACCGAAGCAGCCCAAAGGCTGGACCTGCCTGTCGACCGCGAAGCGGATCTGGTGGTGATCTCGGCTCAGGACTGGGCACTGGGTTCCAAGCGTAGTGAGCATGACTTGTCTGCAGTGCAAGACCAGCCACTTCGCACGCATGGCGGCTATTCCGAGCAACGAGTGCCTTTTTTAATTTCAGCACCGTTGAGTGAGGCGGGTTTGGAGTGGGTCAAAACGTCACGATTGCACAATTACGACATGTTTTTTGTGCTCTTAAATTACGCGCTTTAGCCTGTATTAACTCTGTCATTTTTGTGTACTAGTGTGGGTGCATGATGAAAAAACGCTGTGTTGTGGTCATTTGTGACAGCTTGAGACGTGACCTGATCCAAGGGGCTGAAACCCCCAGTATTCAGAAGCTTGCGCAGCAGGGATGCCAGTTCTCGGGGATGGAGGCGGTGTTTCCATCTACCACACGGGTCAGTTCCGCATGCATTGCGACAGGAGCGTTGCCCAAAGATCATGGTTTGTTAGGTAACACCATGGTTTTGAATCACGAAGACGGCTTGAAGGTTCACTCTGTGGGGGACCCCAGCTTTCGTCAAACCCTGTACCAGGCCAGTGGTCATTATTTGTGTGTCCCGACCCTGGCGCAGTACCTCCGGCCCCTTGGCAGCAGTGCTATCTACTCCAATGTGTCACCTGGGGCGGCTTACTTTTTTGATCCAGACTTGGAGGGTTATGTGTTCCACCGTGCGGGTTCCTTTGCCCCCGGTGGGGTACCGCTGCACGGTTCACAGGCTTTGGATATAGAGTCGGGCCAGGCCGGAGATGAACAAATGACAGACCGCTTTTGCCAGCATGTTCTGAGCGATGACAGTCTGCTATTAGCCGTGCTGTGGTTATCAGAGCCAGATGCCACTGGGCATGGCGTGCCTTTGGGAAGTCCAACTCATCGTCGAGCCATTCAAGCGGCAGATCGCAACGTAGCTCGTGTGCTGGAGATGGTCGAGCAGTTAAGAGCCAGGGGCGAGGATGTCCTTGTCATGGTGGGTTCTGATCATGGTATGGAAACCATTCATGCTCAGGTCGACATTGCACAAGAGTTGGTCACGGCAGGCTTGAAGCAGGCTATGAGCAGTCAGGAGTTGCTTGTCGCGCCTAATGGTACGGCGGCGGTCATTGCCTATGCGGCCGATTATGCGCACAGCGATCAATTACTGGGGTGGCTCCAAGCGCAGCCTTGGGTAGGGGAGGTGGTCGTGGGGGACGAACTGCTCGCTTGGGGTATGCCCAATACCGATACCTGCCGGGTGGCTGTGTCTTTAGCCGGAACGGACCGCACGAATGAGGCTGGACTGCGTGGGATGGCCTGGTATGCCGTTGATCCTCTGGATAACAAATCGTATGTGGGTTTTGGCCAGCATGGTGGGCGCAATACGAATGAAAGCCGCCCATTTTTAGTGGTGCAAGGCAGTGATTTTGATCAGGGGCAGGTGTGTTCCCGAATGACATCACTTTGTCACTATGCGCCAACCGTTCTTTGTCATCTTGGACTTTGGGAGCAGCAGATGGCAGCCAACCCTCTCCAAGAAATTGTCAAAACAGCAAATTTCAGTCATTGAATTAAGGATGAGTCATGGGTTCTCGTGTACTTACGCATTATCTGGTTTCCTGTATCTTGCTGGTGGGTGGCACCAGTGTGGCTGTGGCCAATCCCACTGAGCCAGTGATTCAGAAGGGAGGGGTGTTGCATCTGGCTCTGTTGGGTCTGGATACAGCGGACCCGCATCGCCACTCCGGATCGATCGCTGTACAGCAGGTCTTTGTGGAAACCTTGACCAGCATTGCCGAGGATGGCCAGGTGAAGCCATTCCTGGCGGAACACTATACGGTCTCGGAGGATGGCAAAACGTATCGCTTTACGCTGCGCCAAGGCGTCCGTTTTCACAATGGTCGTCTTTTGCAAGCAAGCGATATTGTGGCCAATATTGATCGCGTTAAAGAGAAAGTTAAAGGCGGCTGGCTCAGTGGCGCGATGAACTTGATTACCTCCGTGCAGGCACCGGATGAGCGGACAGTGCAAATCGTTCTGAGCGAGCCTTACGCGCCGTTTTTAAACTTGCTTTCCGAACTGTGGATTGTGGCGCCCGAGTCAGAAGGTTGGGCAGAGATGATCAGCAAGCCTATTGGTACTGGGCCCTTTATGTTTGGTGCCTGGACGCCGAACATGCAGTTCTCCGCGCCACGTTTTGATCAGTATTGGCAGGAGGGCTTACCTTACCTGGACTCCTTGGTGTTTGACCTTCAGGGCAATAAGGATAATAGCTTAGGGTTGCGAGCCGGTGATCTGCAGGTGGCTTATGTCGCCGCGGATCGTCTGCCCGGCTTGCGCAAGAGCAATTTCGAGATTCAAACCTTAAAGGACAGTGCTTGGTACTTTTTGTCGTTCAATAATCGCAAACCTTCTGCGGTGATGAGCGAACCCTTGGTTCGAGAAGCGATTGCGGCGGCGATTGATAAAACGGCGTACATGAACTTCATTGCTGGCGATGCGGCAGTCATCAGCAATCAAGCGATGAAACCGGGAACGTATTACTGGGACTCAGCGTTGGAGCAAACGGATACGGCCGCCTTACCTAATCTACGCAAAGCTCAGGAGTTGCTGGAGCAGGCTGGGGTCAATCCTCAAGAACACACCTTGAAAGTCGTTTCCTGGCAAAACGAGTACGCGCAGGTTGCTGTCCAGATGGTGCGTCAGCTGGGTTTCAAGGTGGATCACCAAGCCTTGGATGATATCGGTGCCCAGAAGTTATTAAGTGAGTACCAATGGGATTTGGCCCCGTTCCATTCGGGGCCGAGAGCAGATGTGTATTTGCGGTATGCACGCTTTCTCAGTGATGGCCCCAGCCCTATGCTGTGGGGCGGTATTCAGGACGCGCAATTGGATGCCCTGATCCAGAAAGCGGTGGCGTCGTCGTCGGCTGAAAAAGCACGTCAGCTTTATCTGCAAGCCTGGAAGCATGTTCTGGACAAGCAGTACACCGTACCGATTGGGCATGCTGCCGACGCAATCGCGCTGGCTCCCCAAGTCAGGGGCTACCAGACCGGTTACACCTGGAGCCAGAACCGAGTGGATGGCGGAGTCGCTAGGGTATGGCTGGCAAAAGAGTAAGTTTTTCCTGGCCTTGGATGGTGCTGCTGGCTTTGGGTTTATTGGGGCTGGCAGCCCAGTTCGGGGCTTTTCAGGATCCCTACGCCCAGAGCTTTTTACTGCGTAACCAGGCCCCTAGTATTAACCATTGGTTGGGCACCGACCTGTTTGGCCGAGATCTTCTGGCGCGCTTGGCGCATGGTGCCTGGATTACGCTGAGTGTGGCGCTTGGAGCGACGTTGACGGCACTCCTATGCGGTGCGGTGACCGCTTTAATAGCCTGTGTGATCGGTGGTTGGTTTAGGGCGGCTATTTTCTCTGTGTTTGATTTGCTGCGAACCCTGCCGTCCATCCTGTTGGGTTTGGTGATCATGACCTCTGTGGGGGCAGGCACCAGCGCAGTGATCATGGCCATCGGCATCACTTTTGCACCTTTGCTCGCTTACGTGACGGCCGGCGCCTACGACCGGGAGCGGGTAGCGGGTTATATGGTGTCAGCGCGCTTATTGGGTGGGGGGCGCTTTGACGTGATCTACAAGCACTTGGTGCCCAATATCGTTGGTACCTTGTTAGTGCAGATTGTGATTGTGATTCCTCGTGCGATCACAACCGAGTCGGTGTTGAGTTTTCTGGGTTTGGGGGTAGCGCCGGACACGCCGACATGGGGACGAATTATTGCTACGTCGTCTGATTATGCTGAGCAAGCTCCCTGGGGGCTGGTGCTACCGGTTGCCTGTCTAGCCTTGACGACCTTGGCCCTGTCGATCTTGGGGCAGCGTATTAATAGAACGATGCAATTCGGGTTGGATGAGAATCAAAGGTCACGTGATGAATAGATATGTTCGATCCAGTGTCAGGTCTTTGTCGTATTTGCTGTTCAGTGTTTTCTCTATTTCGTTCTTTGTCTTTTATTTGATACGGGCCGTACCGGGTGACATAACAGACTTATATGCCGTATCTGGCGATATGTCTGCTGATCAGCAAGAGGCCCTTCGTCAAGAGCTGGGCCTGGATCAAGCTGTTTTGGCGCAGTTTGTCAGTTTTGCCTCTTTAATGATGCAAGGGGATTGGGGCGTCTCGCTGCGTTACTCCACGCCTGTTGTAGATATGTTGCTGCAAGCGGTTCCACTGACTTTACTGCTGGCCCTGAGTGCCCTGGTGTGTGGCTTGTTGTTAGGAGCCGTCATTGCGTTGTTGGCCTGTGCTTATCCAGACAGTCGGTGGCGCCAGTTGGTTGAAGGGCTGAATGTCTGGTCCATTGCCTTGCCTTCATTTTGTATTGGTGTTGTGGCGGTTTTGGTGTTTTCTATTTGGCTCCAGTGGCTGCCCATCAAGGGCCAGCTTCTGATGCCTGTCTTGATCTTGAGCTTGGATGTGGCGGGTCAGGTTGTTAAACCTTTGTATGAGGAGTTAATGAGCATCACCCGCTGTGGCTATGTGCGCACGGCACGAGCCAAAGGCTTGGGGAACTGGGTGATTGTGGCGCGTCATATTCTGCCCAATACCTCGGTAGTCATGCTCAATTTGATTGGCGTGGTGTTTGGGGGGCTGGTAGGTGGCACGCTCACGATGGAGGTGATTTTTGGCCTGAACGGAGTAGGGGGCTTAACGTTCACTGCCATACAGGGCCGTGACTACCCCTTGATACAGGCAGGGATTACGTGGTTGGCCCTGATGATTATTTTAATGAATCTGGTTACGCGTTCCATCAGTGTCTGGGTTGATCCCCGATTAAGGAAGCAGTAATGGGTGCTTATTTATTAGACGTGCAAAACCTGCATGTGTGCTCGGACAAACACCGCTTGGTCAAAGGCGTCACCTTCAAGCTGCAAGAGGGGGAGATACTGGCCATTGTCGGGGAGTCTGGCAGTGGAAAGTCACTGACTTCAATGGCATGTAGTGGCCTGCTGCCCCCAGAGTTATTCACGATGGGTGAGGTCTTTTTTGATCGTCAGGAAGTTCTTTCGATACCGGCATCCTCGTGGAAAGGCTTGCGCAAAAATGGGATAGGCGTGATTTTTCAGGATCCCATGGCGGCGTTAAATCCCTTGATGCGCATTAGTGCCCAGTTAGCGGAAACGCTTGATGGGAAGGCCAGGCTGTCTCCTGCGAAGAAAAAGCAAATTTTAGCCTTGCTCGATGAAGTCGGTATTCGAGATAAAGAGCGCATCTTGAATGCGTATTCGTATGAGCTGAGCGGAGGACAGCAGCAACGCATCATGATTGCAATGGCCTTGGCCAGCAACCCTAGACTCTTGATTGCCGATGAGCCCACCACGGCGTTGGATGCCTCAACGCAGAATCAGGTGACCGATTTGTTGTTGCGCTTATGTCACCGACGAAAAATGGCCTTGCTGATTGTGACGCATGATCTTTTTATTGTGGAAAAGATGGCCAATCATGTGGCCGTGTTTCACGATGGTCATTGTGTGGAGCAGGGGAGCGTCCATCAAGTGCTTAATACGCCGCAACATCCCTATACGCAGACCTTGGTGGCTGCCAATAAAAAGCAGTTGGAGACCGGGGTGCTGTGTCGTACCCAAGAACACGCTTCTGTTCTTAAGGTGGACCAGGTGTCGTATCGTTATTCGGGTGCTGCTTCATTGGCAATGAACCGTGTCAGCCTGGAGTTGATGCGGGGTGACTGTTTAGGAGTAGTGGGTGAGTCCGGGTCAGGTAAAAGCACCTTGGCCAAGTTGATCGTAGGCTCGCTGCTGCCAGACTCTGGCCACATTAGTGTGTTGGGTATGCCCGTTCAGCAACGCTGGTCTTCGGATGCTGAAAACCTGCGTTTTGCGCGGCAATGCCAGTATGTTTTCCAGGATGCCACCAGCAGTTTGAATCCTATGCTAAGTATCCAGCAAACCTTGAGTGAAGCCGTGCGGCTACGGCGTGACCCCCCTACGGATGTCAGCCTTGAGGTGCGGCGTTTGATGGCTGAAGTAGAGCTCTCTTCCGAGTTGCTGCGCCGCAAGCCTGCTGATCTATCCGGTGGCCAGCGCCAGCGCGTGGTGCTTGCGCGGGCTCTTGCGCTGAATCCTGATGTTCTGGTGTGCGATGAGCCAGTCTCGGCCTTGGATGCGCATTTGCAAAAACAGGCCGTGAGTCTGTTGATTACCTTGCAGCGCAAACGTGCTTTGTCTTTGGTTTTTATTGGTCATGATTTGGCGATGATGAGCCAGTTTTGTACTCAGCTGGCGGTCATGGACGCTGGGCAGCTTGTCGAATCAGGCAGGACAGAGCACGTGTTAGCTGATCCACAGTCTGACGCCTTAAAGACCTTGATTCATCACACCTGGCACGATCAGGACAAAGAGGAGGGTGCTGGCTTGGATCACGCCTTATGTGCGTAAGGGACTTGTCCCGTACGTGCATTGCCCCCAGGAAGAGCCTATTGGTTTTTCCGATGGCCTGGGCCGATTAATCGATTTGTCCCCCTCGGTATGCCCCTCTACGATGAACTTCAATAATGAGGAGGCAAACAATGGCAACGCAGTTTTCAAATCCGGTACGTACGTACTTTGGGCCCGGAAGCTTGAAAGAGATTTCCGGGCTGGCCGCGAACAAGAAAATAACGCTGGTGACCTTCCCGGAGGCACGCTCTTTGGGTCTGGTCGCTCATATCCAGGGCTTGTTGGGGGAGAGTCTGGTTCACATCGTGGAGGATGTGCAACCTAATCCCGATGTCAGTTATTTAAAGGATGTGTACGAGACCTTCTGGCACAAGGCCGGGGACAGTGACATTGTGCTGGCTGTGGGAGGCGGCAGTGCGATTGATACGGCCAAGGCCTTGATTGTGGGGACCCGAACCGGGACATTTCAGGAGCTGCTTGATCTGTTGTCTACCGGCAAAGCGTTTACCCCGGTGGACAGCAAGGCCTTGATTGCGGTTCCCACGACAGCGGGTACCGGCAGTGAAGTGACTCCCTGGGCCACGATCTGGGATCAGCAGGCCCAGAAAAAATATTCCCTGCATCTGGAGCAGACCTGGCCAGCCGTGGCCATTATTGATCCGGAGCTGATGCTGAGCGTGCCGGAAAAAGTGACGGTGTCCACGGGCCTGGATGCTTTGTCCCACGCCTTGGAATCGATCTGGAATGTCAATGCCAACCCGATTTCGGATACTTTTGCGATCTCGGCTATTGAAGATATTTTGCTGTATCTGCCGCAGTTGCAAAAGGATCTGGGGAATATCCAACTGCGCTCAAAAATGGCACTGGCCGCCTTGAAGGCCGGGATGGCTTTTTCCAATACCAAAACTGCGCTGGCGCACTCCATTTCCTATGAAATGACGCTGCGTTATGGCTTGCCGCACGGCATTGCTTGCTCATTTACCTTGCCTTATGTGCTTGGCCTGGCATGGGGCTGTGATCCATCGCGAGATCAGGTTTTTGAAAAGCTGTTTGGCCGTGATCGTCAGCAGGCCCAGGCTAGGCTGCGTCACTTCTTGCACAGCGTGGGCGTCAAGACCGAGTTTATCGACTATGGCGTACAGGCCCAGGAACAGGACGACATGATTGCTTACGCCATGCAGGGCGCACGGGGCAAAAATTTTATTGCCGCCTGAGTGTCGCCTGACAAATACATACAACACGAGACAAGACACAAAGGTAGAGAGGACTGAAGTCCCCCCTTTTTGATACAGCAAAAAAGAGCATCCCACAGGCCGTGACGTGTCAGGGCCAAAGGGTGAAAGGAGCTGATTATGACTCAAGCATCCAGCTTGTCGGGGATGACCCGAGCACCGAGTTTGTCGTTCAGGAAAGCGCAGTGGCGCATGCTGCTGGCTGCGATGTTCTGTTATCTGTTTTTCTATACCGGACGGCAGACGTTTGGGTTTGCCATTCCTGGCTTGCAAGAGGAGTTCGGATTCAGCAGTGCCTCATTGGGTTGGGTCTCTGCTGTCTTGTTGTGGGCCTATGCCGTGGGTCAGGCCATTAATGGCAACTTGGCAGACAAATATGGTGGTCGCCGCATCATGACGGCTGGCGCTGTGTTGTCGTGCGGCGCTAATTGGATTGCGAGTTTTGCCACTGGCTTTTTTAGCTTGCTGATCCCGTGGGGAGCCAATGGCTATTTCCAGGCTTTGGGCTGGGCGCCAGGCAGCCGCCTGATATCCAACTGGTGGGGTATTTCCGAGCGTGGTCGCGCCTATGGTTTATACGTGTTTGCGGCTGGCTGCGCCTCGATCTTGTCCTATGTGACGTCTATGGTGGTTATTGATGTGATGCAGTTGGATTGGCGCTGGATCTTCCGATTGCCCGTTTTGTTGATGCTGGTGGGTGGGATTGTGTTTTATCTGGTGGCACGCGAGCGCCCCGAGGATATGGGCTTTGAGCCTTTGGCTGATACCGGTGTTGCCAATGCGGATGATGCCTCTAAAGCACTGGAAGGCGAGGCCGAAACATCATGGCAGCGTTACAAGGCGGTACTGAAAAACAAACGCTTGCTGATTGCCGCCTTGTCTTTGGGTTTTCAGAATGCTGCCCGTTATGGCTTGATTGTGTGGGTGCCCGTGCATTTTCTGGGTGTGGACTGGAAATCGGGTGACGGCCTGATCGACCCTAAATGGATCACGATTGCGCTGCCCGTGGGCATGGCTGTTGGGGCTTTGAGTAACGGCTGGATATCAGATCGCCTGTTTGGTTCCAAACGCTACTTGGCCATCATGCTCTACACAGGCCTGGGTGCCTTGATGAGCCTGTGGATGTGGTCCTTGCCAGTGCATAGCTCCTTGGGATTGGTGGCTTTGTTCCTGTGCGGTTTCTTTGTTTACGGTCCGGCGACTAGTTTCTGGGCTTTATGCCCCGACCTGGTGGGAGCCAAGCGTTCGGGCACTGCTACCGGCGTCATGAACTTCTCTTCTTACTTGTTTGCTGGCCTGGCCGAGCCAATGATTGGGAGTGTGCTGGACTCGACGGGCGATACCTCCTTGATCTTTGTAATCGTCCTGATTGCATGTGCATGTAGCGCGCTGGTGGCACTATTTATTCGTCGCTAACTTAAATAAAGGCTGTTCATGCACCACTATCACAAATGGTTGAGGTCGTTTTATGCCGTGGCCTATACAGGCGGGTTCACCTCGGCGGCACGGTATCTCAGCATTGGACAGCCCACTGTTAGTGAGCAAGTGCGAGCCTTGGAGCAGCGATTTGACGTGGAGCTTTTCTACCGTTCTGGCAATCAGTTGGCCTTAAGCGCCGCGGGCAAGCAGCTTTACGAAATTACCAGGCCTTTGTTTGATCTGGAGGAAGAAGCCGTCCAGTTGCTGGAGAGCTTCAAGCAGCGCAAATCGGGCTTGCTGCGGATTGGTGCCGTATCACCACCAATCGCCATGGATCTGGTGTTCAAGCTGGGTGAAAGCCAGCCTGATATCGAGTTTAAAACCTACTTTTCGTCTGCTTCCAAGGTGTTGGAAAAGCTGTATGACTTTGATGTGGATGTTGCCATGCTGGCGCATCCCAAGGCAGATCCAAGTTTGTATACGCGTTTGTATCAGCGTTACCCGGTCGTGGCTGTGGTGCCGGAGAAGCATCCGTGGTGTACCCAGGAAAAGGTGAGTCTGGAGCAGTTAAGCCAGGAGTCGGTGATTTTGCGGGAGGCTGGTTCACGGACACGGCAGACGGTGGAGGAAGGCTGTGCGCGACATCAGGTTGCCATCCATTGTGTGATGGAGCTCAACAGCCGAGAAGCCATTGTTCACGCCATTATGAAAGGGGTGGGCATTGGTTTTGTCTCGGCCCCTGAGTATGTGGATACGCCCGGCACCCGTGCCATTTGCTTTGAGCAGCACCCTTTTTACATCGACTATTACTTGTGCTGCCTGGAGCTAAGAAAAGAGCGCCCGCTTATTAGTGATTTGTTCAAGGGTTTTGAAACGAGCAGTTAGTTTTTTATTAACGATAGTCAGTTAAGGGTGTGGAGAACAATATGTCTTATCAGCAAGTGCAACAGATTCAGGCTGTGATTTTTGATTGGGCCGGTACGGTAGTGGATTTCGGCTCGTTTGCGCCTACGCAGATTTTTGTCGAGGCCTTTGCCGAGTTCGGGGTGCAAGTTTCTTTGGAAGAGGCGCGCGGGCCTATGGGTATGGGCAAATGGGATCACATTCGTACTTTGTGCAACGTGCCGGAGATTGCTGAACGCTACAAAACGCAGTTTGGCCGTACGCCTACCGATGAGGACGTCACTGCCATTTACAAGCGTTTCATGCCCTTGCAGATTGAAAAGATTGCGGAGCACTCGGCCTTGATTCCGGGGGCGCTGGAAGTGATCTCTAACCTGAAAAGCTCGGGGGTGAAAATAGGCTCTTGCTCCGGTTACCCCAAAGTGGTGATGGACAAGGTGGTCGAGCTGGCCGCAAAGAACGGCTATATGGCGGACTACGTCGTTGCGACGGATGAAGTACCCAACGGACGCCCTTATCCTGCGCAGTCTTTGGCGAACGTGATCGCGCTGGGCATATCGGATGTAGCTGCCTGCGTCAAAGTGGACGACACCTGGCCCGGTATTGTGGAAGGACGCAGTGCTGGGGTGTGGACGGTGGCACTGACCTGCTCGGGTAATGCCCTGGGTCTGACCTACGACGAGTTCAAGAAGCTGCCTGCCGACAAGCTGCAAAGCGAACGCGAGCGTATTGGGGCCATGTTCAGCGATTCACGACCGCATTATCTGATCGATACCATTGCAGATTTACCGGATGTGCTGGCAGACATTAACCGCCGCTTGGCCAACGGGGAGATGCCTCAAAGCAGTTGATTTGCTGCACCGCATCTCAAGGAAAACCTCCATGTACGGCAGTGAAGCATGGCGGCACACTGGAAGAGAGGCCGCGCCCGTCCGGGGGCAGGCCTGTTTTCGGGATGAGCTCTGATGCAGTCTTCACATGTGGCACACGTCCAAGAGATCACGGCGGTTTGGCAGGGCAGCCTGTCCCGGCGCGATCAGGCCGTGGTCCATAGCTGGCGACGGTGTATTGAGCATCACAGGCTGGACCCGGCGCAGGCGTGCGAGGCCTATATCGTGCCCGATTCCCAGTTGCGCGAGCACCGTCAGCAGTCCGAAGCCCTGATCAATATTGCGCGCTCCGGGCTGGAGCGTCTTTATCAGCAGGTTTCCGGGCTGAATTACGTGTTGCTGCTGTCCGATAACAAGGGCGTTACGGTGGATTTTCTGGGCTCGGATGGTCAGCGCGATGCCTTGCGGCAGGCCGGTTTGTATATGGGCTCGGAATGGTCTGAAGAGCGCGCGGGAACGTGCGCGGTGGGCACTTGCCTGCACACGGGCGAGGCTCTGACCATTCATCAAAACGATCATTTCGATCATATGCATGCGCCCCTGTCCTGCACGGCGGCACCCATCTATCACGATGATGGCAAGCTGGCGGCGGTGCTGGATTTGTCCTTGTTGCAGTCGCCGGAGGCCAAGGCCAGCCAAGGCTTGGCACTGCATCTTGCCAATGCGGCGACCCGTCGCATTGAGCTGGCCAATTTAATGGCCTGCCATCGGCAGGAATGGATTTTATGTTTGTCGCAGTCGCCGGAGTTTCTGGATATTGATCCGGAAGCGGCGATTGCGATTGATGGCTCTGGCCGTATCAAGGGCATGACGCATACGGGTGCTCGCATTCTGGCGCGGGCGGCGGGGGTGGACTGGCGCAACCCTGCGGGCCTGCTCGGGCAGAGCTTGGCGCGCTTTTTGCATCTGGAAGTGGATCAGTTACCTACCTTGATGCGCTATCGCCCTACGCAGGAACGGGTCGTCATGGCGCGGGATGGTAGTGTGCTGTTTGCCCATGCCATTGAACCCCGACGTGTGATGAGTAATCGGTCTGTGGGGATGGATGGGGCCGCCGTGGATGCTGCCTTGCCACCGGCATTGCGTGGTTTGGCGGGCACGGATGCGGCCATGCAGTCCATGCTGTTGAAGGCCGCGCGTTTGGCGACGCGAGAAATGCCAGTGCTGTTGCAGGGCGAGACGGGCTCGGGCAAAGAGTATCTGGCGCGTGCGATTCATACGGCCAGCGGTCGTCGCGGAAATTTTGTGGCTGTCAATTGTGCAGCCTTGCCCGAGAGCCTGATAGAAAGCGAATTGTTTGGTTATCTGGCCGGCACCTATACCGGCGGCGCTGCACGGGGCCGTGCGGGTTTGATCGAGGCGGCCGATGGCGGCACTCTGTTCCTGGACGAGATTGGCGATATGCCGCTGGCCCTGCAAAGCCGCTTGCTGCGCGTGTTGGCCGAGTCCGAGGTAATGCCTTTGGGCGCACGCACAAGTAAGCGCGTAGACCTGCGTGTGATTTCAGCCAGCCATCATGATTTAAATGCCTTGGTAGAGCAAGGCTGCTTCCGTGCGGATTTGCTGTATCGCTTGAATGCGGCTGTGCTGACCTTGCCCGCCTTACGTCAGCGCAGTGACCTGGAATGGCTGGTGCAGCAGATATTGCATCGGCGTAATAAGGGCGATGTGCCCGGTTTGTCGCCCGAGGCCTGGCAAGCACTGCAAGCGTACGAGTGGCCGGGTAATTTGCGCGAGCTGGACAATGCGCTGGTGCTGGCGTTGGCCTTGGCGGAAGGTTCCTGCATTGAGGTACAGGATTTGCCAGAGGTGTTGCGAGAGCGGCGTCTGGCTACATCGACAGGCAGCCCGGCGGCAGCGCCCGTTTCTGCCGGAGAATCCTCTTGGCAGCAGGTTTTACTGGCCTGTGGTGGCAACGTCAGCGCAGCGGCTCGGCAGCTTGGTATCAGCCGGTCCACCTTGCATCGTTATATCAAACGGGCAGGCCTGACTCACTAAGACTCGACCTGTGACACAGGCTGCGACACCTGATGCACCACCTGTGTCATCGCTGGCACAGTTTTATCGTCTTCAAACAAGCAATACCTCTTTAAAACAAGCCATTTCCGGTTTGGCACGGTGTTTGCTATGTACTCCATAGCTGGGCAGCAAAAGCTCGGCGCAATAGTAAAACGATATGGAGACAAATCATGCAAACACAGCAGCAACTGCAGTCGGCTGCGCGACAGTTGGACACGGTTCTTGAACAGTTGACCCATGCGCTTGCCAGCAATGCACCGGACGATGCGGCAGCCCTGTTTGCCGAAGAATGCTTTTGGCGTGATCTGGTCATGTTCACCTGGAATATCCGAACCATGGAAGGGCGTGACCAGATCCGTGACATGCTGAGGCAGCAGCAACAAGGCGCCGTGTCAGGCAGGTTCGAGCGCGACAGCGCGGAGCCGGTCAGTGATGATGGTCAAGGTCTGGTGGAAGGCTGGTTCCGTGTGGAAACCGATGTGGCGCGTGGCTACGGCCATATCCGCGTAAAGGATGGGAAGATCTGGACCTTCCTGACCACCATGTCGGAACTGAAAGGGCACGAAGAGCCTTTGGGTGTTCGCCGTCCCATGGGGGCCGAGCATGGCATTCGACGTGGACGTCAGACCTGGCAGGAGCGTCGTCAGCAGGAGCAGGCAGAACTGGGCACCTCGGAGCAGCCTTATGTGCTGGTGATCGGCGGCGGGCAGGGCGGTATTGCGCTGGGTGCGCGTCTGCGGCAGTTGAATGTACCCACGCTGATCATTGACCAACATGCTCGCCCTGGCGATAGCTGGCGCAAACGCTACAAGTCTCTGTGCCTGCACGACCCCGTCTGGTACGACCACCTGCCTTACATGCCTTTCCCCGATAACTGGCCGGTCTTTGCGCCCAAGGACAAGATTGGTGACTGGCTGGAAATGTACGTCAAGGTGATGGAACTGAATTACTGGAGCAGCACGGTATGCAAGAAGGTGCGCTATGACGAGGATAGCCAGACCTGGGAGGTGGAGATCGAGCGTGATGGCAAGCCCATGACGCTACGGCCACAGCAATTGGTCTTTGCCACGGGCATGTCCGGCAAGGCGAACGTGCCCAGCATGAAGGGGCAGGATGTCTTCAAGGGTGAACAGCAGCACTCCTCACAGCATCCCGGACCGGAAGCCTATGCGGGTAAGAAGGTAGTGGTGATCGGGGCCAATAACTCAGCTCATGATATTTGCGCCGCGCTGTGGGAGGCAGGGGCGGACGTCACCATGGTGCAGCGTTCGTCCACCCACATTGTGCGATCCGACTCCTTGATGGAGATCGGTTTGGGCGATCTGTATTCCGAACGGGCACTGGCATCGGGAGTCACCACGCGCAAGGCAGACTTGCTCTTTGCCTCCCTGCCATACCGCATCATGGCGGACTTCCAGATTCCTGTGTACGACAAGATCCGCGAGCGCGATGCACAGTTCTACCAGAAATTGGAGGCGGCAGGCTTCATGCTGGATTGGGGGGATGATGGCTCCGGCCTGTTCATGAAATACCTGCGCCGTGCGTCGGGCTACTACATTGACGTGGGCGCTTGCGAGTTGATTATTGATGGCAGCATCAAGCTGAAGTCTCGCACTGACATCAGCCATTTAACCGAGAACGCCGTGGTGCTGAGCGACGGCACGCAATTGCCTGCGGACCTGGTGGTGTATGCCACCGGTTACGGCTCCATGAATGGCTGGGTGGCCGATCTGGCAGGCCAGGAAATGGCGGATAGGGTAGGCAAGTGCTGGGGGCTGGGCTCGGAAACCACCAAAGATCCCGGGCCGTGGGAAGGTGAGCAGCGCAATATGTGGAAGCCTACTCAGCAGCCGAATCTGTGGTTTCACGGGGGTAATTTGCATCAGTCACGTCATTATTCACAGTACCTGGCCTTGCAGTTGAAAGCGCGTCAGGCAGGCCTGCCGGTGCACGTATATGGAACGCAGGAGGTACATCATCTGCGTTGATTGATATTGACTTTGTTGTTCGAGGCGGGGTGCGTCGGTCTGCCTCTTGGTTTGATTTCGGCCAGATTGTCGACATGATGATCTGGCTTGTTTTTGCGTGTGTTGGGCGTGGTAGCCGTACTCGCATCGCGAACACCGTCGCTAAGGTGGCGTTTTTGTTAGCAGCCCTGCTCAACTTTTTACCTTATGTATCTGGTCTGAGTACCCTCGCTCCATAGGACGAAGCACGGCTTGACGACTCTGCTTGTGCTTTGGGCTTTCCGCTTCAAGGTGGCCATGGCCTTGTTGAAAATGTGTGAACACCAGGGGTGGCGTGTGCCGGGGGGATTGAGTCCAGTCGGTATGGTGGTTTGGCTCGGGTGGCTAAAGCAGCTTGCCATCGTCCGGATGAATAGGGTTGAATGAAAAATAGAAGAGATTTTTATAAAGAAAATGCTTGTAGCATTTCGTATTTTGCGGGGTGGTCGGAAATGTTACGGTAGAACCATCCATTGGAAGCAACGAGATTTTTGTTGATTGAATTGGACTCCTTTTAATAGCAGGAATAAGAGAATTTTGGATTCTAAAAATACTCTTTCTGATATTGGAGAAAATCTATGAAGAAATCTGCCATCCTATCCAGTTTTTTAATGGCTTCGGCTTTGAGTTTTGGTTTGCAAGGCGGTGCAATGGCCAATGAGCCAGCCGTTAATCAGGACCACTCCGCAACTGCGGGTGAAGCCGTCAGCGATACGTGGATCACTACCAAAATCAAGGCTGATCTGGCCAGTACCAAGGATTTGAAAAGCACGGATATCTCTGTTGAGACCAATAACGGTGTTGCAACATTGACCGGTACCGTGCCCAGCGAAATTGAGCACAAGAAAGCCGTTGCTGCAACGGAAAGTGTGAAAGGCGTTGTGAAAGTCGATTCGTCGGGATTGAAAGTAAAACCGGAATAAAAGTTTCGTTGTCAGTCCTAATTGTGAATTCCCATTGAAACAGGAGAACGACTATGAATGAAGATACGATCAAAGGTAAATGGAAACAGTTGTCTGGCAAGATTCAGGCCAAATGGGGAAAACTGACCAATGATGATATTGATGTTGCCGAAGGCAATACCGAATATCTGGTCGGTAAAATTCAGGAACGCTACGGTATTGCACGTGAAGAAGCTGAAAAGCAAGTTCGCGACTTTAATGGCGGCGCCTGATCCCTTGGCTTGATTGCCCAGGACTACAAAACGCCCTGCATCGGTAGGGCGTTTTTGTGTGTGCCTTACTGCCTGCACGTGAACTGCCAGATTGCTGTCAGTCCTCATCCATTTGCTGGTAGCGTTCGACCAGGTAATCCAGCAACGCCCGCACAGCAGGCATCTGCCCCCGGCGGGAGGAAAACACCGCATGAATGATCTCGCGTCGTGGGGCCCAGTCCGGAATCAGTTTCACCAACGAGCCGTCGGCCAATTGATCGCAGACTACCAGGGTAGGCAACTGCACCACACCAACGCCTTTTAATGCTGCGCAGCGCAAGGCCGTCATATCCGTGGTAATCAGGCGGGGAGTGTGATGCAGCACGGCTTGTGCGCCATCGGGACCATACAAGGTCCAGGTATGGCTTTGCTGTGGCAGCCCCAATGCCAGGCTGGGATAGTCCGCCAGATCAGCTGGCGAACCGGGCATGCCTAGGCGGGCAATCAGCTCCGGGCTGGCTATTAAACATTGGCTTCGGTCGGACAGAACACGCATCACCAGATCGCTGTCTTGCAGGGGGGGCGGGCGCACGCGAATTGCCATATCCAGCGATTCCCCGATCAGGTCGACGCGCCGGTTGGTGGCATCCAATTGCACCGTTACATGCGGGTAGCTGACCATGAAGTCGGCCAACATATCACTGACATGGGCGTTCAGTAAGGTAATGGGACAACTGAGGCGCACCACACCGCGCGGCTCGGCGCGTGTCAGTTCGATGGCTGCCTGCGCAGCTTCAGCCTCTACCAGCATGGCCTTGCAGTGCTCGTAATACGTCTGTCCGATCTCGGTCACGGTAAAGCGGCGGGTAGAACGCTGAATCAGCCGTACCCCTAAGCGTTCCTCCAAAGCTGCCAGCCTGCGGCTAAGGGTGGACTTGGGTAAACCTAATGCGCGACTGGCTGGGGAAAAACCTCCGTGATCCACAATCTGAACGTAGAAGTACAAGTCGTTTAAATCTTGCATGGCAGTTTTATCGTTCCATAAATGGAACATAGATGGCCGGTTTAGGGGGCTACAGGTTTCGTTGTCCCGAGTTTATGCTGTCTCTTATGTTGAAACAAGGAGATGGACATGAAGAAGATTCTTGGTATCTATAGTGCTCCCCGTCCTCATTGGGTGGGCGACGGCTTTCCCGTTCGCTCCCTGTTTTCGTACCACACACACGCAAAACAGTTGAGCCCCTTTCTGCTGCTGGACTACGCCGGGCCTGCCGAGTTTGCACCTGGCCAGCACAAACGCGGCGTTGGCCAGCACCCACATCGTGGTTTTGAAACCGTCACCATTGTCTACAAGGGCGAGGTGTCGCACCACGACTCCACGGGCCAGGGCGGCACGATTGGCCCTGGTGACGTGCAGTGGATGACGGCTGGTTCGGGCATCTTGCACGAGGAGTATCACTCCGACGCGTTTGCGCGTTCGGGCGGCACTTTGGAAATGGTGCAGTTGTGGGTCAACCTGCCAGCCAAAGACAAGCGTGCTCCCGCTGGCTATCAAGCCATTACCGACCAGCAAATTCCTGTGGTCGCACTGCCTGATGCTGCTGGCGTAGTGCGTGTGATTGCCGGAGAAAAGGACGGTGCCACTGGTCCTGCCAAGACCTTTACGCCCATGAATGTCTGGGACCTGCGCCTGAATCAGGGTGGGATTGCCGAGCTGGAAAGCCCGGAGGGTTGGACGGCTGCTTTGGTGGTTCTGCACGGCACGGTGCTGGTCAATGGTCAAAGCGTGGCACGTGAAGGGCAATTGGTGGTGCTGGATCGGGCTGGTAGTCAGTTCGGCATCGAAGCCAATAACGACGCTGTGGTTTTGATGATCAGTGGTCAGCCCATTGATGAGCCCATCGTAGGACACGGTCCGTTTGTCATGAATAGCAAGCAGGAAATTCTGCAGGCTATGGATGACTTCAATAGCGGTCGCTTCGGTGCCATGGCACCCACTACGGCGGTCTTGTAAGGCAAGTGGGTGAGGGCGGCCTGGCCCGCCTTCACTACCTCTTTGCTGGCATGTTTCACCGATTTGATTCGCAGCGCCAATACCTCTGCGCTGTTGCAGTGCCGGGTGCCGTTCCTGCACCCTTCCTTTTCAATCCCTTTGAGGAGAACTGAGATGACTACGTCCTATAAACGACTTGATAAAGACCAAGCTGCTGTTTTGCTGGTAGACCATCAAACCGGATTGCTGTCCCTGGTTCGTGACATTGATCCTGACAAGTTCAAGAACAATGTGCTGGCCCTGGCTGATCTGGCCAAGTACTTCAACTTGCCCACCATCTTGACTACCAGCTTTGAAGAAGGTCCGAATGGTCCTTTGGTTCCCGAGCTGAAAGAAGCCTTTCCTGATGCGCCTTATATTGCCCGTCCTGGCCAGATCAACGCCTGGGATAACGAAGATTTTGTGAAAGCGATCAAGGCTACCGGCAAAAAGCAGTTGATTATTGCCGGTGTAGTCACCGAAGTGTGCGTGGCGTTTCCGGCCCTGTCTGCTCTGGAAGCAGGTTTTGATGTATTTGTGGTAACCGATGCGTCGGGCACTTTTAACGAGTTGACGCGTCATTCCGCCTGGGATCGTATGTCTGGCGCCGGTGCTCAACTGATGACCTGGTTTGGCGTGGCGTGCGAATTGCACCGCGACTGGCGTAACGACGTGGAAGGTCTGGGCGCCTTGTTCTCCAGTCATATCCCCGACTACCGCAACTTGATCAACAGCCATACCAAATTCACTTCTGGCAAGTAAGCGTTTGCGTGTAGTGCGGTTCATTGTGGGGCCATTGCCTTTGGGATGAAATTTGCTCACTTTAACTGGCGATCTGTACGTGATCGGAGTACAAAACAGTGTGCTGGTGTGAACGAGTTGGCAGGCAATGGTCTGTTTGGCTGCGGTAAAAACCTGTGTTTGCATGACAGCGTGGAGCGATTTTTAAAAGGTAGCTGGAATGCGATTGAAAGATAAAGTGGCGGTTGTGACCGGGTCGGCTGCAGGCATTGGTTTGGCAACAGCCAGGAAGTTTGTCCAGGAAGGAGCGGTTGTGGTGTTGTGCGATCGTAATGCGGATGCTGTCAATCAAGCAGCGCAGTCGTTAAGTGGCAATGGCGTTACGGCTGTGGGCTATACCGTGGATGTGACGGACCGTGTGCAGATTGATGCCATGGTGGCGGATGTGAAGCAAAAGTTTGGCCGCATTGATGTGCTGGTGAACAATGCCGGGATCACCAAAGATGCCAAGCTGGTGCGCATGACCGAGCAGCAATTTGACGATGTGATTGATGTCAACCTGAAAGCTGTTTTCAACTTTACCCAGGCTGTGGCGGCGGTGATGCTGGAGCAGGAAAGTGGCTCCATTCTGAACGCTTCCAGTGTAGTGGGTTTGTATGGCAATTATGGTCAAACCAATTACGCAGCCAGCAAGTTTGGGGTGATTGGTTTTACCAAGACCTGGGCCAGGGAATTGGGCCCCAAAGGGATACGCGTTAATGCGGTCTGTCCTGGTTTTATCGAGACAGATATTCTGAAAACCATCCCGGAAAAAGTGCTGCAAGGCTTTCGTGACCATTGCTGGCTGCGCCGCATGGGCAAGCCTGAAGAAATCGCCAATGTGTATGCGTTTTTGGCTTCGGATGAAGCCAGCTTCATCAATGGCACCACGCTGGAAGTGTCGGGCGGTTTGACGGTTTAATGCCGCGTAGACAAAGACTGAATCGCTGTTCGTTTCTATTTAACAGTGATGGAGACTAACAGCACGAAAAAACGGGTCTGAGCGTTTTGTTCAGGCCCGTTTTAAATGTGCTGGTATGTAGGTGGAGCGTTCAAGGATAGGAGGGCGGGCAGGCATGCAGGGGAAAGGCCATGGTCTTAGATGGCCGACGTCCAGATAGGACAGAATTAGCCCAAGCAGGAGGGGGCTGCTCGCCACGATGATCAGGGATAGTACTTTCTGATGACCGAACTGATCCCCCCATCAGCCCGAAGAGCACACCGCGCCCACAGGCCTTACCAAAAAGGCACCGAAAAGGAGCACTGGCATGACGGCATTCTGATCAGGCGAGGCGTGGGGGGATTCTACGTCCGGCTTCGCGGTCCGCCTCTCACAGAGCGCGGCATCCTGGTGGCAAAGGGGCTTTTTTCACGTAGGTTCGTACTTCCTTTGCCAGGGCGGCAGCAGCAGGGGTCAGATCATGCTCCAGATGGAACATCAGGCACAAGGTACGGACCAGTGTGGGGGCTTGCAGCAAGGAAAAGCTCAGACCGGGCATCAAGACCCGTTGTGCGGCCAAGGCGGGTAGCAGGGCAATGGCCAGACCACTTTGCACCAGTGCTGCTTGTGAGGTCGTACTGGAGGCTTCATAGAAAGGGGCTGAGGTTTCGATGGGTAGGTCTGGGCGCGATTGCAGCACGGCCATGATGCCTGTTTCGTCCACCACGCCCACCAGCTTGCGTTCATTCAGGGCAGACCAGCTGACCGTGTTATCGGCATCGGGTTTGATCTGCGGGTCGTCGCTGCGATAGAGCACACCAAACTGGTCTTCCAGCAAAGGCTGACTGTCCAGCCCTTGGACATCTGCCCAGGGGCTGGTCAGACCAAAGTCGATTTCTCCTGCCACGATCTGACGTTGAATGCGGCCCGAGTTGTCATCCCGTAAATACAGACGCACCGCCGGATGCTGCTGCGAAAAATTCGCGGCGGCCGGCGCAATCAAGTCCGTAATGGCCGACGGAGCGGCGGCCACACTGACCCGCCCGCTTTTCAATTCCCCATAACGCATGACATCACTGATGGCGCCATCAAAGTCCGCCAGCAGGCGGGTGATGCGCGGCAGGAACTCCTGACCAATAGGTGTCAGGGATACACGCCGACTGGTGCGGTTGAACAAGGAGGTGTTCAGGGCAACTTCCAGTTGTTGAATCAGGCCAGTGACCGAGGATTGTGTTTGGAAAAGGCGGCGTGCGGCATGGGTGAAACTGGCCTCCTGGGCCACGGCGACAAACGCGTTCAAATGCTTGAGCGTGATGTGCTTGGGAAGTCTGTCCATATCATTTTCTGATTAATCAATTAACTTAAACAATTTTTCATATTAATAATACCTTTGGATAATGCGGTCAACTTCCCCTTTTTGTGGGAGGACGAGTGGAGACGTAGATGCAGGCAGACGACCGCAGGCTGGACGTCAAGATCAGCAATGGCTGGATTATTGATGGCTTGGCCACCCCGCGTTGGCGTGGTGATGTGGGTATTCGAGAAGGGCGTATTGTTGCCGTGGGCGACTTGAGTGCCTGGCACGCCGATCAATCGGTGGACGCCAGCGGCCATGTCGTGGCTCCCGGCTTTATTGATACCCACGGCCATGATGATTTGATGTTCATCGAACGGCCTGTTCTGGACTGGAAAACCAGCCAGGGCATTACGACGGTTGTGGTCGGCAATTGTGGTGTCAGCGCCTTCCCCGCTCCTTTGCCGGGCAACTCGGCAGCGGCTTTGGCCCTGCTGGGCGATTCGCCCTTGTTTGAAGACATGGCGCAATACGTGCAAGCCGTCAGCCAGCTAAAGCCCATGATCAACGTGGCAGCTTTGGTCGGTCACGCGAATTTGCGCATGGCCGTGATGCAGGACCCCTTGTCCCAGCCGAATGCCGATGAGCAAAAGGCCATGGAAGCCTTGCTGGTCAAGGCCTTGGAAGAGGGTGCCGTGGGCTTTAGTACTGGCCTGGCTTACGAGCCCGGCTGCATGGCCGAAGCAGCCGAACTGGAAGGTCTGGCCCGTGTTGCCGCTTCCAAAGGTTCCTTGCATACCAGTCATATTCGCAATGAAGGCGACATGGTGCAGGAGTCGGTAGAAGAAGTGCTGGCGGTAGGTCGCCAGACGCAGTGTGCCACCCTGGTGTCGCACCATAAATGCATGATGCCAGCCAACTGGGGGCGCAGCAGCCATACCTTGGCCAATATTGATCGGGCCCGCGCCGAGGGCGTGCAGGCCACCCTGGATATTTATCCCTATTCGGGCAGCTCCACGATCCTGATCCCTGAGCGTGCCCACACCATAGACCAAATTCGTATTACCTGGTCCGAGCCTCACCCTGAATGCAATGGCCTGTATCTGGTCGAGATTGCCGAGCAGTGGGGTTGCGACCGGGAAACAGCCGCACGGCGTTTGCTGCCTGCTGGCGCGATTTACTTTGCGATGGACGACCAAGAAGTCCAGCGCATTTTCAGCCACCCATGTTGCATGGTGGGCTCGGACGGATTGCCTGCGGATGCGCACCCCCACCCTCGTTTGTGGGGCAGTTTTACGCGCATTTTAGGGCGGTACGTACGCGAAGATGGCCTGATGTCGCTGGAGCAGGCGGTCGCCAAAATGACGGCCATGCCTGCTTCGGTTTTCGGGCTGGAAAACCGCGGCGTGTTGCAAGTCGGCGCCTGGGCGGATCTGGTGGTGTTTAATCCCGAAACGGTGCAGGATTGCGCCACCTGGGAAGAGCCCACCTTACCGTCTCAAGGTGTGCAGACCGTGTTTGTGAATGGTGTGCAGGTGCATCCTGCCGCCCCGGAGCAGCGGCCCGGACAGGTGCTTGATCGCGCCTTTGCCGCTCAGGCGCAAAGCCTGGATGCGCCGATTATCCCGCTATAAGCGGTGCATCGGACAAGAAGACAGTCGCCGGGACCTGGGGTAGTCAAGCAGGGCGGGGCGATTGCATCACATGCAGGCCGGTTATTGATGACTGGTCGGGGAAGGATCGTTAAGGAGACGACATGAGTGTCATTCAGCAACAAATGCCAACGGGCAAGCGCAATGCGGCCATGGTGGTGTTTTTAATTGGCATGGCGATTGCCTTGTATACCCACTTTTACATGCCGGGTGAAAGCTCCCTGTGGGGCTTGACGCCGGTCGTGGTGTTTGCGCTTATCGCCTTGTTGGGGGTGGACATTGTTCTGGCCACGATTGGTGCGATTGTATTGGGTGCCATCATGACCAGCACCACACCGATTGCCATGGGTAAACTGCTGGCCGAGTCCCTGGGCTCGTTCATTGCAGTAGTGGGTTTGATTATTGTGCTGGGCGCCGGAGTGGGTGAAGTGGCCGCCCGTACGGGGGCTGCCGAGCAATTGGTGCGAGCCATTGTCAAGCGTATCGGCTTGTCCAATCCGACTCGTGTGCGTCTGGGCATCATGGTGGCGTCCACCCTGATCTGTGGCGCTCTGGGTACCTTGGCAGGTGGTAACGCCATTATTGCCGCTGTGGTGATCCCGATTGCCGCCGCTGTGCGTCTGTCCCCCCCTGCTGTGGCGGCTTTGTTCCAAAGTGCCGGTTCCGCCGGTCTGGTACTGGGCCCATTCACCCCTAACGTGGTGACGGTAACGGGTCTGACAGGTCTGAGCTACACCGACTACCTGCTGGTTGCCGGTCTGCCTATGGCCGCTGCCACCTTGCTGACGGGCTGGTTCATGTCCGGTCGTATCCAGAAGATGACCAAGGATCAGTTCCAGTACGAAGAAGCCTCGCAAGGTCAGGCTGCGTTTGACGTGAACGCCAAGGCTTCGCCCAAGGCTGTGCGCGCTGCCTGGGCGTTCTGCATCACCATCGTCGGTCTGGCGGCTGTAGGTATCGCCTCCAAAGCCGGTTTTGCCTACGCCATTATTGTGATGGTGTCCCTGGGCGCCACCACGGGTCTGGCCGGTGGCATGAACCCGCGCGAAATTCTGCAGGCCATGTATGCCGGTGCGGGCAAGCTGATCTGGATCTTCTTCCTGTTCTGGCTGTTCAACCCGGTGCTGGTGCTGGTGGACCAACTGAACGCCTATCATGCCTTGCTGGATGCGGTGCAGCCATACTTGATCGGTATCAGTGGCGCGGTGCTGTGCATGTTGATTGTGGCCTTTAACGTGGTCGGGCACATTCCGGGTGCCGCTGTGGCGCAGATGACCTTCACCGCCAAGATTTTTGGTCCCGTTCTGGCTGCGGCCGGTGTGGGCCCTGCTGCAACCGCCGCCGTGATTTTGGGCAGCTCGCAGATCGACTGGTTTGGTCCTTTCCCTTCTTCAGATATGTTCGGCCAGATGGGCCTGGCGCGCTCCACTCAGCTCAAATACATGTTGTATAACGGCTGGGCGGTCATGACGGTCAACTTGTTGATGTTCGTCGGCCTGTTCCTGATTTTGGTCTGAGTGTTGAAGGAGTGTTTGTATGTTTACCTTAGGAAGCGAGTTGTTGGATGTGTCACAGGTTCGTGAGCGCCTGCAAGAACGACTGGAGCCTTTGCTGACCCAGGAGTCCGCCCGTATTTCGATGGCGGTCTACGCTACCGACGGTACCTCCTTGTTTGAGTGGCAGGCGCAGCGCGTCATGCCCTCGGCCAGCCTGATCAAGACGCCCATGCTCCTGTGCCTGCTCGAGCAGGTGGCACAGGGCAAGCTGTCGCTCGATACGGTTTACCCTCTGCCCGAGGGTGACCGGACCCCCGGCACCGGCATTTTGAGCCAATTGCCCGGCGTGCCCAGCCTGAGCCTGCGCGAGCTGGCCTTGCTGATGATCATTCTGAGCGATAACGTTGCCACCAATGCCCTGATCGATTTGCTGGGCATGGATAACATCAACGCCTGGAGTGTCCAGGCCGGTTTGCAGCATACCGATTTGCAGCGTCACATGATGGACATGAAGGCACGCGAGGCCGGCAAAGACAACTGGACCACGGCCCAGGATGCTTGCTCGACCTTGTTGTACCTGTTGCATTCGCCTGCTTTGCCCGAAAACCTGCGTCAGCAGGGGCTGGACATGTTGGCTGATCAGCGTGAACGAGGTCACTTTGCGGCACTGCTGCCTTCTATCGCTCAACTGGCTCACAAGACCGGCTCCTTGCCCGGTTTGCGTCACGACGCCGGTATCTTGACGATGGGTGAACGCAGTGTGGTGTTGGCTGTGCTGGCCGATGGTTTTACCGATGGTCGCACCAGCACCTCTTTATACGGTGGTCAGGGAGCGGGTGTCTTGTCCCGTCTGGCCTTGGAAACGGCCCGCGCGCTGCAGTACTGAGCCGGCCCGAAAGGATAAAAGTATGTCTACGACACGTGTTGCCCTGGTTCAATTGGATAGTGGCCGTGACCTCCAGACCAATCTGGATCAGCTAGAGCATTGGGTGTTGGCTGCTGCCAAAGACGGGGCACAATTGATTGTGACCCCCGAGTACAGCGATGTCCGTGGTGATACAGAATGGTTGCAGCAACACGCCACGCCCATTCCGGGGCTGGTGACCGATCACATGGCCAGCCTGGCGCGCCGCACCGGTGCCTGGATTCATCTGGGTTCCATGCACGAGCGCCGTCCTGATGATCATCGCCTGGGCAACACGAGCGTGACGTTCTCCCCAGAGGGCGAGATCGTGGCGCAATACCGCAAAGTGCATTTGTACGATGCAGTGGTGAACGGTCTGGAATATCGTGAGTCCGACGATTTCTGCCACGGCCAGCATCTGCAAAATGTGCCGGTCGGCGATCTGAATCTGGGCCTGAGCATTTGCTACGACATGCGCTTTGCCGAGCTCTTTCGTACCTTGCGTGCCCGTGGTGCGAATGTGTTGGTGGTGCCAGCAGCCTTTAATGTGCATACTGGCCGTGATCACTGGGAGGTCCTGTTGCGTGCCCGTGCCATTGAGAATCAATGCTATGTGTTGGCCGCTGCGCAGATCGGTGGCCCCGGTCCCGCCATGCCGTGTCTGGGCCGCAGCATGATTATTGATCCTTGGGGCACGGTACTGGCATGTATGCCGGATCACCCAGGTTATATCTGTGCCGATCTGGACCCCACGCGTGTGCAGCGCATGCGTGAATCGCTTCCGGCCTGGCAGCACCGTCGGGGTGATTTGTATCCTATTCCTTCTTGATTGTGTGCTGACACAGACTGGAGTCTGCCATGACCGTTCCTGCGGCCTTTGAGTTTTATCCGGGCACTGCCCCCTTGTTGATTTCCATGCCCCATTCGGGCACCTATGTGCCAACGGCTTTGCTGGCGCGTTTTACGGAGTCAGCGCGTCAGGTGCCGGATACGGATTGGCATATTCCCCGCCTATACGAGTGCGCTCAGCATTTGGGCGCGTCCGTGCTGGTGGCGACGTACTCGCGCTTTGTGGTGGACCAGAACCGTCCGCCGGACAATGCCAGCCTGTATCCCGGCCAAAGCGTGACCAGTCTCTGTCCTTTGGACACCTTTGACGATGAGCCTATTTACCAGCCTGGGCAGGAGCCGGACGAACATGAGATTGCCCAGCGCCGCGAGAGCATCTGGCTACCGTATCACCAGAAACTGGAAGAAGAGCTGACGCGCTTGCTGACCTTGCATGGTCGCGTGGTCCTGTGGGATGCACACTCGATTCGGTCGGTGGTTCCGCGCTTTTTTGAAGGCCGTTTGCCGGATCTGAATTTCGGGACTGCCAGCGGCGATAGTTGTGATGCTGCCCTGAGTGATCGTCTGATGAAAACAGCCTTGGCCAACAAAGATTACAGCAGTGTGCTGAATGGTCGTTTCAAAGGTGGCTACATTACTCGCCACTACGGACGTCCTCAGCAGAACATTCATGCTGTGCAGCTGGAGATGGCACAGTGCTGCTATATGCAAGAGCAGTGGCCCTTTGAGTACAAAGAAGAGGCCGCCCGTAATATTCAGCCCTTGCTAGAGACCTTGCTGCGCGACGCGCTGGCCTTTGCGTCCGAATCGTAAATTTGTCGTGGCCCCCCGGTACAGGCAGGCCGGGGCGCTACACTATTGCCTTGGCCACGGTGGCCGTAGAGCGATTCATTCATGTCTGACTTTTCCCCGCCCCTCTTTGAGCAATTGTGCTGTCCCTTGGACGGCTTGCCGCTCTCGTTTGAGGCTCCCAGTTGGCGCTGCCCGGCAGGCCATTGTTTTGATACGGCCAGTCAGGGCTATATCAATCTGCTTCCTGTACAAAACAAGCGTTCACGTGATCCGGGCGACAGCAAGGAGATGGTGGCGGCGCGGCGTCGTTACCTGGAGTCCGGGGTGTACGAGCCCATCGCTGCTGGCGTGTGGCGTATTTTGATGGATGAATTGGAAGGGGAGGCGCCCTACGCTTGTTTGGATGCGGGCTGTGGAGAAGGTTATTACCCGCGTTATTTGCGTCAGCAGGATAAAAACGGGCAACTGGCTTTGATTGGCCTGGATATCTCCAAATGGGCGGCCATGGCAGCCGCACGCAGTTCGCCCGACATACGTTGGCTGGTGGGCAGCAATGCACAATTGCCTGTCCCCGATGGTGCGTTGGATGCTGTGCTGTGCATGTTTGGTTTTGCCGTGCCCGATGAGTTTCTACGGGCGCTGAAACCCGGCGGAATTTGGGTGCAGGTGCAAGCAGGTGCAGACCATTTGCTGGCGTTGCGTCGTATTATTTACACCAGTCTGAAGCTTGATAAGAGCCAGGAGCAAACCGTGGCAGCCGGTTTTAGCCTGGAGCGCAGCGAGCGCATCTGTTTTGAGGTATCGCTATCCACCCAGCAGCAAATTGCAGACCTGTTGTTGATGACCCCTCATATGTTTCGTGCCAGTATGCCGGGTCTGGAGCGAGTGCGTCAGTTGACAAGTCTTGACCTGCAGGTGGATGTGCAGGTCAAGGTTTTGCGCCGTCTTTAAGTTGGCCCAGTGTTGTTGCTTAGCGGGAAGGGGGCAGGCTTTTCACCTGACCGGTCTGGGTGCTGATTTCAACGCGGTTGCGGCCATTGCGTTTGGCGGTATAGAGAGCTTCATCAGCTAGCTTCAAGACGGCACTGTGTTCACGAGCATGGATGGGCCAATGTGCCACGCCGATGGAGATGGTAATGGGCGCGCCTGTGGGGCTGTTGGTTTTACTGATCAAGATGCGAAGACGCTCGGCCAGTTGTACGGCTTGGTCAATATCCTGATCAGGCAGGAAAATACTGAACTCTTCTCCGCCGACTCGACAGACCAGATCCGTGTCACGGGTGCATGCGCGCATCGTATCGGCCAGAAAACCGAGCACCAAGTCCCCAACGTCGTGGCCGTAGGTGTCGTTGACACGTTTGAAGTGGTCGATATCGACGGCCAGAACGGAAAAGGGCATATCGGTATCTTTCCATTGCTGGAGCATGGCATTCATGCCGCGACGATTGGTCAGGCTCGTTAGCGGGTCGGTATTGCGTTCTATGTCCATGACATCCATCTTGCGATTGACGCGTTTCAGGCCCAGCAGCATGGCCAGCTTGATCTGGCGGGACTCAAAGTACCAGGCATGGACATTGGCAATACGTGAACTGGCCTCGTTGGCGTCCAGGTGAGGTGCCAGTCGGGCCAACTGGCGCAAAGGCTTGGCAATAAGCATGGCCAGCATCCAGATCAGCGCCTGGACAGCAAGAAAAAATGGGATGGAATTGCGCAAGACCTTACCCAACAAGCCACTTAGCTCTTCAAATACGATATCGGTAGGGCTTTGAACCACCAGTCCCCATTGCACATCCTTGCTGGGGGCAAATCCGGTCAGCATGTCCGTGCCGCGAGAGTTCTTCAGGGCAAGTGCATCACTCTTGCCTTGGTTGACGGCATTGATCGCGGGGTTGTTGTTGACGACCTCGCCGATGCGCTCCTTGTCTTGGTGATAAAGCAGCCGGTTGTTTTTATCGACGACATAGATGTAGGAGCCGTCGCGATGAAAGTGCTCGCCCAATAACGTGTTCAAGCTGTTGGGTTCATGCAGATAGATGGATCCGCCTACCAGGCCCTGATAGTGTCCATCGGCGTTCAAAATGGGGTACGACAGAAAGATCAGCAGGCGGCCGGTGGCCGACATGTACGGAGAGCTGACCAGGGGGATTTTGCTGTTCAGGGCATGTCGGGTGCCCTCGCCACGCAATACGGTTCCCAATAGGCCGAGATTGTGAGGGGCATTGGCCAGGACGCGGCCTTTGGCATCCAGGATCAGCACCGAGTTGAAGCTGTTGTTCTGCTCGTGTAGACGGTTGACCTCCGTATTGAGCTGTTGCTTCGTTTTACGGGTGGGGCTCGAGAGCAGATTGGCACTATACCGAAGTTGCTGCTGCAAATTGGCAATGAAGGCATCTGTGCTGCTTGCCAGTTTCAGCGCATAGGCCCGGTTCTTTTCTAAAGCCTGTCCTATTAATAAGGTACGCTCTGCCCAGTAGGCTCCATACAGGGTGTAGCCCATGGTCAGCAGGCTGCTGGCGGTAGCCAGCAGCAGAATTAGCCGGCGCAGATCGACAAAAAACATGAGGATGGGCGGATGCTAGGATGAAAAAGGGCTGGAGGTGACTGGACAGGGTAAGAACGACCCTAATCCATTATACGTAAAGAATTTTTTTGGGGTCGTTTAAATGCGGTAGGAGACCATGGGCAGGGCAGTTCGCCCGGCAGGGTGCAACAGCAACGTGTAAGATGTGAAATGGTCTAGACCAATAGACAATTACCACATGTGTTTTGCTGGCTGGGTAAATTGAATGGTATCGGCCGGCACCTTTCCATGGAGATCCCGATATGAAAAGCGTAGATAGTTTCAAGGCTTTGCACCAGTTGGATGTCGACGGGCAGTCCTACGACTACTATCGGTTGGATGCGGTTCGTGGAGATGGCCTGGATGTTGCCAGCCTGCCCTATGGCTTGAAGATTCTGCTGGAAAACTTGCTGCGCACCGAAGATGGCGCCGATGTGACCGCCGATGACATCCGTGCCCTGGCCGCCTGGGATCCGGCCGCCGAGCCGGATCGTGAAATCGCCTTTACACCGGCACGCGTTGTGCTGCAGGACTTTACGGGTGTCCCCGCTGTTGTGGACCTGGCTGCCATGCGTGAAGCCATGCAGGCTTTGGGCGGAGATCCGCAGAAAATTAATCCTTTGGCTCCTGTTGAGCTGGTCATTGACCACTCAGTGATCGTGGACGATTTTGGCAAGCCCAGCTCGTTCGAGCGTAACGTGGAGATCGAATACGAGCGCAATATGGAGCGTTACCAGTTCCTGCGCTGGGGCCAAAGTGCTTTCGATAATTTTAAAGTCGTGCCACCGGGTACAGGTATTGTTCACCAGGTGAACCTGGAACATTTGGCCCGTGTGGTCTTTACGCGCGACGAACAAGGCCGTCAGTTGGCCTATCCCGATACCTGTGTGGGCACCGACTCGCACACACCCATGGTCAATGGTCTGGGTGTGGTAGCGTGGGGTGTTGGTGGTATCGAGGCCGAAGCCGCTATGCTGGGTCAGCCTATTTCCATGCTGATTCCCCGTGTTGTGGGTTTCAAATTGACGGGTCAAATGCCCGAAGGCACCACGGCGACAGACTTGGTGCTGACTATTACCGATATGCTGCGCAAGCACGGGGTGGTTGGCAAGTTCGTAGAGTTCTATGGCCCCGGTGTGAGTGCTGTGCCGCTGGCCAACCGCGCCACCATCGGCAATATGAGCCCCGAATATGGCTCGACGATCTCCATGTTCCCGATTGACGAGGAAACGCTACGTTATATGGCGTTGACAGGCCGCTCCAAAGAGCAGATCGACTTGGTGCGTGAGTATGCCCAGGCCCAGGGCTTGTGGCATGATCCACAGCACGAGCCGCGCTACTCCGAGCGTCTGGAGCTGGATTTGTCCACGGTCGTCCCCTCGATTGCCGGCCCCAAGCGTCCACAAGACCGCATTGCCCTGTCTTCGTCCCAATCCGCCTTCCGTACCTCGGTGCGTGATCTGCTGGGCGATGATGTGGCTACCTATGACGAAGCCGTTGAAGAGAGCTTTCCTGCCTCGGACGTGCCCTCGCACAAACCGCCTGCACCCCGTAAAGCCGCGGTTACATTCACCTTGGCTGACGGTAGCCAGTGCGAGCTGGATCATGGCTCGGTGGTGATTGCCGCCATTACCTCGTGTACGAATACGTCCAACCCCAGCGTGATGATGGCCGCAGGTCTGCTGGCCAAGAAAGCCGTGGAAAAAGGCCTGAACCGCAAGCCTTGGGTGAAAACCAGTCTGGCTCCAGGCTCGCGTGTAGTCACGGACTACTACGAACGTGCCGGCCTGACTCCCTATCTGGACAAGCTGGGTTTTGATCTGGTGGGCTATGGTTGCACCACGTGTATCGGTAACTCTGGCCCACTGATTCCAGAAGTCAGCCAGGCGATTAATCAAAACGATCTGGCGGTGGTGTCCACCTTGTCGGGGAACCGGAACTTCGAGGGCCGTATTCACCCTGAAGTCAAAATGAACTACCTGATGTCGCCGCCGCTGGTGGTGGCTTACGCCTTGGCGGGCACAATGGATATTGACCTGTACAAGGAGCCGTTGGGGCAGGGTAGCGATGGCAAGGATGTGTACCTGAAAGACATCTGGCCCTCCGCCGCTGAAGTGCAGGACGTGATCAGCAAGGCGATCGCCTCGGATATGTACCGCGATGGTTATGCTGATGTGTTTGCCGGTGATGAACGCTGGCGTTCGCTGCCTACGCCCGAAGGGGATCGTTTTGACTGGCAGGACTCCTCCACCTACGTGCGCAAACCCCCTTATTTCATTGATCTGCAGCGCGACCCCAGTCCTGTCACGGACATTCGCGGTGCGCGCGTGCTGGCCAAGCTGGGTGATTCGGTAACAACCGACCACATCAGCCCAGCCGGGTCGATTGCCCGTACTTCGCCTGCCGCCACCTATCTGATGGATCACGATGTGAAGCCGCAGGATTTCAACTCCTACGGTTCGCGCCGTGGTAACCACGAAGTCATGATTCGCGGCACCTTTGCCAACGTACGTCTGCGTAACCAACTGGCTCCGGGCACAGAGGGTGGCTATACACGCGACTTCACACAAGATGGTGCACCTGTGGCAACCATTTACGATGCCTCGCGCAACTACGTGAATGCCGCTGTCCCGCTGGTCATTCTGGCCGGCAAGGAATATGGTTCGGGTTCTTCGCGTGACTGGGCGGCCAAAGGCACGGTGCTCTTGGGAGTGCGAGCAGTGATTGCCGAGTCTTACGAGCGTATTCACCGCAGCAATTTGCTGGGCATGGGCGTGATGCCTTTGCAGTTCCCGGCTGGTCAAAATGCGGAAACCCTGGGTCTGACGGGCGATGAGGTCTTTGATATCGAAGGCATTACCGTCTTGAATCAGGACAAGATCCCCGAGAGGGTCAAGGTGCGTGCTGGCGATATTGAATTCGAGGCCCTGGTCCGGATTGATACGCCTAGCGAAGCGCATTATTACCGTCATGGCGGTATCATGCAGTACGTGTTGCGGGGTTTGTTGAAGGCGTAAGCTCGGCAGCAGGCCAAGGCGTGATGTGATACGCCAGCAGGTGCGCCAGTGGTGTCATGCCTCTGGCGCATTTGTGTGTTCAGGGGCCGGCTTTTTTGCCGGCCTTTTGCGTGGATAAAGAAAAATGGCGAATACCCAAGAAGCATCTTGGTCTGAGTTGTTGTCTGGTCGTAATGGCTTGCGCTCGCTGGCCTTGGCCGGTGGCGTGGCGGTTCACGCGATCAACGTGTATGTGGCGACCACGATTTTGCCCTCGGTGGTGGAGGATATTGGCGGGCTGGAGTACTACGCGTGGAATACCACGCTCTTTGTAGTGGCGTCGATTCTGGGCTCGGCCCTGTCACCACAGGTTCTGGAAAAATGGGGCCTGCGACACAGCTTTCTGGTGTCGCTGCTGTTCTTTGCGATTGGTACGACCTTGTGCGCGGCAGCGCCTTCCATGCCTTTCCTGCTCTTTGCCCGCACGATTCAGGGGCTGGGGGGCGGTTTGCTGCTGGGTCTGAGCTATTCCTCGATCCGGCTTGTATTTGAAGAAAGGCTCTGGCCGCGCGTGATGGCCCTGGTGTCCAGCATGTGGGGCGTGGCGACCTTGTCAGGACCGGCGATCGGCGGGGTGTTTGCCCAGATGGGCCAATGGCGTCTGGCCTTTTGGAGTGTCCTGCCGGCTGCCGCGTTGCTGGCGATTCTGGTCTGGACCCAGTTGCGCGATGCGCGTGCCCCTGAAACGCGTCAATCCGGTTCGACCTTGGGCAAGGTCTTGTTGTTGACCGCCTCGGTACTGGTTATGTCGGCAGGCAGCTTATCCACGTCCTGGATGATCAATCTGGCGGGTGTCGTAGGCGGTGCCGTTCTGGTCTATCTGATGGCCCGCGCTGACAGCAGATCCACCAGTCGTCTGTTTCCACAAGGAACGTATTCGATCAGCACGGCCTTGGGCAGTTTGTACGCTGGTATTGGTCTGGTCAGTGTGGCGGTGGCAACGGAGATCTTCATTCCTTACTTTTTGCAGATCATTCATCATATGAGCCCGTTGAAAGCAGGTTATCTGACTGCCTTGATGTCCGGTGGCTGGACCTTGGGCTCGATTGCCAGTTCCAGTCGTGGGCTGAAAGCAGGGGATCGCCTGATCATTGCAGGGCCGGTGTTGTCAGGCCTGTCCCTGGCCGCCTTGGGTGTGTTTATCCCGTGGGAGGGCCTGAGCGAAGGCAGGGATGATTCCTGGGCCTTGTACCTGTCCTTATTGGGCGTTGGAATAGGGATTGGTCTGGCCTGGCCGCACTTGCTGACGCGGGTATTTCATTCCGCGCCCAAGGGCCAGGAGAATATTGCTTCGGCTGCCATTACGACCCTGCAGCTATTTACGATGGCCCTGGGGGCTGCATTGGCCGGGATCATCACCACGGCCTCGGGCTTTGCAGACCCCGGTGGGGTGCAGGGCGCGCGCCAGTCAGCGCAGGCTCTGCTGTGGCTGTTTGCCCTGGCCCCTTTTCTTGCCGCCTTTTTGTCTGGGCCTGCGCGTCGGGTGCGCCCCAAGGCTTAGCCTTAGACGGTGCTTTTGGGCAAGCGGAACAATTCTGGATCCGGGCCAAGACGCCCTTCGGCCTGGTCCAGACCGGCAATGGCGGCCATGTCCTGCGCGCTCAGCTCGAAGCTGAAAATGTCCATATTGTCGCGCTGGCGCTCGGGGGAGGTGGACTTGGTAATCACCATATTGCCCAGTTGAATCTGCCAGCGCAGCATGATTTGCGCCACGGAACGGCCATGTTCCTTGGCAATCTTGTTCAATACCGGATTGTCCCACAGCGTGCCCAGCCCCAGCGGGCTCCAGGCCTGGGTCTGGATGGCGTGATCCTCATGGTAGTGGCGTGACTCCGCTTGCTGAAAACCGGGGTGCAGCTCAATTTGGTTCAGCACAGGCAAGACGCCGGTCTTGTCCAGCAAGGTTTGCAGATGCTGGGGCAGGAAGTTGCACACGCCAATGGATTTTACGCGGCCTTCATTGCGCAGATTGATCAGTGTTTCCCAGGTCTGGATGTACTGGCGGTTCTTGGGCACAGGCCAGTGAATCAGGTACAGATCCACGTAATCTAGCTGCAGCTTGTCCATGCTTTCTTCAAAGCCGGCGCGGGTGTTGTCATGGCCATGCCTATCATTCCACAGCTTGGTGGTTACAAACAGCTCTTGGCGTGGCACCTTGGACTGACGAATCCCTTGTCCGACCTCGGCTTCGTTGCCGTAGATAGCGGCAGTATCGATCAGGCGGTAGCCTGCTTCGATGCCACTGCACACCACGTCGGCCGTTTGCTCGGCAGGTACCTGCCACACGCCCATGCCCAGTTGTGGTGCACGGTTATCGTCGTGGAAGGTGATGCTTGGGGGGATAGTCGACATAGGTCTCTCCTCGGTAGAGTACACGGTAAAGCAGCCAAGGTTTGGCTGATGAAACCACCGCGCATGGGGAACGGTCAGGCCCTAGCGTACAGGCGGTGTCAAGGTAAAAGTCCTTAACAAGACCTGAATCCACACGGGCTGGACACGTGAAGCTTGTACGTAGGCAGGAAATTGGCTTATTGTTTTTTGTCCTGCGGCGATTATAGATGCGTCGACTGAATTTTTTATTAAGATGCTGCAATCTGCATCATTCATAATCCCATATCAGCGTTGTCCTATGGGGTTCCAGCTGGAGTAAGTATGAGCGTACATACCACGCAGGTTCGCATTAGCGTTCCCGCTCTGACCGCCTATAAGGGCAAACAAAAAATTGCGTCGTTAACAGCCTATATCGCGCCAATCGCACGAATGCTGGACGAGCATATGGATATGATCCTGGTGGGCGACTCGACCGCGATGGTAGGTTATGCCATGCCTGACACCCTAAGCATTACGGTGGATATGTTGGCTGCCCATGCTGCGGCCGTGGTGCGTGCAACGAAACACGCTTGTATTGTCGTGGATATGCCCTTTGGCAGCTATCAGGAATCACCCCAGCAGGCATTTGCCAATGCATCGCGTATGCTCGCGACCAGCGGCGCCCAGGCGGTGAAAATGGAAGGCGGACAAGCCATGGCTGAAACCACCCGTTTCCTGGTCGAGCGTGGTGTACCTGTGCTGGCCCATGTGGGTTTGATGCCTCAGTATGTGAACACCATGGGCGGTTACAAAGCTCAAGGCATGACCGATGCTGCCGCCCAGCGCGTGTTGGACGATGCTGTTGCGCATGCTCAGGCCGGTGCCTGGGGCGTGGTGCTGGAAGGAGTGGCGGAAAGTGTGGGTCGCCGGATTACCGAAACCATCGCCATTCCTACTATCGGTATTGGCGCATCACCTGCATGTGATGGCCAGGTCCTGGTGACCGAAGATATCCTGGGCCTGACAAACGGCAAAATCCCTAAATTTGCCAAACCCTACGCGGATGTGGGTGCCTTGATCTCCCAGGCAGCCGGTCAATACGCGGCTGAAGTGCGTGATGGTTCTTTCCCCACGTTGGAGCAGTGTTTCGGCGTGAAACGCTAGTCCTGCTAACTATTCCGCATTAGAATATTCCGTGTTGATCAATGCGGCATTCACATAGAACGACATGGAAATTCGCCAATTAGAAGCTTTTGCAGCTGTGATGTCCGCAGGCAGTGTGACCGCTGCCGGCCGCTTGCTGGATCGCTCTCAGCCTGTGGTCAGCCGCCAGATCCAGGAGCTGGAGCAGGAGCTGGGCTTTAGGCTGTTTACCCGCACCCGTCCGCAGGTCACCTTGACCGATCAAGGGCGCGAGTTTTATCTGGAAGCCAGGCCGATGTTGATGAATCTGGAGGTGCTGCAAAGCCGCGCCCTGGAAATCGCTCGTGGGGGCTTGCGGCCTTTGCGTATCGTAGCCACTCATGCGCTGGCTGTTGGGCTGCTGCCCCAGGCGCTGGGTATCATGGAGCATCACGATCCAGCCTTTAAGCAAAAGCTGATTATTGATACGGTAAAGCCGGAAGAGGTGGTGCAAGCCATTGACGAAGGGCGGGCAGATCTGGCTGTCACCAGTCTGCCGCTGGATATTGATGGCTGTACCTTGCACTGGTCAGGACAAAGCCCGTGTCTGTTGGGTATGGCATTGGATCACCCCTTGACCGAGCACGAGTTGGTGCGTCTTAGTGACATTCAGGGTACGCCCCTGATTTCTATTCAGAACCGCCATCGCCTGCGTCATACTCTGGCTACTGCTTTGCTGCGTGCCAGCCCACAAGCCCCGGAAGATATCCGCCATATCGAGGTCGCGTCCTCTTTGGAAGGCTTGGTTCTGGCCAGCCAGGGTGTTGGCGTCTCCTTGATCGACCCCTTCACCGCCCACGGCTTGCCACTGCCGAACGTCGTGCTGCGCCCCATTGATATCCACGTGCCTTATATGGTTGGCGTGGTGTCTTTGCGATCCCGTGAACTGCGTCCCGATGCGCAGCGTTTGGTCGAGGCCATGCGGCAGTATGTGCTGCAGTTCATTCCCCGCTTTGTGCTGGGGGATGATACGGGCTTGCCCAGCACGCATGATCCGTTCGACTCGCTGTAATCCATACACTTGTTGATCAAGGCTTGGGCGGCTTGCTTGATGCTGATCCGCCTCTGCAGGTCTTAGGGAATCATCGCGTACGACAGAACTTCCAGCTTCATGCCAGGCTCAACCAGGGCTGCGACGCCCACGCTGGCGCGGTTGGGGAAGGGTTCGATGAAAAATTCACGATAAACCGCGTCGATAGCGGCCATATCAGCCACATCCGTCATGTAAATCAGCACCTGAGTGACATTGTCCAAGGTGCCGCCCGCCGCGTGTACGGTTTGCTGCAGATTGGCGAAGGTCAGGCGAGCCTGCTGCTCGATGTGGCCTGTGTCTATGCTTCCGTCTGGGCGTACCGGCCCGTACACGGAAAACAGCATGTCCCCCTTGGCCTTCACCGCCCATGAAAAGGCTTGCTTGAGGGGCGGAAGACCCACGTCGATCACTTGTTTCATGAATTGCCCCCAGAAGAAGTGGCAGGCAGCGACGCAAAGAGCGCGTGCGTGGTGTCACCCAAGGCGGTACCGGAACGCGCCTGGTCAAGAATGACATCGAAGTGATTACGTGCTGGTACTTCGAGCGGGGGCAGATATTGGGCACCCAGTGCATTCAGTGCATCGGCAAAAGCCTGACTCTGACGCTTGAATTCCGAGGTTTCGATTTCTCCCCAACTGATGGCAGTGGGAGGGAATCCTTGCAGATCAAGCAGTTGAGGGCTAATCGCCCGTGCGCTTTCCACGTCCAGGGACAGTGCCTCATTGATGCTGGTGCCAATCAGGGCTTGCAGGTCGTAAATGCCGGAAACCAGCACTGCCGCTGCGGGCGCGCCTACCGGCAAATCGGCATCCTCTTTCCATCCACGCAAGCAGCACATGGCCGCCAGATGCGCTCCGGCAGAGCTGCCGGAAACGACGATACGTTGCGGGTCAAAACCCAGTTCTTGGCCGTGTTGATGCAGCCATCGCAGTGCCTGGCGGCACTCCAGCACCATGTCGTGGACAGAGGCTTGCGGTGCCAAGGTGTAATCAATGGCCGCAAAGGCGATGCCAGCGTCAGTGCAATCCGGGGCTGAGAACAAGGAGGAAGCCTTGGAAAGCTCTTGCCAGTAGCCGCCATGAATAAACAGCAACAAAGGCGGAAGCACCTCCGAATCGCGGGGTTCAGGCAGGAACAGGTCAAGCTTGTGCGTGGCCTTATTGCCATAGGCAAGCTCGGTATGCCGTGCTCCGCCTTGCAAGGCTGCTGCGCTAAGCGTGGCGTATGCCTCGATGTAAGGCGCGTAGTTTCCGCCTATACAGGAGCTGGGCGAATATTCGCGCTCGCGCTCCTGCGCGGAGAGGGAGTCGTGTGGAGCCTGCATTACAGCGCGGTCCGAACAGTCCAGATCTCGGGAAACAGCACCACATCCAGCATCTTGCGCAGGTAGCTGACGCCGCCTGTGCCACCGGTGCCGCGCTTGAAACCGATGACGCGTTCAACCGTCGTGACATGGCGGAAACGCCAAAGACGGAAGGCATCCTCAATGTCGGTCAGCTTCTCGCCCAGTTGGTACAGATCCCAATGCGCATGGGGATCACGGTAAACCTGCAACCAGGCGGCCTCGACGTCGGGGCTAGCCACATAGGGTTGCGTCCAGTCACGCTCCAGATAGTCGGCGGGAATGTCAAAACCCTGGCGGGCCAACAGGCGCAGTGACTCGTCATACAGCGAGGGGGCACGGTATGCGGCTTCAACCTGGCGGAGCAGTTCTGGACGGTGCGCATGTGGTTTGAGCATGGCGGCATTCTTGTTGCCCAAAGCAAATTCAATGCAGCGATATTGCGCACTTTGAAAGCCGCTGGAGCTGGCCAGATAAGGCCGCATGGCGGTGTATTCCGGCGGGGTCATGGTCGACAGCACGGTCCAGGCGCTGACCAGTTGTTCCATGATGCGCGAGACACGCGCCAGCATCTTGAAGCTGTCGGCGTATCGATCGGCGGCGACCGATGCCGTGGCCGCGTTTAGCTCATGCAGCATCAGCTTCATCCAGAGTTCACTGGTTTGATGCTGGATGATGAACAGCATTTCGTCGTGGGCAGGCGAGAGCGGGTGCTGGGCGCCCAGCACCTCGTCCAGGTGCAGGTAGTCACCATAGCTCATGGATTGGCTGAAATCCAATTGTGCTTTTTCTTCCGAAACAATGCGTTCTGTCTCGCTGATTCCCTTGTCAGCCGATGCTTTGGAAGCATTCATTTGTTTTGTTCCCGGTACGTTAATCATGACCTGTGCGACGTGTGGAACAGGTCGCGTGGGTCGCTGGAAAACCAAAGTCGTGTTGCGCGCCAAGGGCAGTGGGCAATGCATCTGGCCCGAAGGTCTCCATCAGCAGCACGGTGCAGGCACCCGAGCAGGCGGGCACAGGGGTAAAGCTGAAGTTTGTCTGTGGTTTCATTATCTAATCCCACTTAAATTTATGCGTTGATCTTAGGGATTTAAGGGTCTTGCGCCAAGCTGTTTTTTATAGAAGCATAATTTTTCCTGAAAAACGTTAAAAACAGGTTTTTTTATGCAAATAGAATTGGATGAGGTCGATGGCAGTTTACTGGCCGAGCTGCAAGGAAACGCCAGGCTCACCACAAGCGAGCTGGCGCAAAAAGTGGGTATATCGCAGTCACCTTGCTGGCGTCGGATTCGACGCATGGAAGAAGCCGGGCTTATTTCAGGCTACCACGCCCGGCTGGATCGTCGCGGCCTGGGCTATGGCGTGGTGGCCTTCGTCAGCATTAGTGTGGACTTTCAGAATGAAGAGCGTTCGGTGCAGTTTGTGGAAGCGGTACGCGATATTCCGGAGGTGGTGATGTGCCATGGCATTGCCGGGCCGGCTGATTTTTTGCTTATGGTGGTCGCCAAGGATCTGGACAGTTATTCGGAATTGTTGCAACGAAAATTGCATCGTTTGCCGGGGGTTCGACAAGCGCAGACCAGCTTTTCCTTGCAGGAATTCAAGGGCCTCAACGAACTGCCTATCCCAGCCGTGGCCAGCTCTACGGCCTGATTGACCGCATTGCAAAACCGGATGTGCGGCTTGCTTGCAAGGCTTGCCGCGTTGTCCATCAAGAATTAGGGGGCTAAGGGTTAGCTCTGATTGGTTGTCGTAGAAGTCCGTCCTTAGAATTGATCAAAAATCACAAATCTTTGCTCGAACCTATTTTGTGACGGAATTCAATGAAACATTCAGATGCTGCAAGCACCAGTGCTCCGCTCGAAGCTTTTCAACCCATTGTTCGGCAATCCGTTAACGAAGCGGTCTATCAAGCCCTACGCAACAAGCTGATGCATGGCGAGTACCGTGCGGGCCAAGTGCTAGGCATTCAGTATCTGGCCGATGCGCTGGGCACCAGCACCATGCCGGTGCGCGAAGCACTGCGCCGTCTGGTGGCCCAGCAAGGGCTGGAGCCCTTGCCCAATGGCACCACGCGTGTCCCCCTGATTACCAAAACCTGCCTGAGCGACATTCGCCGTGCACGCGTTCTGATCGAAGGCACCGTCACCGAGTGGGCCGGCCCCTTGCTGACGTCCTCCGTGCTGGATCAGTTAGAACAGTTGGCGCAAGAAATTACACAAGAGCGCCGTACGCCCAAAGGCGTGGCCAGCAGCCTGGAAAAAAACCGCATCTTTCATTTCACGATTTATGCCGCCGCTCAATCGCCCGTCATGCTCGCCATGATCGAAAGCTTGTGGTTGCAGTCGGGCGCTTATCTGCGCGAAACCCGCGAATCACTCCATAACGAGGACTCCTCAGACCAACTGCACGAATCCACCGTAACCGCGTTGCGCGACGGGGATTTTGCCCAGGCACGTCACTACATTCAGGAAGATGTCTCCTGGATATTTGACCGTTTGGATCTGCCCGATTGAATCAATCTTTCAACTACTCATCACCACCAAAGACCATGCTAAAAAAACATAGATCAAAAGCAGTGACCGAGGGCGTGACCCGCACCCCACACCGAGCCTTTCTGCGTGCAACGGGCCTGGACGATGATGATCTGAACCGCTCGATGGTTGCCATCATTGGAACCGCTGGAGACAACACCCCCTGTTCCAAATCGCTGGGCCCGCAGGCGGACAGCGTGCGCCTGGGGGTTGCACAGGGTGGTGGCGTGCCTGTCATGATGAACACGATTTCCGTGTCCGACGGCACCTCCATGAACCACGCTGGCATGCGCATGAGCCTGGTCTCACGCGAGATGATTGCCGACAGTATGGAAATAGCCGTGCGCGGCCACGCCTATGATGCTTTGGTCGGCTTGGGCGGTTGCGACAAGACGCTGCCCGGTACCTTGATGGCTATGGCACGGCTTAACGTTCCCTCTGTCTTCATTTACGGTGGCTCCATGCTGCCGGGTTACTCGCCCGATGGTACTGAAAACACGGTGCTGACCGCCATTGAAGGGGTGGGTCGTTATCAAAGCGGCGTGATTTCTCTGGAGCAGTTGCACGGCATCGAGCGCACCTGTGCCATGACAGTTGGCTCCTGTCCGGGCCAGTTCACTGCCAATACCATGGGTATGGTGGCCGAGGCTTTGGGCCTGTCCTTCCTGGGTTCTTCGACCACGCCAGCGGTTTACAGCCAGCGGCATGCGCTGGCCCGGCGTGCTGGTCGCCGTGTGATGGAGATTCTGGAAAATGGTGGTCCTTTGCCGCGTGATCTCATCACCCGCAAGAGTCTGGAAAATGCTACTGCTGCTGTGGCTGCGACGGGCGGTTCGACCAACGTAGCCCTGCATATTCCTGCCATTGCGCATGAAGTAGGTATTCGTTTCACCACGGACGATATGGCCGAGGTGTTCAACCGCACGCCATTGATTGCCGACTTGCAGCCCGGTGGCCGTTATCTGGCACGCGATCTGGACGTGATTGGTGGGGTGCCCGTAGTGCTCAAGGCACTCTTGAAAAGCGGTCACCTGCACGGTGATGCCTTGACCATTACCGGCGAAACCCTGGCCGAGGCTCTGGAGAGCTTCCCCGATGAAGATGGTCGTATCGTGCGCAGTAGCGATCAGCCTATTCATGCTTCAGGCGGTTTGGTCGTGCTCAAGGGCAATCTGTGTCCAGACGGTGCCTTGTTGAAGATTGCCGGTTTGAAGTCTCTGGTTTTTGATGGCCGCGCACGCGTGTTTGAAACCGAGGAAGACTGCATGGCCGTGGTGTCCAGGCAGGGCTACGAGGCGGGCGATGTGCTGATCATTCGCAACGAAGGGCCTAAAGGCGGCCCCGGCATGCGCGAGATGCTAAGCGTCACCGCTGCTATTTACGGCCATGGCAACGGCGAGAAAGTGGCACTGCTGACCGATGGCCGTTTCTCCGGTGCGACACGCGGTATGTGTATCGGCTATGCCAGCCCCGAAGCGGCTGCCGGTGGGAACATCGGTTTGGTGAAAGACGGCGACCGTATCACCATCGACGCCACGCAAAGCAGCATGCAACTGCATGTGTCCGAGGAGGAGCTGGCCGAACGCCGGGCGCAATGGAAACCCTACGTACGAGACCGTCTGGCTGGCGCGCTGGAGAAATACGCACGTCTGGTTGGACCGACCAACGAAGGGGCAGTGACCCATTCGGGTGCTGCCGAGTGGCCGCAAGAACAGCTTGAGGACATATAAGATGAAACTCGGTTTTTGCGGTTTGGGATTGATGGGCGCGGCCATGGTACAGCGCCTGTTGAAAGCGGGTCACGAGGTCAAAGTCTGGAACCGTTCCAGGGAGAAGGCCGAGCCGCTGGCGGCACTCGGTGCGCAGATTGTAAGTACGCCACGCGAAGCGGCGGAAGGCGTCGACGGTGTCTTGTTATGCCTGTTTGATGCCCAGGCTGCCGAGGCCGTGGTGTTCGGTGCGGACGGCATCGCTCAGGCAGCAGGTCTTAATTGGCTGGTGGACCACTCCAGCATCGACCCGGAAGCCACGCGCAACTTGGCTGCTCGCTTGGCGCAAAGCTGCGGCGCTGACTGGATTGATGCTCCGGTGTCCGGCGGTATTCCCGGCGTGGAGGCCGGTACGCTGGCCATCATGACCGGCGGCAGCGAAACCCATATGCCTGAAGCCGAGGCCGCCATGCGCGCCTACGCCGGCAATATCACGCATATGGGGCCTTCCGGTACCGGGCAGGCAACCAAGTTGTGCAACCAGGCCATCGTGGCAACCTCGATTGCGGCACTGGCCGAAGCCATTGGCTTTGCCCAACGCAATAACATCAATGTAGACAAGCTGGCGCCCGCACTGGCGGGCGGCTGGGCGGACTCCAAGCCCTTGCAGATCTTTGCCCCGCGCATGATAGAAGCACAGGCAAAAAGTATCGGTGCGCTGTCCACCATGCTCAAGGATATCGACACCCTGATCGCCAATGCTCAACAAAGCGATGCACCTATGCCGGTGGCGGCCAGCGTGCAGCAAATGTTGCGTGTGGCCAGCGCCATGGGGCTGGGTCAGGCTGAGGTGTCTGCCTTGGTCAGCGTTGTACTGCCCGAGCAGCGTGACGCCTTCCTGCGCCAGATAAGCACATAAGGCAGGCGGCCCCATGCAACTATCCGCTAACCTCAGTTGGTTGTATCGGCATCGGGACTGGAGCGAGCGCTTTGAAGCTGCAGCGGCCGATGGGTTTCAGGGTGTCGAGATTTTGCTGCCTTACGACTACGCTCCGGCCTGGTACGCCAGTCAGTTGCAAGCCGCCAAGCTGGAGCTGACACTGATCAATACACCAATAGGCGAGGGGCGGGGCAGGCTGGGTTGGGCCGCGATTCCTGGCGCACAGACCCAGTTTCAGGAAGCCTTTGATCGCGCCCGTGCTGTGGCACAGGCGACCGGCTGCCGCCGTATTCATGTGATGGCGGGTGACATCAGCCCTTTTGCACAGGAAGACTGTCGGGCCGCACTGCTCAGTAATCTGGAACAGGCTTTGGCCCTGGCTGAAGCGGATGATCTGGTGCTGACGCTGGAGGCGCTTAACCGCAGCGATATGGCCGGGTACTTCTATTATTTGCCCGAGCAGGTCATTGAGGTGCTCCAGCATTTCAAGTCTCCGCGCTTACGTCTGCAATTTGATTACTACCACTGTGTCAAAGAAAGCCTGGACGTCCTTTCCAGCGTGGCGGCCTGTGCGCCCTGGATTGGTTATGTGCAGATTGCGGGTGCCGATGGGCGTTACGAGCCTGATCTTGCACAGCATGCCTTGCTGGAAGGCGTCGCCGCTTTACCTGCCTTGGCTTACGATGGCTGGCTGGGCTGCGAGTATCAGCCCCGCGGATTGCCGTCAGAGGGTTTGACTTGGTGCCAGCCCTTGCGTGATCGCGGCGTGCTGGCTGCACCACGTCATCATGATGCTGCGTATATGCAGGCTGTCGGGAGATAAGCCATGAAGCATGTCTTGATTACTGGTGCTAACGGCTACATCGGACAAGCCCTTTCCCGTGCGGCGGCCCAGCTTTTGGCGGCCAATGAGATTGAAAGCCTGACGCTGATGGATCTGGCTTTTGACGAGCACGGCGATCACCACCTGCCTGGCCTGCGCTGTATTCGCGGCGACCTGTCCGATACTGCTGCGCTGCAGGCTGCTTTGATGCCTGCACCCGATACGGTTTTCCATCTGGCTTCGGTGACCAGTCGACTGGCTGAAGAGAATTTCGCGCTGGGTCTGCGTGTCAATATCACCGGCACGGTGAGCCTGTTGGAACAGTTGCGACAGCAAGACCAATGTCCCGTTGTGGTGTATGCCAGCAGTATTGGCGTCTTCGGTACACCGCTGCCTCGGCAGGTGGATGATGACACCCCCGTTGCTCCCACCTTAAGTTACGGGACGCAGAAGCGGATGATGGAGTTGCTGCTGGCCGATTACAGCCGCCGGGGTTTTCTGGATGGCCGCTCGGTTCGCTTGCCTACCGTGGTTGCCCGGCCCATGACGGCCGAAACGGCGCTGTCTTCCTTTGCGAGTGCTTTGATTCACGCCCTTGCCACTGGCAGTACGTACGAATGTCCCATCGGCCCACAGGGGTGGATATGGCTGCTTTCCTTACCGGCCTGTGTACGGCACCTTCTGACAACAGCGCGCCTGGAAACAGTGCGTTTACCTGCAGCTCGGGTGTGGAATCTTCCCGCCCAGCGTCTTCAGGTGGCAGACCTGGTACAGGCTGCCAAATCCCGCTATGGCCGGGGGGCCGATGCGGGATTGAGCTTTCAGTCCAACCCTCAGTTTGACCAGCAATTTGCCCAGTGGCCGCCTTTGACAACGGCAATCGCCACGCAACTGGGTATGCATCATGACGGCGATGCCACAACCTTGATTGAGCAGGCTCTTGTTTCCTGAAGGGCCTGACTAACTATACCTATAACGATCTACCACTAAAAAGGATTCCCCCATGAAGAACCGATGGATTTCTCGCCTGTTGGGTATGACCTTAACGAGCCTGGGTGTGGCGGCGGGCCCCGCCAAAGCGGACAAACCGGTGGAACTGACTTTTTCGGCCTGGATTCCGCAGACCCATGTTCTGGTCGCTAATTTCATGAAGCCCTGGGCCAAAGAGGTAGAGCAGGCCACCGACGGGCGCGTCAAGATCAACTTCCTGACCAAGGCGGCCACCAACCCGGTCGGGCATCTGGATGCGGTACGCAATGGTCTCGTTGATCTGGCCTTTATTTCCTATTCTTATTACCCCGGCAATTTCGACTTGATGAAATTTGCCATGCTGCCGTTTTCCGGCAACAGCGCCGAGTCCACCTCACTGGCCGCGTGGGATATCTACAGCAAGTACCTGCAAGATGCCAAAGAGCATCGCGGTATCAAGTTGCTGGGCATTTACGGTCATGGCCCAGGCAGTGTCTACACCACAGAAAAACAGGTACAGAACATGGCCGATTTCGAGGGTCTGAAGCTGCGGATTGGCGGTGGGATGCAAGCGGACCTTTCCAAGGCGCTGAATGTGAACGCGGTGGTCAAGCCCGCATCCGAATCATACGAACTGCTTAGTACCGGCGTGGTGGATGGGGTTCTTTTCCCGCCTGAGTCGGTTGTGTCGTTTCGTCTGGATAGCGTCGTCAAACATGCGACGGTTTTTCCCGGCGGTCTTTATGCCGATTTGCACGGCATCATCATGAATCCGGGTGCCTTTGATCGCTTGTCTGAAAAAGACCGCGAGATCGTGATGGGTCTTTCTGGTGAACATATTGCGCGTCTGGGGGGCAAGGCCTGGGGGGATGCGGATGTGGCCGCCCTGAAAACCCTGCAGGCAAGTAATGTGCAGTTTCACCCTGCCAGTGAAGAGCTGGTTGCCGCCGTCAAGGAGCGTACTGCCGCGTTTGAGCAAACCTGGCTTGCCGCTGCTAAAGCCAAGGGTATAGACGGGCCTGCCGTACTGGCCGAGTTCCGGGCCGACCTGAAAGCGCGGGAAGGTGGTCATTGATCCGCGCATTCAGACTGTCTTGAACCTGCTGTGCGCTTCGTGCGCCAGCAGCCCCGGAGCTACAAAGCATGAACTCCATTCTCTCTTTGTTAAGAGCGGGTCTGCGACGGTTGACCGAGTTGTTTATGGTCTCGCTGGCCTTGCTGACGTTGGCTGATGTATTAGGGCGCTATGTTTTCAATGTTTCAGTCATGGGGGCGGTAGAGCTGACCGAAATACTGATGGTGGGTGTCATTTTTTGCGGCATCGTGTTCGCCACCATGGAGCGTGAGCACGTTGTGGTCGATCTGGTGCCTGTTCCCGGTGGACAGAAGGGGGCGCGTGTCGTCCATGTCTCCAGCCACGTATTGGCAGCGGGAATCAGTGCCTTGCTGGCGATGGTCAGTTGGACGCAAGCCGAATCGGCAGCCGAGTACCTGGATCAGACTACCTTGCTGGGGCTGCCGCTGGCTCCGGTTGTTTATTTCATGAGCATCATGCTGTTTGTCAACACACTGGTGGAGTTGGGACAGCTTTGCCGAGACATGAACGCAGATACGGCCCGTCCGGAAGAAGAGGCACAGAATGACTGAAGCATTGATTGGCTTTGCAGCCATGCTCCTCTTGATTTTCCTGCGGGTGCCCGTAGCGTTTGCCATGGCTCTGGTGGGTTTTATGGGTGTTGGCATCATGCGTAATTGGCCCTCGGCCTACGCCATGACCGGCGCAGTGGTACGCGAGAGCGGATTTCAGTATTTGCTGTCCGTGCTGCCGCTGTTCATCTTGATGGGTAACTTCATTACCCAAGCCAAGTTGTCCAAAGAGCTCTATGCGGCTGCGTATGCGTTCCTGGGCCATCGTAAAGGCGGCTTGGCCATGTCCACGGTGGTGGCCTGTGGTGGTTTTGGTGCCGTCTGCGGCTCCAGCCTGGCAACGGCGGCCACCATGTCCAAGGTGGCGTATCCGGAAATGCGCAGACTGGGTTATAGCCGTGCCTTGGCGTCCGGTTCCATCGCTGCCGGTGGCACACTGGGTATTTTGATTCCACCCTCTATCGTCATGGTGGTCTACGCCATCTTGACTGAGCAAAGCATAGGCAAGATGTTTGCTGCCGGAATCTTGCCGGGGCTGCTGGCGGTGGGTCTCTACCTCTTGGCGGTCAGGTGGACGATATGGCGCGACCCCAAAGCAGGGCCCCCCGGTGAGCGCATGAGCTGGAAAGAACGCTTGCGTGCGTTGCGTGACGTCTGGGGTGTGCTGGTGCTGTTCATCATTGTCATGGGCGGTATTTATGGCGGGGTTTTCAGTTCTACTGAAGCGGCTGGGATTGGTGCTTGCGGTGCCTTTTTGTTCGCTTTGCTGCGTGGCCGTTTGACCTGGCAAGTGCTCTCCAATGTGCTGGTCGAGTCGGCACGTACCACGGGCATGTTGTTCATGGTGTTGATCGGCGCCTTGCTGTTTTCCAGCTTTATCAATTTCACCTCCATGCCTGGCGACTTGCAGGGCTGGGTGCAGCAGTTCGATATGAACCCGATCGTGGTGATTTTGCTGATTTGCGCCATTTACATCGTGCTGGGCAGCGTGCTGGAGAGCATGTCCATGGTCTTGCTGACCGTGCCTATTTTCTACCCGCTGGTGCAGCACCTGGGTTTTGACCTGGTCTGGTTCGGCATCATCGTGGTGGTGGTCACTGAAATCAGTTTCATCACCCCGCCCGTGGGCATGAACGTCATGGTTCTGAGAAGCCTGCTGCCCGACGTGAAGATGGGCACGTTATATCGGGGGGTCTTGCCTTTCGTGGTAGCTGATGTTTTCCGCCTGGCGGTGCTTTTGGCCTTCCCGGTCATTTCGCTGCTCTTGCCCAAATACCTTGGATAAAAACGGATTCGCAACATGATTATCGACCAAAGAACCTATACCATCCCCACCGGCCTGCTGCGTGATTTCCTGTCCCTGTATGCCACGGAAGGGCGTGCCGTACAAATCGAGCATCTGGGTGCTTGTCACGGTTACTACACCACAGAGGTGGGCGAGCTGAATCAGGTGGTTCATCTGTGGGCATACAAGGATATGGCAGACCGGGAAGCCCGTCGTAACGCGCTGGAGGCTGACCCGCGCTGGTTGGCCTATCGTCGCAAGGCCTCTGCTGCCGGCCATGTCATACGCCAGAGCAATGCACTATTGAAACAAGTCGATTTCGACGTCTTTACACGTGAAGCATGACCATGAGCCATAAGATTCTGCAAGCCTGTCCCTTGCCCCCACCGCTGGCGGGCAAACTGCCTGCCTTGTGCCCGGTCGAAACCCTGAGTGATGCGCCTGACCAAGCGGCGTTCTTGCGTGAGCACGGAGGTGAATTTACCGTGCTGATCACCACCGGAACGCAGGGCGCAGACAAGGCACTGATTGATGCCTTGCCAAACCTGAACGCCATTTGCAGCCTGGGTGTGGGCTACGATGCCATCGACCTGGATGCAGTTCGTGCGCGTGGGGTGATGCTGAGCAATACGCCGGACGTATTGAACGATTGCGTGGCTGACTTGGCGATCGGTCTGCTAATAGATACGGTACGGGGCGTCTCTGCTTCAGACCGTCATGTGAGGCGTGGCGACTGGCCGCGTGTCGGCCCCACCCTGCCTGGCACTCGGGTCAGCGGCAAGCGCCTGGGGATGCTGGGCATGGGACGAGTCGGGCAGGTCATTGCGCGTCGTGCGATTGGCTTTGATATGGATATCCGCTATCACACACGTAGCGCCAAACCTGAGTTGCCTTGGCCGCACGAGCCTTCATTGCTGGCTTTGGCGCAATGGTGCGATTTTCTTATCGTGGCTTGCCCCGGCAGCCCGCAAACTTACCATCTGGTGTCTGCCGAGGTCTTGAAAGCCCTCGGGCCCGAGGGCTACCTGGTCAATGTTGCTCGCGGCTCTGTGGTGGATGAAAAAGCATTGGTTGCAGCTCTTGAAAGTGGTCAATTAGGCGGGGCAGGGCTGGATGTGTTCGAGAACGAACCCGAAGTGCCTGCCGAATTGCTCAGCAACGAGCGCGTTGTAGTGCTGCCCCATGTAGGGAGCGCAACCCGTGAAACCCGAGCCGCCATGTGCGAGCTGGTGTTGAAGAATGTTGAGCGTTACGTTACGCAAGGCCGTCTTGTGACGCCGGTTGGAGTGTAAAGACTGCCCCAGGAATAACGCAGCGGTTTCAAGCTTCTGGCTTGAACCGCTGCTTCTTTCTGAGCAAGTGTTAGCCAGTATGGCCTGGTTTGCAAAGTTTGGAGTACTTGTTAAGCACCACGTCACGAAGTTGCCCTATTTACAGGGTTGAAGTAAAAGCTCTGCTTTCGACTGATGACCCAGTACCGAATCTGGAGATGGGTCGTAGTAGTGAGAAGTCCGTGCAGAGCAGGAGTTAGTCAGCCAAGGTGTCGGCGTATCTGTTTGGTTGACCCTTGTACGATCCACGGTCTGCCCGTTGTCAGCTAAGTCGCCTGTTCTTGCCAACACGTTCTCCTTTGGTTGAGCAGAAACAGACGTGTTTTCTTTGCATGGAGCGATGCATTCAGTCATATACTTGATGCTTAAACAATTAAGTTGAATCGGGTCTTGAGCACCCGGCATCAGGTGGGAGACAGCTTGTATCATGCGGCTCAATATTCAGGATTTTCAGGTAGCGGCTCAAGGCAGTCTGCCACGCTTTGTGTATGACTATGTCGCTGGTGGGGCAGAAGACGAACTCTGTTTGACTCGTAATCAGGCAGATTTGCAGACGCTGACTTTATCGCCGTGCAGTTTGCGTGATACGTCGGCGGTATCAACAGAAATAGAGGTCTTTGGACGCCGATGGGCTGCGCCTTTTGGTGTCGCTCCGGTTGGCTTGATCGATGTCGTGCGTCCACGTGGGGATCTGCACGTGGCGCGTGCTGCAGGCAAGGCGGGTTTGCCGTACATTTTGTCCACAGCGTCCAATAGCCCTTTGGAGCAGGTGCGTGAAGTCTGCGAAGGCCCATGCTGGATGCAGTTGTATGTGATGCAAGACAGGGGCATGGCCAATTCCATTCTGGATCGCGCCCGCCAAGCCGGGTTCGAGGCCTTGGTGTTGACCGTCGATGTGCCTGTAGGTGGCTATAGAGAAAAGGACATACGCCACGGCTTCAAATTGCCGTTCCGTCCAGGCCCCCGCCTGTTGCTGGATATGGCCTCGCAGCCCCGCTGGCTGTGGCGCCAGGCTTTGGCGGGACAGCCCCAGTTCGTCAACTTGATGCCTACAGAAGGGGCCAGTTCAGCCCAGGCGCAAGCGGCATTGCTGGCGCGAAGCATGGACCGTCGTCTGGTGTGGGATGATGTTTCCTGGTTGCGTTCCAAGTGGGACGGCCCGTTGCTGATCAAAGGGGTACTTCATCCCGAGGACGCGCGTCTGGCCTTGCATTACGGTGTAGATGGGCTGATCGTGTCCAATCATGGTGGCCGACAATTGGACTGTGCGCCTTCAACAATCAGCGTTCTTCCGCAAATCATGGATATCGTCAAAACGCAGATGCCGGTGTTTATCGACAGCGGCTTTCGGCGGGGTGCTGATGTCGCCAAAGCCATCGCTTGTGGGGCGACGGGCGCATTCCTGGGGCGCGCCGTGGCCTATGGTTTGGCGCAAGGTGGCGAGCAGGGTGTCTCAGAAGTGTTGAGCTTGGTCGCTCAGGAGCTGGAGCGGACGATGGTTCTGTTGGGGGCGACTCAACTTGTGGATTTAGTCGAATGTTTGAACTTTCCTCTTTCCTAGGCAAGAGTGTTGAGCCTTTGCTGCATCACGTCGCTGATTCATTCACTGTGTGTTGATAGTTATCGCTGCTGCTATCGGAATGTTTACGTGCTTTGACATACAAGAACGATTTCACGAGAGATGAAGAATATCTTTATTGTTGATTTTTGTCTTTTTCTTACAAAAATAAATTTTAGTAACTCTAAAATTGGTTTCAAAATAATACTTGTATCTGTTTTGTGGAAAGTGCTCGAGTATAGTTTCAAGTTCATAAAAATCCATCCTGACTCTGAGTGGGAAGAGGTCAGTGGCATGAATGGAAAATGTACATTATGCCTTCTTGATGGCCCTTTACTTTTAAAAGTGCCTCAGGCGAATTATGGTCGACTCCTTAGCAGTCGTTACGCTGTTTTAGGAGCGTCAGTCTGATATCGTCCTCCGACGTTCGGAATGTGCTGCTGTCAGCAGTAGGGAGTTTGGCTTTTATTCGCCACAGATACAGACATAGTGCGCCTTGTCTTTCTTTGCTAGAGATGAGGGTGCTTTGGAGCGAGAAATGCCAACCCCAAGTCGCCCCTTGTGACTTCACTAGAATTGATATATGTCGTTTGTTCTGATGCCGCGATCTGATGTGTTGCGCGGGGTTCGATAGTCGTTATGAAATCAAAATTGGCCAAAATCCCGGATTGATCCAGTTAGGGTATATGTTTGATCGACAGTTATATGGAAGAAGGAAGCAGTAACCATGATGCAGCTCAAAGTACGACTTGCAGCAGATGCGTTCTCGCGAGCGGAATATTCAACGGCTTACGAGCTCTACCAAGAGCTTTCAACGCAACTGGGTGAAAAGTACTTTAGTGTGAACTTGGAGCTTTGCCGTCGCAAGCTGGCCAGTAATGGGGATGGACAGGTTCTCTCCTCAGACTACGGCAGTGATAACAGTAGCAAGCTGGAGTTGAGCTATATCGATGTGCCTGTGTTCAAGTCGGCTGACCCTGTACTCCGGGAAAAGCTGGGTATTCCGAAAGGCGACACTGTAGTTTGTTATTTGGCCGGTTTAGGCCGCTCTGAGGAGCAGCAGGAAGTATTGATGTCGTTTGAACAATTGCAGCAGCAGTATGGCCAGCTTACTTTGCTTTGGGTTGAAGGCGATACTGTGCAGTCGTTCGAAAGCAGGAAGCTGACTGATCAGTACTCTACATCCTCGTGGCTGATCCGTCTTGAGTGCCATGCTCAGCAGGCTTTGGGTGATTACTATGCCCTGAGCGATATGGTGATATTGCCACAGCAAGCGCAGAAGGCATATCGGGCTGGTTCATCCTTTCAAAGAGGCTTGGATGCTCTTTACTTGAATGTACCTGTTCTGATTTCGAGTCAATGGCAACCCTCGAATGACTATTGGAGTAACGCCGTTTCTTACGAAGCGGGTCACCTCCAGGAAAAGCTTGAGGAAATGCTTCCTTTTGTTCATTGCGGGAAATATAAAGACGACAAGCTTGATTTGTTCCGTTATGGCTCTGCTGTTCATGCATCTGTGATTTTCCTGTCGAATGGGGAAGAGCTTGTTACTCCGCTTACCTTGAGATCTGCTATGGCTCGGGTTTTAGGAGATCGACAGAAGACTTTGTCTTTTGATGATGAGGAGCAATGGTGCGAGCTGGTGGCGACAGAGTTGTCTCAAGGAAAGATCAGTAACGCATTGGCATTAGCCAAGTATGGCTACGAAAAATCGGATAGCTACCGAACTTTTGAGTTGTATTTGAAAGCCTTGTTTCATGCTCAAAAGTATAAAAATATTGCTGATTTATGTGTTGAGCGAAAAGTACTGAATAAAACGGCCAATATCCTTCAGAAGAAAAGCGAGTCCTATTTGGCTCTATTTAAAGAGTATTTTCAATACTGCAGGAAGCAGGGGCAGGTTTTTACATCGTATTTTGATAAGAAGAAGTCTGTGTATTTTCTGCATAGCTCTTTGCCATATTTTTCGGGTGGATACGCAACACGAGCTCATGGCTTGGCAAGGTCATTGATAAAAAATGGTCTAGATGTCAGAGCTTATACACGTCCTAATTTTCCATATGATGTGAAGAAAGACCTTAAATCTGAAAGTATTACAGCGCAGATCGACGGGCTTTCTTATCACAAAACATTTTGTGAATCGGTCAGGATTCGTGATGAAGCAACGTATATGAAAGATTGCGTTGATGTGTTTGATGAAGTGCTGAAAAATGAGCAGCCTGATTATGTGCACGGACGTTCAACTTATCAAATATCTTTACCAGGTTTGATTGCTGCCAAGAAAAATGGCCTTCCTTTTGTATACGAAGTGTCGGGGCTTTGGGAGATTGTGCATGAGTCTCGCGATACGGCTCCACAACGCAAGCATGAAACTGAGAAAATTCGCAACTTTGAAACTATGGTGGCCAAACAAGCTGATTTGGTCTTTACCCTGACAGGAGCGATGAAGACAGAGTTGATTTCTCGTGGAGTAGAGGAGGAGAAAATTATCATTCTTCCCAACTGCACGAACCCCGAGGATTTTAGCCCTAGTGATAAATCCCAGGCGTTGTTGGACGAGCTGGGAATCAATAAAGATACTGCCATTATTGGCTACATTGGCTCTTTCCAAGATTATGAAGGCCTGGATGATCTGATATTGGCTTGTGAATTGATGAGCCAGAGAGATCCGTCAGTCGACTTCAAGATTCTCTTGGTGGGTGACGGGCCGTACTTCAGCAAGATCCAAGAGTTGGCTGAGGCAAGTAGCATTCGGGACAAAATCCTGCTGACAGGCCGAGTGCCGCATTCTTTGGCTGCGGAGTATTACTCCATTGTTGATATCGCTGCTTTCCCCCGAAAGTCTTGGCCAGTATGCGAGATGGTTTCTCCAATGAAACCGTTGGAAGCATTGGCCATGGAGAAGGCCGTATTGGTGTCTAGTGTTCAAGCCTTGGCTGAGATGGTTGTGAATGGAAAGACCGGTGTTGTGTTTGAAAAAGGCTCTTTGAGTAGTCTGGCGGAGAGTTTGTTAGAATTAATTGATGACCAAGGGAAACGCTCTAATCTGGGTTCTAATGCCCGTAAATGGGTAATGGAGAATCGAACTTGGGATGTAATTAGTGGGAAATTTATCGATGGGGTGAGAGATATGCTCTTAGGTCAGGTGAAATTCTAGATACTATATTGCGAATTAAATAAATAAAATCCCTTGCTAGTGTTTTCTATTAGCAAGGGATTTTTAATGGAGAATATTTAAAGCTGTGTTAAATATTTATCAGAGACGAAAAATCTTCACCAATTATTTTTTTCAACCCATTAATTGCCGGTGGATTATGCCCTAAGCCGGGGTTAGAAAATAAATGAGGTTTTAAAGCCACTTTAAATCCAGTCTTTGTTAATGAGTCACAGTATGGAAGCATATGCTCCAGGTGATGTATGACATCATCAGTGTTTTGGATATATATAATTTGAGAGTTTTCTTTGGCTTTTTTGAATCCCATTTGGATTAGAGAAAACCTTTGACGATCAGCTTCTGTTGATGTGTATTTTGAGGTTCTACCATACCAGTCTAAATATCGCCTTAAAGGCGGCTTTACTGGATACAATTCAATATCGGTTTGAGGATTCACGGCAATGGCCGTATCAAAGTATCCGAGCTGTAATCCTGCAAGGGCAGCAAACCCACCAGCTGATGAGCCGAATGAGACTATATGTGCATTAGGGGATCTTTGTAGAATATATTGCGTTAGTTTTTCTAAGGCATTAGGTAGATATGGGGTATTTTGAGGGCCCGTATACCAACCTAGATTTAAGCCATTTTCGCCATAAGTTGTAGGATCCGAAATAATAATAACCGGATGGCGAAATTGTGATGCCCATGACCATCTTTGAAACGTATATCCATCTCGACGTTGGCTTGGGCTGACAGCCCCATTGAACATTACGATTACTTTTGACCAGTCGTCGTTATTGTGAAAAAAATATTCTTGATACGATCCATGATCACTGTTCCACAGTTCATCAAAACTATTGTGTTGTTTTATTTCCTGGCTGATTAGGGAATCTATTTTTTGCGTCATGGATTGATTTTTTATGACCTATTATAAGAAACAAAATTTTAAAGTTAGTCTTATTTTTCCAAAATCCAGTTTTATGAAAAAATATTATTTATTGTTTTTTCTTTGAATATATGTTGCATAAATGCCCCTGGCGTTTTCGTGAATTCGCCAAGATAGATTTTATTATTCATATTAAATACGTCTAAGCTCACAAAATCTTTGTAGTTGAGTTTTTTCAATAAGTCTGAGCAAAAATTTAATATATTATCAATTCCGGCATTTTTTAGGGCATCTTCTAGCTCTTTAGCTATGTCTTTATTTGGGCACGGTAAAAGAACCAGCCGAGAGTCTTTCATTGGATTATCTTCAAATTCTCTTTTTGTTACATCAAATCCTTTGATGAATACGCTCCTATACTCTCGCTTATGGTTTCTATTAATTAGAAGAATGTATTTTGGTCGAGCATTCATACAATAGACTTTAATGTCTATTGGAATGACGCCAGATTCTTCTCCTAAGCGTTGTTCAACAATTACGCTTGGTAATGACGCTAACAGAGAAAGGATTGATGCACGATCATATTCCTTGCCATGCATTAAATCATAATATTTCTCACCATCTCTCTTGAATACGTATACATGCTGAGCACTGCAGCCTTCGCCGCCTTTAATAACAAAGCCATGTTTTTTCTCTATCCAGTTTGGAGTGTCTAGTAATATATCATCACCTGTTCGTATGTAATACATAGCAGGTGTTGATATTTTATTTTTCTCGCAAAATAGATATGTTTGTATTTTGTTGCCACTTACTTGTATCAATTCATGAGTTCTGGTGGATTTTTCAAAGTATTTTAATTTTTCTCCGTTTTGAATTAAATCTTCTTGTGTGAATTTTTTATTTATGAAATCATTGTGATATCTCCATATTAGTCTTTTTATGTATTTTTCATTTTCATTTTTTTTAAAATCAGTGATGAATTTATTGCTGGATAATATTAATTTATTTCCATTGTTGATTAGAAAAACCCCATTTTCTATTTTGTCTTGATTTTTTAATGAGTCTTGATCAATAGATATTAATGATTGGCCTGCGCATAAATTTGCGTCTTTAATGCATTCTGAGATTATTTTATCTTCGATTGTATTGAAACGAAGATAATTGATGTTGCGATATAGATAGTTCGGATATTTTTTATTTTTCCTCAAGTCGAAAACGACAGGGCCTGATGGAATATATTTCCCGCGAGTTTCGACGTATGGATGCTTTTCCCATCTTTGATATAGGGCTTTAAGAGCAGTTTTTTTCTTTTTTTCTAATTTCAGTTCTACTGAAGAATTACAGTCTGTAATCTCTTCAATGTTTGTAACATCAACCATTCTGTATGTGCCTTACGAAAACATGATCACATAAAGGAAGTACTGCTGATATGTACCGCGATCAGGTGCAGTTAGGTTCTGCGATTCTAGTAAAAAAATTTTGACCGATGATATCATGTGTACTGATACAACAGCTGTTAGCGTTAGTCACCAAGCTACCTACATTGCGTTCTGGGTGGGGATTTCGCACGTACCACTACACCTACGCTAAGTAGTAATAAAAAAAACGCCAAGCTTTCAAAAGCTTGGCGTTTTTTTATTCATGGTGCCGGCTAAAGGAGTTGAACCCTCGACCTTCGCATTACAAGTGGGAAAAAATAATGATTTCTGGGCGTTCATGCATGTTGATCGAGATTCTGTATAAAGCATGATAACAAGTAAACACGTACCTTTCGTCATGTTTACATAAATGTGAAGGTTGATTGATGTTGAAAGGCATTCCATAATATTGTTTACATAGTGCTTACATGGAAACCTTCACGCAATGACCAAGCGCGTAAAACTCACGGCAGGCAGGGTAAGGGATTTTGTTTGCCCAGCCGGAAAAGCCCAAGCCTTTTTATGGGATAGCGACGCCCCCGGTTTTGCGGTGCGTGCTACCGCAGGCGCAAAGGCTTATATCTTTCAGGGTCGGCTAGACGGTAAAAGCATCCGTGTAACCATTGGCGATGTAAGCGCATGGACAATTGATAAGGCACGCGAGAAAGCCCGTAACTTGCAAATCATTATTGACGATGGCCGCGACCCGCGAGAAGTTAAGGCCGAAGTGACTGCCGCAGATGCCGCCAAACGTGCCAAGGCAGCGAGCGACAAAGCACCCGCCATCGACGCATGGGACAAATACCTGAAAGCCCGCGCACGCAAATGGAGCGACCGCACGCTGCTAGACCATCAACGGCTATCGGATGCAGGTGGTAAGGAAAAAACACGAGGCCGCAAAAAGGGCGAGGGGGATAAGACCTTGCCGGGGCCGCTTCATGGCCTGCTGCAATCGCCGCTGGCGAAAATCGACCGCACTGCCGTTACTGACTGGCTCAGAGAGCAGCAACACCGTCCGACCGTAGCTCGTAGCGCCTTTGTTCGCTTGCGTGCCTTCCTTAACTGGTGTTCTGACCGCCCTGAATACAAAGCCCAAGCTCGGCCGGACGCATGCAGCACCAGTGTTATGCGTGCCGAACTGCCAAAGGCCCAAGCTAAGGATGATTGCTTGCAGCGTGAGCAGTTGAAGCTGTGGTTTGAGCACGTGCGGGCCATCGTCAACCCGGTTATCAGTGCCTACCTGCAAACTGCCTTGCTGACCGGCGCACGCCGCGAGGAAGTGGCCGGGTTGCAATGGACTGACGTGGATTTTCAATGGAACAGCATCCGCATTGCCGACAAGGTCGAAGGTGAGCGCACCATACCGCTGACTCCTTACGTTAAAAGCCTGCTGCTGGATCTGCAGCGACTTAATAGCGTTCAGCCCAATGTCCGCTACCTTGAACGCCTACAAGAGCAGGGCAAGCAGTGGAAACCGTCCAAGTGGGTGTTCTTTAGCCCGACCGCCGAGAGTGGGCGTATTCAGGAGCCGCGCGTGGCACACAACAAAGCTATACAGGCCGCTGGATTGCCGCACTTGACCATACATGGCCTTCGTCGCTCCTTTGGCACGCTGGCCGAATGGGTGGAGTGTCCTGCGGGCGTAGTGGCCCAGATTCAAGGCCATAAGCCGAGTGCTACAGCTGAGAAACACTATCGCCGCCGCCCGCTGGACTTGTTGCGTATGTGGCACACGAAAATCGAGGGCTGGATGTTGGAGCAAGCAGGGATGGCGCAGCCAAAGACCGAGGCAGCCAAGCCTAAAGTAATTACCGCCGCCTGACGGCTTCAGGCAACCGTTTTAAGCCAGCGTCTACCGCGACGGCGGGAAAAGCCGGACACCTTCACCGGCCTGATGCTGGCACCCTTTTTGTGAAGGATGCATTGAAGGTGGCAAAACATGGGCAATGAACGCTTGATTATTGAAATCGGGGGGCGCAATGCCATCCCAGTACGGGCGATTCCATACATAACAGGATGGCGTTTATCGCCGGACAAAGTTGCCCGGCAACTCTCGGGCGATGCAGAAACAGCTATCAATGTTCTCGGTGGCATGACGGCGTATCGCCTCGTTGCTAATGTTCCTATGCAAGTTCTTTCTAAAGAATGGGACGCTATTCTTGCTAGCCTTTATATGCTTCAGCATCAATTGAAAATGCAATATCCGGAAGATGAAAATGACCATGTCAGCCCGGATTTTGGCTATGCCGCATGGCGTGAGCAGTCTCCCTTCAAGCTGCCAGCCAACGTATTTGTCTGGAAGGATGAATTTGAGTCCGCATTCTATGATGCCTATTCACCTAAGAACCTAATCATCTTGGACGAGAGGCCCGGTGATCGTGAGTTAACCTACGCTCCATTGTTACCGGAAGGGGTAACTATTGGTGCGCTACTTGAGGCCTTTAATGCCACGGGGGGGCAGATCGAGACAAGACGGGTTGATGTCGTCGCCCCCTCGTCTGTGGTTGGTGTCGATAAGAAGCAGGAAAACCCCGCCGACTGGAAGGAACAGGCCCGCGCTATTGCCGACGAACTAGATACGCGTGATGCCAAGGGGGGCACATATAGCAGTCTGACGGATATGGCCGACCGCGTGGCCGCCGAAATGCGCAAGCGTGGAGTCAATGGGCAGCGTGGTCCGGTATCTGGGGCAACGGTTAAGCGTGAGGCGTTGCAAGGGGGGCTTTGGACACGTCCGAGAGACAAGAAAGAAGCGGGGGAAAAAGGGGAAAGCGGGGGAACCACAAGTACAGAATAGTTCCCCCGTCGCTTGAAATCCGTCTAAGCCTTTATTCATGAGGGTTTCAGGCGGTTTTTGTTTTTACGATACTTGGCTGGATGGGGGGTATTCCCCCGCGTGAAGTGGCGTTATTTAAACTTGATTGAGATAACGCCATGACGAATACACACCTTTCGACTGAAACCTTAGCGCAGAGCTTGGGGATTAAGCCACAAACTCTTCGTGCCGCCCTGTGTCGCAATGGACACTATTACGGCATTCGCCCGGTAAAGCTGCCTAACCGCCTTTTACTGTGGCCTGCTGATGCTTTGGAGCGACTGACCGCAAAGAAGGGAGGCAAATAATGAAAAATGCCCGTCCCCACGAGCAAACAGAAACGAGCACTAAAGACCAAGGCCATTCCATCACTGTCACGACTGGCAAGACGGAACCACGCAATGATTCTCGTTTGATGGCTCAACATAACACTATCGAGAGCCGTAGTACCACCACGCAAGCGCAACGTGCCAGGCTGATTGCTTTATTGCGCACCGCTCCACGCCATACGCATGAGTTGCGTGCAAACGGCATTTCTCACCCGGCAGGACGCGTTCAAGACCTTCTCAAGATGGGATTTGAAATCAAATCAAGTCGCACTGTCACAGTTGATTCGGATGGCTTCGCCCATTACAGCGTAGCAATGTATGTCCTGATCTCCGAACCGAATTTCTCGAAGGCAGGTGTCGATCATGAATAACGCCATGAATAAGCACGAGCGATTCATTCTAGGCACGCTACTGCCTGCCGTAATCGGTCATGCCAAGCGTATCGGTGTCGGATCGGATGAAGCGGCGTTAGCGTCATTCCTGAGGCTTGGCCCGATCCTGCAAACCAAAGGCTTTACCGCTGATAGGCTGATGGTAGCCATCAAAGCGAGCACCCTACATACCCATGACGCATCGGGGAGGCTGCAATGAGCGAGTTGCAGGTGGTTCTATACTGGCTTTGTGTGTGGTTGTCCGGCAAGGGGGCGCGATGAATGTCCAGATTCAAACGCAACCGCAGCGACGGCAGCCGCTTTTTATTGATGCCGTTTACCGTATTGGAGAGCCAGGCCTATTTGTCACTGACGGGTCAGCAGACGCGATTGCTTATCGACATAGCCCATCAGTACAGGGGCGACAACAACGGGCGCTTGCTGGCCGCCTGGACGTACCTTAACGAGGAGCGCGGCTGGACCTCCAAGCAAACCATAGCGACGGCGCTCGAGGTGCTCTTGAGTCGTGGTTTGCTGTTCAAAACAAGGCAGGGACAACGGCCAAACAAAACAAGCTGGTATGCCCTCACATGGCAGCCTCTCGACCATCACCCCGATATGGACGTAGGACCGCAGAGTCTAGAGAGAGCCGCTTACAAGGATTGGAGGCCAGAAAAAGCACAACAGAAACAGACCCCCGATTAATGGACACATACAGACCCCTACAGCCTCGATTATCGGGGGTCAAGAATCGCTATGTGTCCAATCATCAGGGCTATGCGGGCAGTTTTTCACATTCTATTTGTCCAATTTTCGTACACCTATCTAGAAATACCATCTATAGAGGGAAGGGATTAAGAGAAGGCAGAGAAGGTAAGCAATAGTCAGTCCCTGCCGCTCCCTTGGGATAACGCATAATCGCTGACCATTGCATGCCTTGGCATCGAGGTACGCATTGCTTATCTCGAAACCAAGCCATCAACCCACAAGGAACTGAAAATGAAATCAGCCATCCGTTTGTTAAAGGGGCTTATCCGGCTCCTAACCTTCGGCCACTACCGACGGAACATGAACGCCTGGTCGGACCTAGTTCATGCTCAGTCCATCCTCCAACCGTTAACTTACGAGTCGGGCCGATTCGAGGATGACATGCGAGACCGATACATAGTCGAGGCGGCGTACTACATCGATAATGCAATGCGCAACCTCTACGGGGAAAGGTACACAGGTGGAAAATGAGCACGGCAAACAATAACGCACAACGGCTGGCTGCGTATCGGCAACGCCTTCGAGAGGCTGGTTTTCGGCGTGTCAGCACCTATGTGTCGCTTGACCTGATTGCGTTCCTTCAAAGCCAGAATGTGCAAGGTGAATGCGTTGGACGCACGCTTGAGCGACTTCTGCTTGGTAGCGCCCGGGTTCGCCCACAATACTATTCCGATGAGGAAATTGCCCAGCAGGAAGCACAGCGGCGCGAGTGGGTGGCGAAGCGTGCTCAAGCGCGGAAAGCAGCCCGAGCCGAACTGCGCGTGCTTCGTCGGGTTGAATGGGAGAGGATGCGGCAGGAGGCTATGGAACGACTTGGCCTGTGGAAAAAACCTCAATTTTGAAAGTAGTACAGGTGCGCTTGCGCGCGATGGTGGTGGTAGGCGTGGCGACATGGGCGGCCCGAATGTTGACTTTTGTTAGCCTTTTTAGTTTGACGGTTCGGCTCGGCTGTGGCTTGTACCGGTATTGGCTCGCTTTTGTTTCAGTGCTCAGAGCAATTACAATGCGTTTGTTCCCGCCATCGCCTTGGGCGTTGGGATGCAGGGTGGATGTCAAGGTGTCCATATTCATCGTGGCGGGAAGCTCGCTGACCCTGTTTTGCGCGATGCCTTACGCCCTGGTGGCGATCGCGTCAAGCAGCTCACGTGTAAGGCAATAAATCCCTGGTCGTTTGCTCTCGCGCGGACCTGCCACATTCAGTGTTTGAATGCTGTGAGCCTGTAACCACTCGACAATGCATAGGGCAATGCTGTCTAGGGTGTCGGTGTCCAGTTGAGCAACGAAGTAAGGCCGTCCTAGTTTTTGCGCGAATGTCTTTGTTGCCAGCGTTCCGCCATCAAGCGCACCGATATTGATGATCAATGTGGCATTGCTATCTTCTACATTCCGCTTGGTCCGCTGTCGATATCCGCCTTCAGTCAACTCGATGAGTTGGTATTTCGGAGGAATGGGGCCATCCTCGGCTTCGCGCCGGCGTGGTGCCCAACCGCCGTAGGGGTAGCCATATTCGATAGCGAAGTCCAATGCGGCGCGATCCACGCCTGTCTGGCCGCCAGATATGATGCGTTGACAGAAGAACTGTAGCTCGCGCTCGTCACCGTCATCGCCTGGGTCATAGTCCTCAGGGTAGAGGTATCTCTGGATATGTTCGTTGTCTTCGTCAGTAGCTTCTCGGAGTAAAAGCCGTCTTAGATAAGTCACCACCGTGCCGTGATCCACAGATACCAGTTCCACTCCATCCTCGTCTGCGTGATGATCTTCGAGCCAGTCAAAACCGTCATCGGTTTGGGTCCACAACGCCAGTAGGGATGCGCGGTCTAGGTGGTTCACCTTGTCCAGCAAAATCTGATCAATGATTTCCTCGTAGGCCGACCAGTAAAACGACTCCTCTCCCTGCTGCTGGGCACAGATTTCATCCCATACATTGCGCAATGGCGAGTCTTCACCCGATAGCAAGGAGCCTCCTCCTAACTGACGTAGGCTACGCTTGGTATGGGCAATAACGAATGTTTCGACCCGCCTGGCCAACTTTCCGACGATGTTTTTTTCAATTCGCATGTTCTGATTTCCTCATTCCCGGTTCTATTGATGTTCGGTTGTGGGCGAAGGGAAGTCTTGGTGTGATGGAAATGTATCTTATGCTATTAGCAAAGTGTCGATTTTCTGTAGGGCCTGCATGCCCTCCATGGCTAGGCTGACGTGGCTAGGATTGCCGTAAATCGCAGGGTCTCGCGGGTTGATACGTATTACCGGCGCATGGAAATCAAACGCTATGCGATGTGTTAAGTCGCGGGTGGCGGATATGGCTGTTCCCGCCCCAATTTCGATGATTAGCAGGCGTTCGGCGCTACGAAGCCAATGCTCCAGCCTTCTACGTTGTGCTAAAGCCCGGTCTTCGAGCCATTCTTCGGCACCAAACATGTAGATATTGGGCCGCGCTAGATCGCCGCAATGAGGGCAGAGCGGCAGGTCATTGAGAAGCAGACAATTTTTCTCCTCCACGACGGGATGGAAGCCATCCACCGGCCAAATTTCATCAGTACAGCCGTCCAGGCATTGCAAATGATGAATTGACCCATGGCATTCAGTTATTCGGCTGGCTTCAAAGTCGGCCTTCTGGAAATGTCCATCTACGTTGGTGGTGGATGCCATGCAGCCATAAGGCGCACTGTCGCCCTATTTCTTCAATAGGTCGTAGCCAGCGTGTGGCGGGGTTTGCCGATAGAGATTGAGGCGATGGCCATAAAACCCCCACGCACGTTCGGGCCGCTGCAGAAAGGCTTGGGGCGAGGCGATGGAAGTGAAGTCGATGCCGCTACGCGCCAGAAGCCTGATTGCCGCGAAAGTCGGGTAGGCTGGAATCGACACCCATGCCTGCACCGGTGACGAACAGTAGCATTTCAGCGTCGTTGACTAGGCATGCAGCCTTCTCGGATTGGCTGGCTTCGTCAGAGCCCATAGCGTCCCCTTCCTCCTGCAAGGTCTGGGTCGTAGTGGGGATCGGATTTCAGCCAAAAGTGTGGTGCCTCGCAGTTTATGCCGTCGCACAAGCCCATGATTACTTGGAGAGCTTGAAGTAGCACATATATGATTTCGATCAGAAATGATAATGCCGCGAAAGTTGCCAGCCCCAGGAGCAAGCAGATTAGGGCTTTCTTGATGCCTGATTTGTGACGCTCTTGATAAATTATGAAGGAAATTATGGCAATAAATATTGCACTTATCCATAAAGGGGAGGCGTGCAAGGTTGTCACGACCCCAACAGCAAAAGCAAGGGGCAATAGCGTCCACCAGTATGTTTTTAGTTTATCCAATAGGTAGTCTGCAGTGCCCTCATAAACGGTGCTAGCAGCCAAGCCATATGCTTCCCTAGGGAGTCCAGCCTCGTTGAGTTGACCCTGAACTAAGAGTAGCTGTCCCCCCCGTTCTTCCCATAGCCGAACCCATTTTTTCTCGCGCCAGATGTATAGATTCCGATGTGCATCTTCACGGACGAGTCCAAATTGAGTGCGATACAACTTCTCGTCTCCGCGTTGATCTGAGGGGCTGGAATAAACCAGCTTCTTGGTGAAATATATTTGTTTTGGCATTTTCAACTCCCACCAGCAACAACTAGTATGGCGTAAGCTGCAGTGTAAGTATTTGTGTTTCCCGCTAGCTTTACTGACGGCGGTCCTCAATAACAGTTGTTGGCGCTGGCCTGTATTGAGGACGATGAAGCCCCGGATCATCGCTGTTTAGGCATTGGAATGTAGCAGTGTAGTTGTAGAAAGGGCGGTCGAAATCGGAAGACGTGTTTGTGACGAGCACCTCTTTGCTAAGACCTTGGCAATGGGAGTTCGCGGTTTGCAGGGCGCCAGCCTCGGCGGCGGTCGAACCTCCCGCCATATTGTGTCTAGAGGCGGAAACACGGTATGTATCGGGTCCCATTTTCAAAACACTCCCTGTCGAACCGCACCCTTGAAGGATCACCATTGTGGCAATGATCAAGCCAGCCTTGGATGGTTGCATGTTTTCCTCTTTATTTTATGAGATTTAAAAACAGTAGAGTTACATACTGTAGTGCATTAAGCAGTAGTCCGCCACTCTTCGTGCATGAGCACGAATACAGTTTCCATACCAACGGCGGTGCGTACCAGAATCGCAATAAACCTAAAGCGGTTGCGTACCGAGCGAGGCCTGAGCCAGGAAAGCATGGCCGAGTTGGCAGACTTTCATCGAACCTATGTCTCTCAGCTTGAGCGTTGCGTTACCAACATCAGCATTGATGGGTTGGAGCGTATTGCCCATGCGTTGGGCGTCGATGTCGTTGACCTGCTTGCGCCGACTTCGAGCGACGGGGAACAAGGTAAGCCGCACGCGGACAAGTGACAAGGAAAATCGTAGGGGAATTTTTAAGTGAGCTTGTTCAAGAGGAAAAGGAAAAGCAGCCCAGCAAAGGCTCCAACCGTAGATGAGCAGATCCCAATGTTCTCTAATCTCGTGCCTAGCCGAGAGTACGACGATCTCGCCTATGATGCCGTTGAATTAAGGGTTTGGCTGCCTGAGGCATGTCGTATCGCTTTGGATGAAGTTACGAACGTCATGAACGTGACCGAAGCGTTTTGGTTGCGTGTCGTACTTTTGATGCATCTGTATGGCGAGCATGAATATCGCCGGATGTTCGCACAAAGATCGGATTTTTTTGCGCCACCACGCACGGTGTCTCCGAAAAACGGCCGCTACGGGTTCTCGTTCAGTGCTGCGCCGGGGCCAACTGATCCGGAAAATCCGCTGCCAGAACCCACCACCTGGGTTGCCCCCAACCTGGGCAAGAATATGTGGCCCATCAAAGTGTTTGTGCCCAGACAGCTAAAGGCGGATTTGCAACATGCAGCGGCCAGAACAGGAGTGGCCCTATCGGTCTATGTTCGGGAAATACTGATTACGAAGCTGCTGGGACAGGCGATCGATCGAGATTCGCTTTCGCTCTTTTCACCTGAATTGTTGCATGCAGGCCAAGCCTGGGAGTCTGGGGTTGTTAATGACAGCGAAGTACTAATTAGTGCCGTCCAATCTGAGGGTGCGGAAATCACTCACCTAAGCGGCTGACATGTTGCGACTGCCCCGCACCCATTAGGGCGACACCTTTGGGCATATAAACATGTTGCTGGTGATAGGCTGAACAGTACTACTGCTGTACAAGAAATGCTACGGCCGGCACGAAATCGCCTTTGTAACGATAGGATAAATGTACGCAGCATTTCCCAAAACTGTTTACAAAGTGCTTACACGGAACCAGAAAAGCAAAACGCCACCCGGTTAGGGGTGGCGTATGTGCTTGATAACCATGGTGCCGGCTAAAGGAGTTGAACCCTCGACCTTCGCATTACAAGTGCGCTGCTCTACCAACTGAGCTAAGCCGGCGAATTGATGATTATAGCCGGGTTTTTTGCAAAGAAGCAATCACCAGAAAAATATTGCGGTGTCCAAGACGCACTGGCTCAGCCAGTCAGTAGGTTCTGGTTATAAGCGCATGATGAAAATGTCGTTTTAAATGCCTTTCCCCCTACCCATAATCTGATCTATCCAAGCTGCGCTTATATAGAAAGCACGCGATTGAACATCAGTGACGGGCTCCGAAGGCCGCGTCCGCGAACTCTGGGGAACACCATGAAATTGAAGTCTGTTGTTGGCTCCGCCTTGTTGTTGACGTCTTTGCTGGGTGGCACAGCCAGTGCCCAGGTTTCTTTGCTGAATGCCTCGTTTGACGTGGCGCGCGAGACCTTTGCGGCGATCAACCCCAAGTTTGTCGAGCACTGGAAAGCCACTACGGGTGAAGACATCAAGATTGATCAGTCTTTTGCCGGGACTTCCCGTCAGGCCCAGGACATTATTCAGGGTAAGAAAGTCGATACCGTGACCTTCAACCAGGTGACCGATATCGAGTTCCTGGCCGAGCGCGGCGCGGTGGCCAAGGACTGGGCCACTAAATTCCCGAACAACAGCTCGCCTTACTACAGCACCATCGCTTTCCTGGTGCGCAAGGGCAATCCCAAGAACATCAAGTCCTGGGATGATCTGGTGCGCGACGATGTGAAGCTGGTGTTCCCGAACCCCAAGACCTCAGGTAATGCCCGCTACACCTATTTGGCGTCCTGGTTGTATGCCAATGAAGCCTTCGGCGGTGATGAAGCGAAGATCAAAGAGTTTGTCGGCAAGGTGCTGGCTAATGTCGAGAGCTTTCCCACGGGAGGCCGTGGTGCAACGGTGGCTTTTGCCCAGAATGGTCAGGGCGATGTGTTGCTGACCTTTGAGTCCGAAGTGCTTAATATTGCCGCCAGCGACGAATTCAAGGGCAGCGAACTGGAAGTGGTGGTGCCCCCCGTCAGCGTATTGGCTGAGTTCCCCGTAGCCGTGGTGGACCGTGTGGTTGACCAGAAGGGCACTCGCAAGGAAGCGACCGAATACCTACAGTTCCAGTACACCCCGGAGATTCAGCGTCTGCTGGCTGGTTTCAACTACCGTGTAACGGATCCTGCCGTGGCCAAGGAGTTTGAGTCCAAATACGCACCAGTCAAGTTGATTAACCCTACCGACCTTCTGGGCTCCTGGACTGACATTCAAAGCCGCCACTTTGCTGCGAATGGCGTGTTGGACCAGTTGCTGGCCAAGTAATTCATGAGTCGCACTCTTGTGGGCGAGGCGCAGGATTCCGGGGCGAAGACTGCGCTAAAGCCCATCTTCTTTCTGCGCCGCCCTGTCATGCCGGGTTTTGGGCTGAGTTTTGGCTTTAGCGTCCTGTACCTGTCCATTATTGTGCTGCTGCCGTTGTCGGCCTTGTTCATGTATGTCAGTGACATGAGTCTGGCCGATTACTGGCGTGCGGTGACCGATAAGCGCGTCGTCAGCAGTTATCAGGTCACGATCAGCGCCGCTCTTTACTCCACCCTGACTGCCAGTGTGGTGGGGTTCATTATTGCCTGGATTATTACGCGCTTTGAGTTTCCGGGGCGTCGCCTGATCGATGCTTTGGTAGACCTGCCGTTTGCCTTGCCAACTTCGGTAGCGGGTTTGACCTTGGCGACGCTGTTTGTGCCTGGCGGCTGGTTTGGTCAGTTTCTGCCGGAAGGCTGGAAGATCGCCTATCAATACCCTGGCATTGTTCTGGCTATGACCTTCACCAGCCTGCCTTTTGTCGTACGTATTGTGCAGCCGGTGATTGAAGAGCTGGGAGCCGAGTACGAGGAAGTCGCCCATACATTGGGTGCCAGTGGCTGGCAGACGTTCAGCAAAGTGGTGTTCCCGCCGCTGATTCCGGCTCTGGTCACGGGAGCCTCCCAGGCTTTTATCCGTAGTTTGGGTGAGTTCGGTGCCGTCATCATGATTGCCGGCAACATTCCCTACAAAACGGAAGTGTCATCCCTGATGATTTTTGTACGCCTGCAAGAGTTCAACTATCCGGCGGCGGCGGCGATTGCCTCGGTGATTCTGATCGCCTCCTTGCTGCTGTTGCTTACCTTGCAGTGGGTGCAGAACCGTTTGTTGGGTTGGCAGCGGAGGGCACCATGAGAAAAACACCTAAAAGCACGGCTGACCGTTTGATTCTGACCGTGGGCATTGCCTTGGTGCTGGGTTTGCTGGTGGTGCCCCTGATACTGATTTTCTCCAAAGCCTTGGGTGATGGCTTGCCTGCCTTGTGGAGCAATCTGCAAGAGGACTATATGCTCCACGCCATCGGGCTGACTTTGTTCGTGGCGGTGCTGACGGTGCCCCTGAACATGGTCTTTGGCATCTTGCTGGCTTGGTGTCTGACGCATTATGAGTTCCGTGGCCGTCGTTTGCTCAGTACCTTGGTGGATTTGCCTTACGCCGTCTCGCCTGTGGTAGCGGGTCTGTGCTACCTGGTGGTCTACGGCGTGGAGTCGTCCCTGGGGCAGTGGCTAAGCGCGCGTGATATCCAGCTCATGTTTGCCTGGCCCGGCATTCTGATGGTGACCATCTTTGTGACGACGCCTTATGTGGCTCGCATTCTGATTCCTATCATGCAGGCGCAAGGCTCGGACGCGCAGGCAGCGGCGTTAAGTCTGGGGGCCAATGGTTGGCAGATCTTCTGGCACGTCACCTTGCCGGATATTAAATGGGCCTTGCTCTATGGCGTGGTGCTGACCAATGCTCGTGCGATTGGCGAGTTCGGCGCGGTGTCCGTGGTGTCTGGCACCATCATGAATCAGACCTTGACCTTGTCCCTGCTGGTGGATCAGTTGAACAACGATAACAAGGCGGCTGCGGCCTTTACAGCGGCTGCGCTGCTGGCGGTATTCGCGATTGTGTCGGTGATGCTCAAGAGCCTGCTGGAGTGGCGTGTGGCGGCTGGTCGTCGCCGTAATCAGGAGGAGGCGGTGCAGTAGGGGTAGAACTTGGCGTGTGTGAGATAGTGGTGCAGTGCCTTCGTTCAACATCATTGAGCGCAGTATTGATGGTAGGCGTGGAAAGCCCAGTCTTCTGGGCCAGTTGCTTAGCACTTAATGTAGCAATTGATGTTCTTCTTTACTAAGAGAGAAGCTAAAGTAAGCGTCCTTAATTAAAGAAAGTGTTATTGGCTGTGCTCAGTGACTATGCACGTTGTTGGGCGACCTGTTCTGCTACAGATTACTCAAGAGAAAAAAGGCTCCGTAGGGAGCCTTTTTTGTTTGCATCGAACGCGCCTTACTTGACGATCTTCAGGTGCGAGACCTTGTCCGCGTCTTTTTTGGCAGTGGGTGCTTCTGGTGCCGCTTCAGGAGCTGCATCCTGTGCTTCGCCTTCAGCGTACGGTTCGGATTCCACGACTTCAAAACCCATACCAGCACCTGTTTCACGTGCGTAGATAGCCGACACCGCTGCCACGGGCACAAAAATGTCTTCCGTGACACCGCCAAAGCGGGCCTGGAATTCAATGTAGTCGTTACCCAGAATCAGGCCATTGGTGGCCAGATGTCCAATATTCAGGGTGATTTGACCATCCTGAATATGGCCGCGTGGAACAACGGTGTTGGCGTCAACCGTGACCACAATGTGTGGTGTGTATCCGTGATCGGAACACCATTCGTGTAGAGCGCGCAACAGGTAGGGTTTGGTCGAGGTCTCTTGCATATGGATTAGCGGCGCATGACTTTTTCGGAAGGAGTCAGTGCTTCAATGTAAGCGGGGCGCGAGAACACGCGCTCGGCGTACTTTTGCACAGGAGCGGCGCTCTTGGGCAGTTCGATACCGTAGTGGTCCAGGCGCCAGAGCAGGGGAGCGATCGCCACGTCCAGCATGGAGAACTCTTCACCCAGCATGTATTTGTTCTTGAGCAGGATCGGAGCCAACTGCGACAAGTGGTTGCGGATTTGCTGACGGGCCAGTTCTTGTGCTTTGGCATCCGTGTTGCGGCGGTCTTCCAGGGCAGCCACGTGTACAAACAGTTCCTTCTCGAAGTTGTACAGGAACAGGCGAGTACGGGCGCGCATGGTAGGGTCCGCAGGCATCAGCTGAGGATGCGGGAAACGCTCATCAATGTATTCATTGATGATGTTCGATTCGTACAAGATCAGGTCACGTTCTACCAGGATGGGCACCTGTCCGTAGGGGTTCATGACGGCGATATCTTCAGGCTTGTTGTACAAGTCGATGTCGCGGATCTCGAAATCCATGCCTTTTTCAAACAACACGAAACGGCAGCGTTGTGAGAATGGGCAAGTTGTTCCAGAGTAGAGCACCATCATGGTAGGAGATTCCAGTCGTAGAAATAAAAACAAGAGCCTCACGGCTCAGAATTTAAAACCCTGCAAGGGGTTTTAACAATAAAAAGCCGGGCAGGCTAGTTAGGCCTGCCCGTCTAGCATAGCGTTTTACTTGATGTCTTTCCAGAAAACGCTGTTCAGGCGCCATGCAACGGCAAAGAACAAGAGCAGGAACAGGATCACGCCCACACCAATTTTCTTGCGCTCCAGTTGCACCGGTTCAGCCATCCAGTCCATGAAGTTGGCCAGATCAGCGACATCGTTGTCGTATTTGGCAGCGGCCTTGGCGTTAACTGGCTCAAGCTTGACGGTGTCAGTAGCGTGGCCGGTGTAATCGGCCAATACTTCTTTCTTGACGTCGGAGAAGCCAGCTGGATCGTAGGTAGCCGTGGTCTTGACCCATTCCTTGCTACCGTCGTCCTTGGCGGTTTCAGCCACGGTTGTACGGTGCAAGGTCACGCCACCTTGGCGCTCCCACATGGCGTGAGGCATACCCACACTTGGGAAAACCAGGTTATCCCAGCCAGTTGGGCGGGACACGTCACGGTAAAACGTGCGCAGGTAGGTGTAGATGTAGTCTGCGCCGCTAGGGCCCAGGTTGGTGGACTTGGCGCGTGCAATCACGGACAGGTCAGGAGGAGCGGCACCAAACCACTTCTTGCCCATTTCCGGGGTCATGGCGATCTTCATCAGATCACCCACCTTGTCCGAGGAGAACAGCAAGTTTTTCTTGATGTCCTCTTCGGTCAGGCCGATGTCTGTCAGCTTGTTGTAGCGCATGGAGTTGGCGCTATGACAGTTCAGACAGTAGTTCACAAACAGTTTTGCGCCATTTTGCAACGCCGCCATGTCATTCATGCGGTCGGGCGCGCGCTCCAGGGCATAGCCACCTCCGGCGGCACCAGCCACCGTGCAGGTCAGGGACAAGGCCAGAGCGCCAAGCAGTTTCTTAATCATGGTCATTCCGTTTCGTGTTGGGGGCCTAGTGAGGGCGGAAAGTCACGCGATCAGGTTCGGGTTTGAATGTACCCATGCGGCTCCATACCGGCATCAACAGGAAGAAGGCCAGGTAGATCACCGTACCGATCTGGCTCAGCAGGTTGAACAAGTCGTTCGGGGCCTGCGTGCCCAGGTAACCCAAGATCAGGAAGTTGATGATGAAAATCGCGTACAGCACTTTGTGCCAGGTAGGACGGTAGCGAATCGACTTCACAGGCGATTTGTCCAGCCAAGGCAGGAAGAACAGGATCACGACCGTACCACCCATGGCCACCACGCCCCAGAACTTGGCGTCGATAACACGCAGCAGCACAGCAACAGCGATCAGGACAGCGGGTACGACCAGGCGCCAGATACCGGGCAGCTTGCCTTTGACGAACAGCACCAGAGCGCCCAGCACGGAAGCACCGGCCAGAACCCAGGTAAAGTCAGCCGTTGTGGCGCGCAGCATGGAGTAGAAAGGCGTGAAGTACCAGACAGGCGCAATGTGTGGAGGAGTCTTTAGCGCATCGGCAGGGCTGAAGTTGTTGAACTCCAGGAAGTAGCCGCCCATTTCAGGGGCAAAGAACACAATCGCGGCAAATACAATCAGGAAGCCAGCCACACCCAGGATGTCGTGCACCGAGTAGTAGGGGTGGAAGGGGATGCCATCCAAAGGACGGCCTTGGGCGTCTTTGGGGCCTTGCTTGATTTCGATACCGTCGGGGTTGTTGGAGCCCACTTCGTGCAGAGCGATCAGGTGAGCCACAACCAGACCCAGCAGGACCAGAGGCACAGCAATCACGTGCAGAGCAAAGAAGCGGTTCAAGGTGGCGTCGGACACCACGTAGTCACCACGGATGAAAATAGCCAGGTCAGGACCAATGAAAGGGATGGCCGAGAACAGGTTAACAATCACCTGGGCGCCCCAGTAGGACATCTGGCCCCATGGCAGCAGGTAGCCCATGAAGGCTTCAGCCATCAGACAGAGGAAAATGGCCACACCAAAGATCCAGACCAGTTCACGTGGCTTGCGGTAGGAACCGTAGAACAAGCCGCGCAGCATGTGCAGGTACACCACCACGAAGAACATGGAAGCGCCTGTGGAGTGCATGTAGCGGATGATCCAGCCGCCGGGCACTTCACGCATGATGTACTCGACCGACTCAAAGGCCAGCTTGGCATCAGGCTTGTAGTTCATGACCAGGAAAATACCTGTCACGATCTGGATAACCAGCACCAGCAGTGCCAGAGAACCAAAGAAGTACCAGAAGTTGAAGTTCTTCGGCGCGTAATATTCTGACATGTGCTCTTTGTACATGGATGTCAGGGGGAAGCGCCTGTCAATCCATCCCAAGAGTCCTGTCGTTTCGACGGTTTTCTCGCCAGCCATGAAACGGCTCCTTTATCTTTTTAAATAGTACGTATTGGGTTACAGCCGCCTTAGGCCTTGTTGTTTTCGTCTACGCCGATGGTAACCATCGTGCCGTCAGCCGAGAACTGGTAGGGCGGGATTTCCAGATTGTCTGGAGCAGGCTTGTTGCTGTAGACACGGCCGGCCAGGTCAAATGTGGAGCCGTGGCAGGGGCACAGAAAGCCGCCTTCCCAACCACCGGGCAGACCGGCGCCAGCGCCAGCGGCCAGATGCGGGGTCGGGGAGCAACCTAAGTGGGTGCAAATACCGATACAGATAAAGATTTCAGGGCGACGCGAACGGTATTCGTTCTTGGCGTACGCAGGGGTGTAGCCGGGACGGTCCGAGTCAGGGTCGGCCAATTGGCTATCCAGTTTGGGTAGGGCGTCCAATTGCTCTTGGGTGCGGTGCAGAATCCAGACGGGTTTCCCGCGCCATTCAACGGTGCGCATCTGACCGGGGGCGATACTGGAAATATCAACCTCTACGGGAGCGCCGGCCGCTTTTGCCTTCTCCGAAGGAGCAAAGGAGCTGACAAAGGGAACAGCGGTGGCCACACCAGCGACACCACCTAATGCACAGGCGGTGGCGACCCAGGTGCGGCGCGAAGGATCGGGCGGAAGATTGAAATCAACCGCGCCTATGGCATCGGGCTGTGTCGTGTTCTGACTCATTCTAGTATCCTTATTCCTGCCCGATTCGGGCAATACCACAATTTACGGATTTGGGCCTGGGTATATTATTCAACCGCACATTATACGCGTTACCCAGCGCAGCATAACTTGATCAAAGGTGAACATATGAACAAGGCTCGAGGTTTCCTGAACGAATTCCGGGAGTTCGCCGTTAAGGGCAACATGATGGACCTTGCGGTCGGTGTCATTATTGGCGCTGCTTTCGGCAAGATTATTGACTCGCTGGTAAAAGACGTTGTCATGCCCGTCATCAGTTTCATCCTTGGCGGCGAGGTGAATTTTACCAATCAGTTCACAGTCTTGCGTAGACCAGAGGGCTTTGCCGGCCCAGAAACCCTGGAAGCTTTGAGGTCGGCCGGGGCTGTTGTTCTTTCGTGGGGTAACTTCCTGACCATTTTGATCAACTTCATCTTGCTGGCCTTCGTGGTGTTTTGCATGGTCAAGATGATTAACCGTATGCGTGCCACGGTGGCCAAGGAAGAAGCAGCGGAAGTCGTTCCCGCGCCAACCCCTGAAGACGTGCTGTTGCTGCGTGAGATCAGGGATTCGCTGAAAAAATAAAAGCCCAAACGAATCAAAGCTTTAAGGTGCCTTTCGGCACCTTTTGTTTATGTAAACCCACCGGCAGGGCCAAGTTTGCCCACGCCGGATGCCTGATTTTAGCCTTTCCTGGCCTGGGCTTGTCTAGCCATGCGGTTCGTTAAAGCTTGTTCAAGGTCATATCTGCTGGCTTTTGGTGCAATTAGATCGGGTTGTCCATGTCGATAAACTCCACGTCAATACCGAACCGGCGAGCGATTTCTTCGCCCAAGGCCTGAGCTCCGTAGCGTTCGGTGGCATGGTGACCGGCAGCCATGAAGGCAATATTGTTTTCCTGTGCGCTGTGAAAGGTCTGTTCTGAGGCCTCGCCGCTGATATAAAGATCGGCTTGGGCGGCAACGGCACTCTCGATAAAGCCCTGCGCGCCTCCCGTGCACCAGGCAATTCGACGAACTTTTCGTTGTAAATCACCAACAATCAGTGGTTTGCGGTGTAAGTTATTGCAAACTGTCAGGCCGAATGTTTCCAGTGAGACAGGGGCTGGCAGTTCGCCCAGCCAGACCAATCCGTCCGGACCACAGGTTTGTGCCAAGCCGTTTGCGTCGCGAAGCACCTCAATGCCTAATTGCCGGGCCAATTGAGCGTTGTTGCCGAACTCGGGATGCGTATCCAGGGGCAGGTGATAGCCCAAGAGGTTAAGCTGATGCGACAGGACGCGTTCGAGACGAGTTTTGCGGGTGCCAACAATACATGGGTTCTCGTTTTTCCAGAACCAGCCGTGGTGTACCAAAATAGCGTCCGCCTGGCGGGCAATAGCAGCATCAATCAGTGCCAGCGAGGCCGTCACGCCGGTGACAAGCTTGCCAATATAGGGCTTGCCTTCGACCTGGAGCCCATTGGGGCAGTAGTCCTTGAAACGGGTGATATCCAAGGTGCTATTGAGCCAGTTGACTAGTTCTGCTGTTGAAACCTGAGTCATGGAAATCCTTATCTGAAAGAGTGCTATGCGTCGATTGTGGCTAGTATTTGCTCAAGCAGTGACGATCTGCTTGGCGGGTTTTTTTATTGTGGTGACATTGCGGCCCCAGTGGGTTGGGGTACCCCAGGCACCTGCCCGCACGACTGATGTGGTGGCCTTACCGGCGCCGGCTTTGCTTGCGACGGTCGCGCAGGAGAAACCGTTGTCTTATGCCTCGGCGGTCACCCATGCCGCACCGGCTGTCGTTAATGTGTACACCAGCAAGCATTTGGAAGGCAATTCTCCCTTGCTGGAAGACCCCGACTTGCAGCGTCTGTTCCGTGAGCTGCCTGATCTGATGGGGCGTCGTTCCACCATCAATCTGGGTTCGGGCGTGATCGTACACGAACAAGGTTATATTTTGACCAACTACCACGTGATCGAGGCAGCCGATGCCATTGAGGTGGCGTTGTCGGATGGGCGTCAGGCCAAGGCCCGTCTGATTGGTTCGGATCCGGAAAGCGACCTGGCTGTGCTCAAGATTGACCTGCCCAAGTTGGCGGCCATCCGGCCCCCAGCTCAAGACCAACTACAGGTCGGTGATGTGGTGCTGGCCATCGGCAATCCTTTCGGGGTGGGCCAAACCACGACGATGGGCATTGTGTCCGGACTGGGGCGCAATCGTTTAGGTATCAATATTTACGAGAATTTTATCCAGACCGATGCGGCGATCAATCCGGGCAATTCTGGTGGTGCCCTGGTGGATGCAGCAGGCCGATTGGTAGGTATCAATACCGCTATTTATTCTGAAACGGGTGGGTCGCTGGGTATCGGCTTTGCCATTCCTGCTTCGACCGCCTTGGCCATCATGGACGAGATCATTCGTAATGGAGAGGTGACACGGGGTTGGCTCGGGCTGGAGCCGCAGGACATTACGCCGGATTTGCTCAAGAACTTTCAGTTGAAAAGTGATGCGGGTGTGATTATTGCCAGCGTGCAGCGTCATGGTCCGGCTGCCGAAGCACATTTGCAGGTTGGGGATATCGTGTTGCGCTTGAACGGTCAGCCAGTCACTGATTCGATTGGCTTGCTCAACCAGATTGGCCCAGTGCAACCGGGGCAGACCGTGACACTAAGCGTGCTGCGTGATGGCAAGGAGCGGGATATTCCCGTCAAGGTAGGCATGAGACCTCAGGTGCGCAAGTAAGGCCTGCCGCTTCCCGCTGACGTTCATTTAGCTACGCTGTTGTGCAGATCGTAGTGGCGTAAGGGTAGTGAAGAAAATGGCTCTCTGGACGGCTCCTTTCGGAGCAGGGCAAGAGAGCCATTTTGGGGGCTGCGCTGACAAAACCTAGCGTCTACAGACTGATGCTGCTTTGATCGTTTTACGTGTCCAGCTCACGGCCTTCACTACTTTCTGCTTCTCGTTTTTTGATCAGGCTGGCGGCTAGAATTCCTAACTCATAGAGCAAGCATAGCGGCGTTGCTAATAGAAGCTGGCTGACCACATCTGGTGGAGTCACAATAGCGGCGATGACAAAAGCACCCACAATGACATAGCCACGGATTTCACGCAGTTTGGCCACCGTTACAACGCCTGTTTTAACCAGCAAGATCACTGCGATCGGCACTTCAAACGTAATGCCAAATGCCAGGAACATGGTCATGACAAAACCCAGGTAGGCTTCGATGTCCGGAGCTGGCGTAATCGATTGTGGGGCGAACGTGGCGATGAAATGGAAAACGGTGCGGAACACCACGAAATAACAAAATGCCATGCCAGCGATGAACAGCAAGGTGCTGGTCATGATCAGGGGCAACGCCAGCTTCTTTTCGTGGTTATACAAGCCAGGCGCAATAAAGGCCCATGCCTGATAAAGCACAATCGGCAAGGCCAGCACGAAGGCGGCCATCAGGGTGACTTTGACCGGCACCATGAAAGGGGTAATCACTCCCGTGGCGATCATGCGTGTGCCCTCGGGTAGAGAGCTCATCATGGGCTGTGCCAACACATCATAAATGGCCGAGGCACCTGGGTAGGTGAACAACACGATGAAAATTCCCACCACAGCAATAACGGCGCGTAACAGGCGTGTGCGCAGTTCTACCAAGTGAGAGATAAAGGTGTCTTCTTGAGGCGCGTCGGTGCTCATGCCGTAGGTCCTTTAGCGGGTTGGGCGGGAGCATCCGTAGGACGGGGAGCGTCGTCACTGGCAGGCGCGCTAGGCGCTGGCGGGGCGGCTGCATCCGTGCTCGGCTGGCTGGCAACCGGTTCTGTTAAAGCGGCGTCGGGCGTTGCAGTGGCACTGTCAGAGGTATCTGAGAAGGCCTTACGCGCGGACTCCGACGCATGTTGCAGGGTGTCGCGAGCTTCGGTCAGAGGCTGGCTCAGGCTTTTGCCTGTGTCCTCGACTGAACTACGCACTGAGCGCGCAGCGTCCTCCATCTGGTCTTTGAGCTTATTGACCTCGTCCAGATTGATTTCACGTTGGATATCGGACTTGACCTCGGTGACGTAACGCTGCGCGCGGCCAAGCAGATGCCCGGCTGTGCGAGCCACTTTGGGAAGGCGCTCCGGACCGATCACGATCAAAGCAACTACGCCGATCAGGAGTAGCTCAGTAAAACTGATATCAAACATGGAGACTCACGTAAAAGTCAGGTGCGATCGGACTTTTCCTTGGCCTGCACATCGATGGTTTGGGGATCTGCCGTACGCTGGCTGACGCTTTCGGGTGTTTTTTCTTCTTCACCCACGTCTTTCATGCCTTCCTTGAAGCCTTTGACTGCACCGCCCAGATCCGAGCCGATATTACGCAGTTTTTTGGTGCCGAAAACCAGGGCAACGATGACCAGAACGATCAGCCAGTGCCAAATGCTAAAGCTACCCATAATGTATCTCCCTTAAGCAGCCATGGCTGCGCGTTGTTGCCATGGGCGCTCACCGCCCAAGATGTGCATGTGTAAATGGTTGATTTCCTGCCCGCCATCCAAACCGCTGTTGATGACAATGCGGAAACCGCCTTCGGGGCCGGGGCGACAACCAGCCTTTGCGGCCAGGGAAGGTGCCAAAGCCATCATTTTACCCAACCATTCGCTATCCTGGCCCGATACGTCCTGCATGGACACGACGTGTTTCTTGGGGATGACCAGGATATGGATAGGTGCAGCTGGGTTGATGTCGTGAAATGCCAGAAAGTCCTCGTCCTCGTACACTTTCTTGGACGGGATCTGACCGGCAGCAATTTTACAAAACAGACAGTTCTCGCTCATAGCAACCTCGGTAGCGAAGCACCCGCTGAGCGAATGCTGAAAATCTAGGTATTAGGACAGTGTAGCGCGACTAGATGACAGGATTACGCTTGATCCTTAGGTCGCGAAGCTTTTTCTTCCAATCCCGATGTGCCTTCACGGCGCAGCAGTTCTGTCAGCACATCGCGAGGCCCCAGACCATAATAGGTCAGGGCCACCAGGCTATGAAACCACAGGTCTGCGGTTTCGCAGACAATGCGTTCGCGTTCCTGATCCTTAGCTGCCATGACCAACTCGGTCGCTTCTTCGCCGATCTTCTTCAAGAAGGCATCCGGCCCTTTGGCCAGAAGCCTGGCGGCGTAGGACGAGGAGGGATCCCCGCCTTGTGCCGGCAAACGGGACTTCAAGGTGCGGCCAAGATGATCGAGGATAGTCTCGACAGTAGGTTGTTCGCTCATCGGTAAATATGCTCCGGGTCTTTCAGGACGGGGTCAACCACCACCCATTGTGCTTGGTCGCTCTGGCCTTGCAACTGGCGATAAAAGCAGCTTTCACGACCCGTATGACAGGCGATCTGACCAAGCTGTTCCACGCGGAGCAAAATAACGTCGCCGTCGCAGTCCAGGCGCAAGTCGCTGACGTGTTGCACATGGCCGGATTCCTCGCCCTTGCGCCACAGGCGCTGGCGGGAACGCGACCAGTACACGGCGCGGCCGGTGCTGACGGTCTCTTGCAGGGACTCCTGGTTCATCCAGGCGACCATCAGGATTTTGCCCGTGGCTTGGTCCTGCGCAATCGCGGGGATCAGACCTTGTTCATCAAAGCGGATTTCAGTCAACCAGGTCGGTAAGTCTGCCATTAGCGTCTCACCTGAATACCTTGCGCAGCCATGAAATCCTTGGCTTGGGCAATGGTGTGTTGACCGTAGTGGAAGATGCTGGCGGCCAGTACGGCGCTGGCACCACCTTTGATCACGCCGTCGGCCAGATCTTGCAGGCCACCCACACCGCCAGAGGCGATAACGGGCACCGAGACCGCATCGGACACGGCACGAGTCAGCTCCAGATCAAAGCCGGATTTGGTGCCGTCGCGGTCCATGCTGGTCAGCAGCAGCTCGCCGGCACCATAGTCGGCCATGCGGGCTGCCCACTCCACGACATCTAGTCCTGTTCCACGACGACCGCCGTGGGTAAAGACTTCCCAGCGGGGTGCTTCGTTCTCATTGCTGACGCGGCGTGCATCAATGGCGACAACCATGCACTGTTTGCCATGGTGATCGCTGGCAGCACGCACCAGATCCGGGTTGCTGATGGCGGCGCTGTTAATGGAAACCTTGTCCGCACCGGCATTGAGCAGGCGCTGGATGTCCGTTACTTCACGGACACCGCCACCGACGGTCAGCGGGATGAAAATCTGGCTGGCCACCTGCTCGATGATCGGCAAGATCAAGTCACGGTTGTCCGAGGTGGCGGTAATGTCCAGGAAGGTCAGCTCGTCGGCACCCTGATCGTTGTACTTGCGGGCGATCTCGACCGGGTCTCCGGCATCGACCAGATCGACAAAATTGATCCCTTTGACCACGCGGCCAGCGGTCACGTCCAGACAAGGAATGATGCGGCAGGCTAATTCGTTGGCGACGTCCTGGCTCATGCCGGGTACTCGTCGGCAAAGGTTTGTGCCTCGGCAAAATTCAGGGTGCCTTCGTAAATGCTGCGACCTAAAATGACACCTTCAATCCCTTCGTGCTCTACGGCACACAGGTCTTCAATGTCTTTCAGATTGGTGACGCCACCGGAGGCGATGACAGGAATCTTGACGTGTTGGGACAGCTTGACGGTGGCTTCAATATTGACGCCGGTCAGCATGCCGTCACGGCCAATATCCGTGTAGATAATGGATTCGCAGCCGTAGTCTTCGAATTTCTTGGCCAGGTCCAGTACGTCGTGGCGAGTCAGCTTGCTCCAGCCGTCGGTGGCGATTTTGCCATCACGGGCGTCCAGACCAACAATGATGTTGCCAGGAAAGGCGCTGCAGGCATCTTGTAGGAAGCCTGGGCTTTTGACGGCGGCAGTGCCAATAATGACATAACTGATGCCAACGTCCAGGTAGCGTTCGATGGTGTCCAGATCGCGGATACCGCCACCGATCTGTACCGGAATCTCACCGTCAATGGCCGCAATAATGGATTTGATGGCTTCACCGTTCTTGGGCTTGCCGGCAAAGGCGCCGTTCAAGTCCACCAGATGCAGGCGCCGGGCCCCTTGCTCGAGCCACTGTGTTGCTATTTTGGCTGGATCATCCGAGAAAATAGTGGCGTCGTCCAGGTCACCCTGGCGAAGGCGCACACAACGCCCGTCTTTAAGGTCGATGGCGGGAATCAAAAGCATGGTCTTTAGCCGTAAAAAACGTAAGAAATACTGGGTCGGAAAAAGTCGAAAAGACGCCAGGAAGCTTTATTGAAAAAATCATGGCTTCCAGTTGGCGAAATTCCGGAACAGTTGCAGGCCGTTGTCCGCACTTTTCTCAGGATGGCATTGCAACGCAAAAATATTAGCGTTTGCTATCGCCGAGGTAAAGCGTTGGCCATAGTGCGTCGAACCACAAGTTTGATCTATATGCAGCGGATCGACAAAGTAGCTGTGCACAAAGTAAAAGAACGCGCCATCTTCAATGCCAGCCCATAAGGGATGGTCCTGAGTCTGGTGTACGCGGTTCCAGCCAATATGGGGCACTTTCAGCCCGGTGCCGGAGGCGTGGTCGCTGCTTTTGTAGTTTGGGCCTTCAAAACGGCGTACTTGGCCGGGAATCAGACCTAAACAGGGGACATTGCCTTCCTGGCTGGAGTCGAACAGCATCTGTTCGCCTACGCAAATACCCAATAAAGGTTTGCTGCGAGCTGCAGTCAGCAAGGCGTCGCGCAAACCGGATTGGTCCAGGTGGGCCATGCAATCGGGCATGGCACCCTGGCCGGGTAAGACAACCCGGTCCGCATCCAGAATGGCTTGAGGAGTTTGAGCAAGAACGATGCGCGCATCAGGTGCGGCGGCATGGAGTGCTCGGGCAACCGAGAAGATGTTGCCCGAACCGTAATCGACAATAGCGATAGTGGTCACGATGTGTGTCCGAAGGGCGTTTACAGAACCCCTTTGGTCGAAGGCACCACGCCTTCGCTACGTGGGTCCAGCTCCAGAGCCATGCGCAATGCTCGACCAAAGGCTTTGAACACGGTTTCGCACTGATGGTGTGCGTTTTCGCCGCGCAGGTTATCGATGTGCATAGAAACCAGGGCGTGATTGACAAAACCCTGGAAAAACTCGCGTGCCAAGTCTACATCGAACTGGCCGATTCGTGCGCGGGTAAAGGGCACAAAATAAAACAGGCCAGGGCGACCGGAGAAGTCCACGACCACGCGCGACAGGGCTTCGTCCAGCGGCACGTAGGCGTGGCCATAGCGGCGCAGACCGGCTTTGCTACCGACAGCCTTGGCAAATGCCTGGCCTAGCGCAATGCCGATATCTTCGACGGTATGGTGGTCGTCGATGTGGGTATCGCCTTCACAGTGCACGTCCAGGTCAATCAGACCGTGGCGGGCGATCTGGTCCAGCATGTGGTCCAGAAAAGGCACGCCGCTGTTGAGCGAGTGACGGCCAGTGCCGTCCAGGTTAACGGCCACGCGGATGCGGGTTTCATTGGTATTGCGGGTAATCTCGGCGGTACGCATATCAGAGCCGGCGGCAAGGCCGGTATCAGGATTGGTTCAATCGGAATTGCGCGCTGGCAGCGTGGGCATACAGCCCCTCGCCTTGAGCCAGCGTAGCGGCTATGGGTCCCAGTGTTTGGGCGCCTGATTCTGAAACCTGAATAATGCTGCTGCGTTTCTGGAAATCGTAGACGCCCAAGGGTGACGAGAAACGCGCAGTGCGTGCCGTCGGCAGGACATGGTTAGGCCCGGCACAGTAATCGCCCAGCGATTCAGAGCTGTAGGGGCCCAGGAAAATGGCGCCAGCATGGCGGATTTTGCCCAACAAGTCCTGGGCGTTCCGGGTAGAGACTTCCAGGTGTTCCGGCGCGATATGGTTGCTGATCTTACAGGCCTCGTCCAGATCGCGGACGTGGATCAGGGCACCGCGACCAGACAGGCTGCGACGGATGATGTCCTCGCGTGGCATGGTGGGCAACAGGCGTTCGATAGCGGCTTCAACCTGATCCAGGAAGTCGGCATCCGGGCATAGCAAGATGGCTTGGGCCAACTCGTCGTGTTCGGCCTGGGAGAACAGGTCCATGGCCACCCAGTCAGCAGGAGCACTGCCGTCGCTGATGATCAGGATTTCGGAGGGGCCGGCAATCATGTCGATGCCAACCACACCAAAGACGCGGCGTTTGGCAGCGGCGACATAGGCGTTGCCGGGGCCGACAATCTTGTCTACCGGCGGGATGGTGTCCGTACCGTAAGCCAAAGCGCCTACGGCTTGTGCGCCACCAATGGTGAACACGCGATCGACACCACCCAGGGCGGCAGCCGCCAGCACGATGGGGTTGCGCACGCCATCGGGTGTAGGCGTGACCATGATCAGTTCTGGAACACCAGCCACTTTGGCGGGAATGGCGTTCATCAAAACCGAGGAGGGGTAAGCGGCCTTGCCACCGGGAACATAGAGTCCCACACGGTCCAAGGGGGTAACTTGCTGACCCAGCACGGTGCCGTCGGCTTCCGTGTAGGTCCAGGTTTGTGCGCGTTGGTGCTCGTGATAGCGGCGCACGCGCTCGGCGGCCTGTTCCAGTGCCTTGCGCTGATCGGCAGGCAGGCTGTCCAGGGCCGCGAATAGCTCTTCCTTGGAGATTTCCAGTGCCGAGGCTTGTTCAAGGGCCAACCGGTCAAAGCGTTGGGTGTAATCCAGTAAGGCCGTGTCTCCCTCATGCTGGATACGATGCAGAATTTCGGCACAAGCGTGCTCGATAGACGCGTCTTCAGACGCTTCGTAAGCCAACAGCGTGCGCAGTTCGGCGTCGAACTGGGCGGATTGGGAGGTCAGGCGATGGATCAGTGACATGTCGCTATAGGAAAAAGCTAAGGAGCAAGGGCCAGTGTATAACATTTCGCTTGCGCAAAAGGCGCAGACCGCCTTTTGCTCAAACAGGATTGTCAGGCTGTTTGTCCCTTGGGAAAATCAGGGTTGGGTTTACTCGTCCAACGACGCCCGCGAGAAAGCGTCAATCAGGGGTTGTAGCTGTGCGCCGCGGTTTTTCATGGCGGCCTGATTGACGATCAAGCGCGAGGAAATGGGGGTGATGTCTTCCACTTCCACCAGCTTGTTGGCACGCAAGGTACCGCCGCTGGAGACCAGGTCCACAATGGCGTCGGCCAGACCGACCAGTGGAGCCAGCTCCATGGAGCCGTAGAGCTTGATCAGGTCCACATACACGCCCTTGCCGGCAAAGTGTTCGCGAGCTGCACGTGTGTATTTGGTGGCGATACGCAGGCGCGAACCCTGCTTGACAGCCGAGTGGTAGTCAAAGCCTTCTGCGACGGCCACACACAGGCGGCAACGGGCAATGTTCAGGTCCACAGGTTGGTACAGACCACCGGGGTGCTGTTCCATGTGCTCGTACAGCACGTCCTTGCCGGCAATCCCGATATGAGCGGCGCCGTATTGCACGTAGGTTGGCACGTCCGTGGCGCGCACAATAATCAGACGCAGGTCCGGGCTATTGGTGGGCAGGATCAGTTTGCGTGACGTTTCCGGGCTTTCCAGCACCTTGATACCGGCCTCTTCCAGCAAAGGCAGGGTTTCGTCAAAAATCCGGCCTTTGGACAAGGCCAGTGTCAGAGGTTGATTTAAACCGGCGGGACTCATTAGGTTTCCTTGCTGCTGATTCGCTCAATGTTGGCGCCTACGGCTTGAAGCTTGGCTTCCATACGGTCGTAGCCACGGTCCAGATGGTAGATGCGTTCGACGGTGGTGTCACCCCGAGCAGCCAGACCCGCAATGACCAGACTGGCCGATGCACGCAGGTCGGTTGCCATGACGGTGGCGCCTGTCAGGTAGGGAGCGCCGGTAACCACGGCCATATGACCTTCGATATCGATCTGGGCACCTAGACGGTTTAATTCTTGCACGTGCATGTAGCGATTTTCAAAGATGGTTTCCACCACCGAGGCGGTGCCGTCGGCAATGGTGTTCAGTGCCATCAATTGAGCCTGCATGTCCGTGGGAAAGCCTGGGTACTCGCTGGTGCGGAAGCTGACGGCCTTGGGCCGACCATTCATGCTGGCCTTGATCCAGTCCGGGCCGGTTTCAATCTGCAGGCCGGCTTCGCGCAATTTGTCCAGCGTGGCACCCATGGCGTCGGCATCGGTATTGCGTAAGGTCAGTTCGCCACCGGTAGCGGCAACAGCACACAGGAAAGTCCCGGCTTCGATACGATCTGGGCAGATCGTGTGCTTGGCACCGTGCAGATGCTCGACACCGTCAATGACGATGCGGTCGGTGCCATGGCCCTGGATCTTGGCACCCATTTTGATCAGCAGTTCGGCCAGATCAATAACTTCGGGTTCGCGGGCCGCGTTCTCCAGAATGGTTTGGCCTTCTGCCAGAACAGCCGCCATCATCAGGTTTTCGGTGCCGGTGACGGTGACCATGTCCGTACGCACTACTGCACCACGCAAGCGTTTGGCGCGGGCATGTACAAAGCCGTGCTCGACATGGATTTCTGCTCCCATGGCAGCCAGACCTTTGATGTGCTGATCCACAGGGCGTTGGCCAATGGCACAACCACCGGGCAGGCTGACGCGGGCCTCGCCAAAGCGGGCCAGCAGGGGGCCCAGCACCAGAATGGAGGCGCGCATGGTTTTCACCAGTTCGTAGGGCGCTTCCAGATTGGTGATGTTGCCTGCATTCAGCTCCAGCGTGCCATTGCGCTCCTGGGTGACACCTAACTGCCCCAACAGCTTCAAGGTGGTGTCGATGTCACGCAGACGCGGGACATTGTCCAGGTACACCGTGTCGGCAGTCAGCAGACTGGCGCACAGAATAGGCAGGGCGGCGTTTTTGGCGCCAGAGACGGTGATCTCGCCATTCAGGCGCTGTCCGCCCGTGATGCGTAATTTATCCATTCGGATTGGCCTTGTATTCGTCGGGGGTAAGCGTGCGCATGGACAGGGCGTGGATTTCAGCTTTCATCCGGTCACCCAGAGCCTTGTAGACCAGTTGGTGACGCGCAATCAGACGTTTGCCTTCAAAGGCAGTGCTGACGATCAGGGCCTCAAAGTGGGAACCGTCGCCTTGCACTTGCAGGTGCTCACAGGGCAGGTTGTCGGCAATGTATTGGTGAACTTGTTCGGGGGTCGGCAACATGAGATCAATTCCGTAATTTATAGCCTGAGGCAAGCAGGCGTAGCGAAATCAGACACAGCGCCACAAAGACGCTGGCGACAACGGTCAGGCTGAACCAGGGAGAAATATCCGAGGCGGCAAAAAAACCGTAGCGGAATCCGTCAATGGTATAGAGCAACGGGTTCCAGTGTGAAACAGCTTGCCAAAACGGTGGCAGGCTATGAATCGAATAGAACACACCCGACAAAAAGGTTGCAGGCATGATCAGAAAGTTCTGGAACGCGGCCAATTGGTCGAATTTTTCAGACCACAGACCGGCAATCAGGCCCAAGGTGCCCATAATGCCGCAAGACAGAACGGCAAAGGTCAATACCCACAAAGGGTTGGCCAGGGGCAGGGAGACGAAAAACAGGGACACCAGCCAGACACAGAGGCCCACACAGACGCCACGGGCGATGGACGCCAGTAGATAGGCGGCGAAAATCTCGCGGTGTGACAGGGGAGGCAACAGGATAAACACCAGATTGCCCGTGATGCGACTTTGAATCAGCGAGGACGAGGGGTTGGCAAAGGCGTTTTGCAACATGCTCATCATCATCAGGCCCGGAATCAGGAAGGCGGTGTAGGGCACGGAATCGTACACCGTGACGCGGCCTTCCAGCACGTGGGCGAAAATCAGCAAATACATCAGCGCCGTCAGTACGGGCGCTGCAATGGTCTGAAAGCCCACTTTCCAGAAGCGCATCAGCTCTTTGCGCAGCAGCGTGGGAAAGCCCGAACCCATCTTGGGCTGCGGGGGCAGGCTTAAGGTACCGATCTTGGTAGCGGGAGCGTCCGTGTTTTGAGGCACGCCCCAGTGTTTGGGAGACGGGTTTGGGTTCACAGGGCGACTCCCATTTTTCCTTCGTTGTGCATGATGCGCACAAATGCATCCTCCAGATCGTGGCCGCCTGCGCGTTCCATAATGGCTTGGGTGGTATCCAGGGCGACAATCTTGCCACTTTTCAGCATAGCCAGCCGGCCACAGAGGGCCTGGGCTTCTTCCAGATAGTGGGTGGTCAGCAAGATGGTGTGGCCTTGTTGATTCAGACGAATGATGAATTCCCACAGCGTGCGGCGCAGGTCCACATCCACACCGGCAGTAGGTTCATCCAGAATAATGACCGGGGGGCGGTGCACCAGCGCCTGGGCGACCAGAACGCGGCGCTTCATGCCGCCGGACAAGGCGCGCATGTTCACGTCGGCCTTGTCGCTCAGGGCGAGATTGGCCAGAATTTCGTCGATCCAGTCGTCATTGTTTTTCAGGCCAAAGTAGCCCGATTGCAGACGCAAAGTTTCACGGACGGTGAAAAAGGGATCATAAACAATTTCCTGTGGCACCACGCCCAGCGATTGGCGGGCTTTCTGGTACTGGGTGCGCACATCGTAACCACAGACGCTTACCTGGCCGCTGGTGGGCCGGGTCAGGCCGGCCAACATGGAAATCAGGGTTGTTTTGCCGGCGCCGTTCGGGCCGAGCAAGCCAAAAAATTCACCATGTTCAATAGTCAGGCTGACCTGGTCGACGGCCAGAAAGCCGGCATCGGAACGTGGAGGGGAGAACAGGCTTTTGAGTCCCCGGCTTTGGGGGGCGAAGCGTTTGCTGACGTTATCGAGTTTGAAGGCGGACATGGCAATTTGGTTGGCCTGACGCGAGTGTGGCGTTGGCGGTCGTCGCGGTAGCGTCTTTGTTAACTAAACAGGCCTACGCATGGGCGTAGACCTGTTTGAGGGTGATCAGGCTCTTTATTATAGAGTACGACTCTGGTCTGCTTAAGAAAGCCTGGCCAAAGTGCCCGTGCTTGCCACGGCCTGCCTTAGCCGTTTTGCTTGTTCAGTGCCTGAATCAGGCCATCAATACCATCTTGCTCAATTTGCTGGGCAAACTGGTTTCGGTAGTTTTGGATCAACCAGATACCTTCCACGTTCAAGTCATAGATTCTCCAGCCTTCCGGTGTTTTCTCCAGGCGGTAATCTACGCCAACCGGGCCTCCGTTGGACTGGGTCAGCGAGGAACGCACCACCACGTCGTCCGCATTGGCATCGCCACGGAACGGCAGGATGGTCAGTTGGGTTTTGTCATCCACACGGGACAAGGCACCGCTGTAGGTGCGAACCAAGGTGCCCTTGAACGCGTCGACCAGCTTCTGGCGCTGTTCGGGGCTGGCTTGACGCCAGTAGCGGCCAGCGGACAGGCGAGTGGTCTTTTCCAGGTTTACGTAGGGCATGATGTGTTCGTTCACAGCGGCCATGATGGCAGCACGATCACCCTTGCGGATGGCCTCGCTTGCCTTGACGACTTGCAATGCCTGATTGCCAACTGTTTCAACAAACTTGTTGGGCTCGCCTTTAGGATCGGCGGCTTGGGCTTGCGCGGCGACAGCATACAAAGACAGGGCCAATACGGCACAGATGGTCAGAACCCAGGAAATCAGGCGAGAGGGAGAGGACTGCAAAGCAGTCCCGCCCAGGGCGGGACGGGAAATCATAAAAAACTCCGGAAGAATGTTCGGCGGGCAGGGCGTTTTTATTCGTCTGCGTCCGAGTAGTCAGGCAGGTCCTGGCTGGTGTCGCCACCGGTGCGGCGGTCTTGAACCATCGCATGGCGTCGTTGCAGGTAAGCGTCGCGTATGAAGCTGTAGCGGTCAAGGGCGATGTCGTTAACAAGTTTTTCTGCATCCAGCACGCCAGCGCGGGCATCCAGTGCCCACAGACCCATGATGCTGTTGCGTACCGGTACATCCTTGATCGCCATGATCGGGCCCGTGGAGGAGAAGCCCTCCAGGAAGCTGGTGCCGCGTGCCAAACCGTCGCGAACGGTGCTGGGGCCAAAGAAGGGCAGAACCACGTAAGGTCCAGGCTTGATGCCCCATACGCCCAGCGTTACGCCAAAGTCGTTGGGAATGCGCTTGGAACCGTTCATGGTGGCCACGTCAATACAACCACCCAGACCCATGGTGGAGTTGAACAGGACGCGGCCCAAGGTATTGAAGAAGTCGACGTGTTCGCCTTGCAGGAAGCTGTTGACGGCCGACCAGGCGTCGCCCAGATTGTTGAAAATGTTGCTGATGCATGTGCGTGCGGGCTGTGGTGTCAGGGCGGTATAGCCCTCTGCAATCGGTTTGATCAGCGCGCCGTCCACGGTTTCGTTAAAGGCGTAGATGCCACGGTTCATGCTTTCCCAAGGGTCCTGGGGATTAGGGTTGGGCACACTGGCGCAACCGGCCACAAGGGCAGCACTGGCACCGACCAGACTCAAACGGACTCCACGAGGCAGGGAGTAGGAGTGGCTAGTTGTTGTATTCATGGTTGTGTCGTCTGTAATGAGCAGGTGTCGGCGGGGTACTACTCCGATTTGGAGCCGCCGTCATTGGAGGCCGTGTTGTAAAGGAACTTGCTGATGAGTTCCTCCAGCACAACCGCGCTTTGGGTATAGGTAATGGTGCTGCCGCTTTGCAAATTCTTGTCGTCGCCACCAGCAGTCAGGCCTATGTACTGTTCACCCAGCAGACCCGAGGTCAGGATGGAGGCTGACGTGTCTACGGGAAACTTGTAGTGTTCGTCCATATCCAGTGTGACCACGGCTTTGAAGTCCTGATTGTCAAAACCAATGGAGCTGACTCGACCAACGACTACACCGCTGGCCTTGATGGGCGCACGCGGTTTCAGGCCACCCAGATTATCGAATTTTGCCGATACCTGGTAGGTTTTGGCAAAGGAAAAAGAACTGAGGTTACCTGCCCGCAGGGCCAGGAATGCCAGTGCGACCAGCCCCAGCAAAACAAACAGGCCAACCCAGAAATCGGTTTTCTCGCGATTCATAACTGAGCAATTCCTAAATAGTTAACTGAACATAAGGGCGGTGAGCAGGAAGTCCGTGCCCAATACCGCCAAAGCGCCGCTGACAACTGTGCGTGTGGTCGCGCGAGACACGCCTTCGGGCGTGGCCTTGGCATGCCAACCCATATACAGCGCAATCAAGGTCACGATCAGGCCAAATACCAGGCTTTTGATCACACCGTTCAGGACATCATCAATCACATCGACACCGTTTTGCATTTGCGACCAGAAGGCGCCTGCATCAATGCCGATCATTTGTACGCCGACGATATAGCCGCCCAGGATACCGACCATGGAAAAGACGGCGGCCAGAATGGGCATGGCAATAATGCCGCCCCAAAAGCGCGGCACCAGCAGGCGGCGCAAGGGGTCTACCGCCATGACTTCCATGGCGGCAATCTGTTCACCGGCTTTCATCAGGCCGATTTCGGCAGTCAGTGATGTACCGGCCCGGCCTGCAAATAGCAGGGCGGTGACAACCGGCCCCAGTTCACGCACCAAAGACAGGGCGACCAGCAGACCGAGAGCCTCTTCGGAGCCGTAGCGATTCAGCGTGTAATAGCCCTGCAAGCCCAGCACAAAACCTACGAACAGGCCGGAAACGGCAATGATCAGCAGCGAATAGTTGCCAATAAAGTGGATTTGCTGGGAAATCAGACGCGGACGGCGCCACAGCAGCGATGAACGCGCTAACAAGGCGGCAAAAAGGCGGCTGAATGCGCCCAGCCCGTAAATGCTGTTGCGTATCGCAGCACCTAGCGCGCTAAGCGGGGCGGTAATGAAGTTCATGGGCGCGTCGTCCGATTTTGGAGCCAGGCTTCAAAAGCCGGGGTGACGGGATAGTTAAAGGCGATAGGGCCGTCGGGTTCGCCACGCAGGAACTGTTGCACGTAGGGATCTTTGGAGGCACGCAGCTCGGTAGGGGTGCCCTGGGTCAGCAAACGTCCCTGGCCAACCATATAGACTTGATCCGCAATGGCAAAAGACTCGGCCACATCGTGCGTAATCAGTACCGAGGCGCAGTTCAAGCGGTCGGTCAGGTCTCGAATCAGTTGTGCGGTAATGCCCATAGAAATAGGATCCAGGCCGGCAAAGGGTTCGTCGTACAGAATCAGCTCGGGTTCCAGCACAATGGCGCGGGCCAGGGCAACCCGGCGGGCCATACCGCCGGATATTTCATTGATGCCCAAATGGGCGGCGGCACGTAGTCCAACCGCGTTCAGCTTGTCCAGCACACGGTCTTCAATGGCGGCTTCGGAGTCGTCTGTCAGCTCCCGCAGGGGAAAAGCCACGTTTTCAAACACGTTCAGATCGGTAAACAGGGCACCCTGCTGAAACAGCACGCCCATGCGTTGGCGCGTCTGGCGCAAGGCCTCGCCGTTCAGTTGGGCCAGGTCCTGGCCAAAAACAGTCACAGTCCCTTTCTGAGCACGAATTTGTCCGGTAGCAGCACGCAGAAGTGTTGTTTTTCCGGAACCCGAGCCCCCCATCATGGCGACAACCTGGCCTTTCTGGACGGTCATGGACACATCCGCCAGCACGGTAAAGGCACCATAGCCCAGCGAGGCAGAATCCAGATTTAGTACGGCTTGGTCAGTATTTACAGCCATGTCGCGGGCAAAAGGGGGGTAAAAGGACCTGCCATTGTACTGCTTGCAGCTATGCTGGCTCAATGTCTTGCGCGTTCTGAACACAGGATCGTGACGCTTTTATGACCTATTTTGTGGCTCTTGATACAGCCACTTACTTCCAGGTGGATATAAGTGCCAATTGGGCCTTTTTATGTGGCAAATGTGTGTTAGCCAACAGGTTGTATCAGGGTGAATAGCAATCCACCCCCCGCCAGTAACCATAAAGGGTTGATGCGGCTAAACAGCAGGATGGTTGTACAGGCCAGTGCCGTTCCCCAGGCCCATAGCCCACCTTGGGCTGCTTTCAGAATCGTGCCGCTGGCTGCCAGAATCATTCCGGCGGCAATAGGCAGCAGACCGATCTCGATGGCGCGAATGAGGCGCGTACCTTCATAGCGTTTCCAGATCGTTGCCAGGTAATAGATCAGCAAGGCCGACGGCAGAAAAATGGCGACGGATGCTGCCAATGCCCCTGCCCAGCCTGCTGCTTTCCAGCCCACCAGGGTGACCAATAAGGATTTCGGGCCGGGTGTCAGGCGTGACAGGGCGAACAGATCCAGAAACTCCTGGTTGTTGAGCCAACCATGAATGTCCACTGATTGCCGGTGAATTTCCGGAATGATGCTTTGACCCCCACCGATGGTAAGAAAGGATAGGGGAGCGAACACGCGCATGAGTTGGAGTAGAACCGTGATCATGATTGCTTCGCCGCTTTATCCCCAAGCTGCAGCCAGGCGTACCAGATGGAAAGCGGCGCACAGATCAGAATAACGGGGATCAGGCTCCATTCCATGACGAAAATGCCAATAAAAACCGCCAGCATCAGTGCCATCGGCACGATTCCAGTGGCTGCGCTGCGTGCCGATCGGACGCCCATCTCAAGGGAAAGACCAATAGCGGCAGCGGCAATTCCGGCCATGACTTGTGGCACCAGGGTAGAGCCTGTTAGTTGTTCCAGACCAATCAGCATGAAAATGGCTAGCAGCAGCGGGGGGAGCACCATGCCCAGCGTGGCCACTAAAGCTCCAGGTCCGGCCAGCAGACGGTAACCAATCCAGATAGAAAGGTTCACCACATTGATGCCGGGCAGCGCCTGAGACAAGGCGAGGCCGCTAAGAAAATCTGCTTGGCTCATCAGGCGTCGCTGGACGACGAACTCTCGCATTAACCAGCCGCTCAAGCCTCCGCCAAAGCTGGTCAGGCCGATGCGGGCAAAGATCAAAAACAGGGCGCTTAAGGATAAAGGAGCGGCTTCTTGGGACCGGGTCATAGGGCGATGAAGGCAGATAGGGCTCGGCAATAGTAGAGGTTTGAGCATTCTGGCATACAAAGTAAGCCGTTTTTGCTCTCTCGTGTGTGTGGTCAAGAGGCTGATCTTCCCGGTCGGAGCGGCGGTGGGGGCTGGATGGGCAAGAGTGTGGTTGCTGGGCAGGGATTGCCCACGTTCTTTTTATCCCCCTGAGTGTTTCTTGTTTGTTTGAAAAAATTAAAGAAAAAATTAATTAAAGCAGCTTTAGAAATTAAATAAAAAATGAATTGAAATAAATAAGAAAAAAATTAAATAAATGACTTGAGGCCATGTGCGATGCCAGCTTGAGGGAGTCTGTCATGATCGTTGATAAGGAGTGAGAAAATGGGCTGGTTATGGCTTCAATGCGTTGAAATAAAAGATATTGAAACGATCGTTTGAAATTCGGATGGGGCGTTGAAGAGGATGGGCAGGCTGGTCAGGATCAGAACATGGACAGTTTTATGAAGTTGGATTTGATCTATACCCATCTTTGATTGAAAATAAAAAAGACTTTTGGGTCTTAATGCCGGTTGTGCGTGTACGATTATTCGATTGCCTCGCATCGTAGAGCGTCCGTTTGGGGCCTTATGCTGCGTGGGGTTTCAGTTTCCTGGAGACAAACCTATGACATCTAGTTCAGCCAGTGCAGTGACGGGCAGTGCCCGTACCTTGCGTCGGGTCGCCGTGTGCGGTGCCGGCGTCATGGGCGCGCAAATTGCCGCCCATTGCGTGAATGCAGGCATACCAGTAGTTCTGTTTGATCTGCCCGCCCGCGAGGGGCCAAAAAATGGCATCGCCATCCGTGCCATTGCCAATCTGCGCAAAATGAATCCTGCTCCTTTGGGTACGCCAGACCTGGCCGACCTGATCGAGCCCGCCAACTACGAGGACAATCTGGATCGTCTGGCCGATTGCGATCTGGTGATCGAAGCTATTGCCGAGCGTCTGGACTGGAAACAGGATCTGTACCGCAAGATCGGGCCCGCACTGAATCCCAACGCTATCATCGCCAGCAACACGTCCGGCCTATCCATCACCTCTTTGGCAGATGTTCTGCCAGAGGCCTTGCGTCCACGTTTTTGTGGCGTGCACTTTTTCAACCCACCGCGTTACATGAGCTTGGTGGAGCTGATCCCCACGAAGTACACCCAGCCCGAGCTGCTGGATGTTCTGGAAGCCTTCCTGGTATCACAACTGGGCAAGGGTGTGGTGCGCGCCAAAGATACCCCCAACTTCATCGGTAACCGCATCGGTGTTTTTGGCATTCTGTCTGTATTTGAGCAGGCTCGCCGTTTCTCCCTGACTTACGAGCAGGTTGATGAATTGACGGGCACTCGGCTGGGGCGCGCCAAATCGGGTACTTACCGTACTGCTGACGTGGTTGGCCTGGATACCCTGGCACACGTGATCCGTACCATGCAGGATCAGTTGCCTGATGACAGCTTCAAAGCACACTTTGGCCTGCCCCCAGAAGTGCAGGGCCTGATTGATGCAGGCGCTTTGGGTCAAAAGACCGGTGCCGGTTTCTTCCGCAAGAAGGGCCGTGAAATTCAGCGTTTTGATGCCCAGCAGCGCGATTACGTGGCCGCTGACCAGAAAATCGATCCCGATGTCGCCGCCATTCTGGCCGTACGTGACCCGGCTGAGCGCCTGCGCCAGTTGCGCGAGTCCGACAAGCCTCAGGCTCAATTCGTGTGGGCCGTGCTGCGCGACACGTTCCACTACAGTGCTATTCACCTGCAAGACATTGCCGACAACGCCCGTCAAGTGGATCTGGCCTTGAAATGGGGCTTTGGTCACAAGCAAGGCCCGTTCGAGATCTGGCAAGCTGCCGGATGGCGTCAGGTGGCCGAGTGGATCAACCAGGATATCCAAGACGGCAAGACACTGAGCAGCCAGCCGCTGCCAGACTGGGCTACCCGTGGCCCCGTGTGGGAAGCGCAAGGCGTGCATACCGCTGCTGGTTCCTGGAACCCTGCACAAAGTCGCTTTGAGGGCCGTAGCGATCTGCCCGTTTACCTGCGCCACATTGGTACACCTTTGCTGGTGGGCGAGGTCGAGTCCCTGGAAACCACCACGGTTTTCGAGGATGAATCGGTACGCTGCTGGACGCTGCCTGCGCCGCACCCACAAGATGTGTTGATTGTGTCTTTCAAGACCAAGATGCACACGCTGAGCCCTGGTGTGGTCAATGGCATGTTCAAGGCGGTTGAACTGGCTGAAGCTTCGTATCAGGCTCTGGTGGTGGCCCAGGATGGGGATCCATTCTCCGCTGGCGCTGACCTGAAAGCCATTTTGCCCGTGTTCGAGAAAGAAGGCGTGGCCGGTGTTGAGCCGGTAGAGCGCGCCATGCAGGACATGGTTCTGCGTATCCGTTACGCCCAAGTACCTGTGGTGGCTGCGGTTGCTGGTCTGGCTTTGGGTGGTGGTTGCGAACTGGCTGTGCATTGCGCGCACCGCGTCGCTCACTTCGAGTCCTACATTGGTCTGGTTGAAGTGGGTGTGGGTCTGGTTCCAGGCGCAGGTGGTCTGGCTTACTCGGCTCGTCGCTCGGCTGAACTGCAAGCTATGGGAGCACCTGATGCCCCGCTGCTGGCTTACCTGAAGCGTTTTGCTCTGGCGATCGCCAGCGCACAGGTGTCGCGCTCCGCTCTGGATGCTCGTCAGCTTGGCTTCCTGAAAGAGTCCGACACCATCGTCATGAACCGTCAGGAACTGGTGTACGTGGCCGTCCGTCAGGCACAGGCTCTGGCCAGCGCCGGTTGGCGTGCTCCGTTGCCACGTCGCTTCCCGGTTGCCGGCCGCGATGGCATCGCCACGCTGAAAGCTCAACTGGTGAACATGAAAGAAGGTGGTTTCATCTCGGAATATGACTTCCATATTGCCGAGAAGGTCGTAACCGTGATCTGCGGGGGCGATGTGGATCCAGGCTCGCTGGTGGATGAAGCCTGGATGATGGCGCAAGAGCGGCAGGCTTTCCTGGAGCTGCTCAATTCCCCCAAGACCCAGGAACGTATTACTGGGATGTTGAGCACTGGCAAGCCAGTGCGTAACTAGAGCGGATCAAGGAGTAGACATGACTGTACAACAAGCTTATATCGTCGCTGCCAAGCGTACGCCCATCGGAAAAGCGCCTCGCGGTGTGTTTTCGTCCTACCGCCCTGACGAGCTCTTGGCGGAAGCCATTCGCGGCATGCTGGCCGATGTGCCCAAACTGGACCCTGCCGCCATTGAAGAAGTGGTAGCCGGTTGCGCCCTGCCTGAAGGCCCGCAAGGTTTTAACGTTGCGCGTATCTCTGCCTTGCTGGCAGGCCTGCCGCACACCGTAGCCGGGATGACTGTCAACCGTTTCTGCGCCTCGGGCTTGAGCGCCATTGCGATTGCTGCTGACCGTATTCGTACGGGTCAAGCAGATATCATCGTGGCTTCGGGTGTGGAATCCATGAGCCAGGTGCCGGTAATGGGCGTGAACACCACGTTCAGCCCCGAGATTTTCGCCTCGGACGAAAACTACGGTATTGCCTATGGCATGGGGCTGACCGCTGAAGAAGTGGCGCGTCAGTGGAAAGTGTCCCGTGAAGATCAGGATGCGTTTGCCCTGGCTTCGCACCAGAAAGCCGTCAAGGCCTGGGAATCAGGCGAGTTCACGGGCGAAGTTCTGCCTGTGAGCGTGACGCGTCGCCAACCGAACCTGAGCACTCAGGAAATCTCCGTCAAAACCCAAGTGGTTGATCGTGACGAAGGTCCACGTCCTGATACCAGCCTGGACGTGCTGGGCAAGCTGCGACCTGTGTTTGCTGCGCGTGGCTCGGTCACGGCTGGCAACAGCTCGCAGACCTCGGACGGGGCAGGTGCCTTGCTGGTGGTGTCCGAGCGTGCTTTGCGCGAACACAATCTGACACCGCTGGCCCGTTTCGTGACCTTCTCGGTCCGTGGTGTGCCACCCCAGATCATGGGTATCGGCCCTAAAGAAGCCGTGCCTCATGCGCTGGCCTTGGCTGGCCTGAAGCAAGACCAGATGGACTGGATCGAGCTGAACGAAGCCTTTGCTGCTCAATCTCTGGCGGTGATTCGTGATCTGGGCCTGGACCCCGAGCGCGTCAACCCGCTGGGTGGTGCTATCGCCATGGGTCACCCTCTGGGTGCAACGGGTGCCATGCGTGCCGCTACCGTGGTTCATGCCTTGCAGCGTCGTCAACTGAAATACGGCATGCTCACCATGTGTATTGGTACCGGCATGGGAGCCGCCGGAATTTTCGAGCGGACATAATTTCCGATCTGCTTCTGTTTCTATCGTTGCTGGACAAAGCCGCCTGCGGGCGGCTTTTTTATGGGCTTGCCCCCTGTGTGAGTGGCTAATGGATTGATATGATTAAGATAGTTTTCGTAAAACCCGCGGTGTGATCGATATACTGATTCAGGACATACGCATCCCTACGGAGGTTCGACATTGAAAACGCACACTGATCCCGTTAAGTATGACGCCGTAGACTGGCATGTTGGGGGAGACTATCCCGCCGATCTGGGCCCGCAAGGAGGTCGTACACACATAGGCATGTATTTGTCTTGGTTGGTGGAAAAAGACCTGCTGGCGAAGGCTTTTGTGGATCGCTTCCCTAACGAGGTTCGCCAGTGCCGTGATCACATGCTCAAAGGCTCACACCTGCTGCAAGCGTGTTGCGAGGATGTGTTGGTCAGCGAAGACTTGTCTGAGCTGGGTAAAGCGTTCAGCGATTTTTATTACGACGAGCTGTTTCTGGACGATTACGTGGATACGCTGGACGACGCGGCCCTGCCATCGATTTATCACGTGTCCGACGATTGGGACAACTATGAAGCCTTGCGCCTGGTGCTGGAACAACGCTATCAGCATTGGCGGCATGAGCAGGGGCTGGATGATTAGCATTGCTGACCGTCTTAGGCATCGCCAGTGAATTTACGTGAAATTGGACGGTGAGGTAGAGCCGTCTGCTCTCTATTTTCCATGGACGGCGTCGCTGATCTACGCTGCCTTGCGCTGGCCGATCAGTCCTGTGGCCAGCACGGTGCCAAACAGCACGGTGCTCATACCGATCAGCATCTGCGCGGTCAGGGCTTCGTCCAGTAGCAAGGCACCCCACAACACTCCGAAAGGCGGCACCAGAAAGGTCACGGTAATGGTTTTGGAGGGGCCGACATTGGACAGCAGGCGGTAAAAAATCAGGTAGGCGACCGCCGTACACAGCAAGGATAAAGACAGCGCCGCGCCCCAGGCGTGTAGACCCGGAAACTGGGTGGGCCACCAGTAAATAGCGGCTGGCAATAAAACCAGCGTTGCGCTGACCATGCTACCTGCGGCTACAGCCTGTGGCGGCACGCCGCGCAGGTAACGGGCAGTAAAGTTGGCGGCAATACCGTAGAACACGGTAGCCAGCAAAGATGCCAGTACGGCCCAGCCTTCGGCACCTTTATTGAAGCTAAGCTTGTCGTACACCAGAATCAGAATGCCCAAAAAACCCAGACAAAGCCCCAAAATGCGGCTGGGTGTCAGGTGCTCTTTCAGCCAGACTCGAGCCACCAGTGCACCGAACAAGGGAGCCATGGCATTCAAGACGGCCAGCAGCCCCGATTCCAGCCGCAAGGCGGCAAAGGCGTATAAGGAGAAAGGCACAGCGGCATTCAGAATACCCAGTGCAAAGATGGGTTTCCAGTTCGCCAGAAAGGAGGGTAAACGTCCGGTGACGGTGATGTAGCTCATCAAGGCCAGGGCGCTGAAACCGACGCGTACGGCAGTCAGTGGAAAGGGGCCAAAATCGGGGACCGCTTGTAGCGTAAATAAAAACGAGCCGCCCCAGATGGCGGCCAGCAGGAATAAATCGCGTAAGTCTTTGGGGGACATGGGAGTGGGGGCAGTGGTGGTGGTCCGCATGGCTCGCATAACAGAGCAGATTGTAATCCTCTGTGCATGCTCGGAATACTGAATGGGTCTTGGTGGCAGGAGGTCTGAAATTTACACAGACAGCTCCTTGTCCAGTGCACGTTTCAGCACGCTAAAAACGCGTTTGTCACCGCACTGTGCGGCGTTGAAACGCAGGAACTGGTTGGCATCAGGGGCTTGGCTAAATACAGGACCTGGAGCCAGTATCACGCCATGTGGCAGGCAGGCACGGGCCAGACTCAGGGCATCATGTCCAGCAGGTAGCCGTGACCATAGAAACATACCCTCGCGGGGGCGTAGCCAGGGCGTCAGACCGAGCTGCTCCAGTTGTGTCACGCTGTGGTCCATTGCTTTGGAGAGCCGGTATCGAACGCGTTCCAGATGCTTGCGATAGCCGCTGTCGCTCAGCGCACTATTCAAAATTTGAGCAGATAGGTGGTTGCTGCTGAAGCTGGTAGCGGTACGCAAATCAACCAGACTTTCGATCCAGGCAGTCTGGGCAGCGATGTATCCGCAACGCAGTGAGGCTGACAGTGTTTTGGAAAAACTGCCTATTTGCACGACGCGGGACAGGCCATCCAGTGCGGCTAGCCGGGTAGCAGGTCGGGTTTCCAGATCTCCAAAAATGTCGTCTTCAATAATGTAGAGGTCGGCACCTTGTGCCATAGCCAGTACGCTATGTGCCGTCGTCGCCGACAGGCGAGCGCCGGTTGGGTTGTGTATACCAGAGTTGGTGATATAGAGGCGGGGCTTGTGCTCTTGCAGTGCTGCTTCAAAAGCGACCAGGTTGGGGCCTTGATGGGTGTAGGGCACACCGACGACCTTGGCGCGGTGGGCGCGCAATAAAGCGTGAAAATTGAAGTAGCACGGGTCATCCACCAGGACGGTATCGCCTGGCTCCAGAAAAAAACGACAGATCAGATCAATGGCCTGTGTGCCCGAGTCGGTCAGCATGATTTGATGGGGAGCGGCATCAATTTCGGACAGCACCAGACGGCGGGCCAGCAGTTGGCGCAACGCTTCCAGGCCTAGCGGTGAACCGTAGTCTGTTAAGTCCGCACTGTGACTACGCGCTGCCTTGCGCAGACCCCGGCGCACCCCTTGGTCGTACATCCAGTCCGAGGGTAACCAGCCACAGCCTGGCATGACGACATCTGCATTGGCTTCCAGAGATTGGCGCGATATCCATAAGGGGTCAATATCCCGCTCCAAAGCCGGGTCCAGGGTGGCCAAGTTCAGGGGGGCCAACGGAGCTGTCACGTAAAAGCCTGACCCTGCACGGGCTTGGATCAGGCCTTCAGCCGCCAACCTGTCATAGGCTTCCACGATGGTGGACACGGAAACCCCTGCTGTCTGGGCTTGGGCGCGTACCGAAGGCAGTCGGGTGCCGGGTGGATAGGTTCGTGCCGCGATGCGTTCACGCACGGATTGCATGATGAGGTCTATACGGGTGACGGCAGGCATGAAGCGGGCTCGGACAGAGTGTATGGGGCTAATTAGCAGTACAGTTTTTTAAAACTGTATTGGACTGTGCCTGTGTATGCTGGCATAGCTGTGTTGTACTGACAAGCATCTTTGTCGGAGCGAATGATGGATAGCAAAGCAGTCAGTTGGCTAAACGGCTTTATGGGCGTCGCAATCTTTGCCGGTTCTTTACCGGCGACCCGTGTTGCTGTGCTGGGTATGGACTCTTTTTTCCTGACTGGAGCGCGAGCGGTAGTGGCGGCGTTGCTGGCTACGATCTGGCTGCTCGTTGGGCGAGTTGCGCGGCCGCAGCGAGCCGATCTGCCCTCCCTGGCTCTGGTCGGTTTTGGGGTGGTTCTGGGCTTTCCCTTGTTGACGGCCTTGGCCTTGCAGTACATCACCTCGGCGCATTCCATTGTGTATCTGGGCTTGCTGCCTTTGTGTACGGCCGTGTTTGGTGTGATTTTGGCGGGTGAACGCCACAAGCCCGTTTTCTGGGGTTTCTCTATTCTGGGCAGTTTGGTGGTCATGACTTATGCCGCACAAGAAGGCCTGGATGCTGCCTGGCAAGGCGATTTGTACATGTTGGCCGCCGTGGTGGTGTGTGGCATGGGCTATGCCGAGGGCGGACGTTTGTCGCGGCGTTTGGGGGGCTGGCAGGTTATTTGCTGGGCGCTGGTGCTGTCCGCACCCTTTATGTTTGTGATGATGGTTTGGTTCTGGCCGCAGAGCGTTAGCAGTGTGAATGCCTCGGCCTGGCTGGGCTTTGGCTATGTGTCGGTCTTTAGCATGTTTTTGGGTTTTGTGTTTTGGTACCGGGGGCTGGCGCATGGCGGGATTGCTGCGGTAGGGCAGTTGCAGTTGTTACAGCCTTTTATGGGTCTGGGTCTGGCTGCTGCCTTATTAGGAGAGGCTGTTCATGCCAGCATGATTTGGGTTACGTTGGGGGCGGCTTTATGTGTGGCCGGTGCGCGTCGCTTTGCGTCGTGATGACAGAAAAAGACGGGCTGTGCATCGCAGCTTGGGCCTAATGCCTCCCAAGGGGGGCGTTTCTAGCCTTGGGTGGCTCAGCAAGAAAAATAACTCATATGCCTGTTGCCGTTGGCCGCATCTGAGCGAGGCATCGTTACTTGATACCTAGCCGGTCGGTAAAAACCGGCCTATCTTTCTGGGAAGAGACAGGCCGGTTTCAAGACACGCTCGGCAAGTGTTTCAGGCTTCGGCGTGCTTGGCCGCTTCTACCGCTGCATGCGTATCTTCTTTAGCACCATTAAAGAACAGGTTCAGTAAAACAGCCGCAATCGAGGTCAGCAAGATGCCCGATTCGATCAGCGGGTGAATGGCGTGAGGCATCCATTGCATGTAGTTGGGAGCAACCAGCGGAATCATGCCCACGCCAATGGAGATGGCCACAATCATGGAGTTGTTGCGGTTGGTCTTGTAATCCACGCCGGACAGAATGCGGATGCCGGTGGCTGTTACCATACCGAACATGACAATCCCGGCGCCACCCAGAACGACCGTGGGCAGGGACTCGACCAGGGCAGCCATCTTGGGCAGCAGGCCCAGAATGACCAGAATCACACCACCGGCCACGCAGACAAAGCGGCTGCGCACGCCAGTGACGGCGACCAGCCCCACGTTTTGCGAGAAGCTGGAGTACGGAAAGGTATTGAAGATACCACCCAGCAAGGTGCCTAGGCCGTCGGTACGCAGGCCGCGCGCCAGATCTTTCTGATCTACTTTTTTGCCTGTCATGTCGCTCAACGCCAGGAACATGCCGGTAGATTCAATCAGCACGACAATCATGACCAGGGTCATGGTCGCAATGTGCAGAATGTTGAATTTGGGCATGCCAAAGTGAAACGGCAGAACCAGATCCACCCAGGCAGCGTTGGCCACTTTTTCGTAAGTCATGATGCCCATGGCCGATGCCACAACTGCGCCAATGACAATACCCAGCAATACGGCCACGTTAGCCAGAAAGCCTTTTGCAAATTTAGCGATCAGCAGAATCGAGGTCAGTACGATGGCCGCAATACCGAGACCGCTCAGGTTGGCATAGCGAGGGTTGGGCACGGTAGCCTTCAAGGCCAGGCCCTCAGGGGGCGGGGGCAAGGCAGAACCGGGCATGGCCGCGGCCGATTGTGCGTGCTGAATCCAGGCCAGGTGGTCGGGGTTAATGACCGTGGGGGCGGTAGGGCCAACAGGATTGCCGAAAATCCAGTTGATCCCCACACGCATCAGCGTAATGCCGATCATGGCAATAATGGTGCCGGTCACCACAGGTGGGAAAAAACGCAGCATGCGACTAACGGCAGGGGCGATGATCATGGTGATGATCCCCGCTCCGATTACGGTGCCAAAGAGCAACTGGGCTCCTTCCTGGCCAGGATTGGCCTGCGCCATGGATACCATGGGGCCGACAGCGGCAAAGGTCACGCCCATCATGACGGGCAGCTTGATACCAAAATACTGTGTAAAGCCCATCGATTGAATGATGGACACGATGCCGCAGACAAACAGGTCAGCCGCAATCAGGATTGATACTTCTTCAGATGTCAGGTTCAATGCCCGGCCCACAATTAGTGGAACCGCGACAGCACCGGCGTACATTACCAAAACGTGCTGCAAGCCCAGCGCCGCCAGCCTGCCGTTTGGTAATCGTTCGTCGACGGGTGCGGTAGTCGCGTTCGTACCCATGAAATGTCTCCAGAGTGGATTAATTATTAGATCAAGCCACTTCAATGTAACGGCGTGCGACAGTCAGGCCATAAGGCAATTCGTATAGAGCCTAGGTGAACCTAGCTATAGATAAGGGATAACCCCCGAAAAAATGTCCTGATTCGGGCGCTTTTGAGGCGGCTAAGGGAAAACACTGCTTTGGCAACACAGGGGGGCAAGTCAGAAAGGGGGGCGTCGTATACCGGCATCAATAGCGGTTTTGCGCTACTTGTCCGTATGTGGTGTTTGTATCAAAAATGAGTTTTTAGATACGATTGGCTGGTCTTTTTTCTCTTGTTGTAACGTACTTGAGTGTCAATTATGGCTGGCCTGTAAGTTGCCTGATAGTCCTGCAGAAGCTTGGTTGATGGCTTTAGTGCAGCATTGGATTGTTACAGTGAGCCTGGCCTCATTTCAATTCTATATAGATTAGAACAACTACGTAATGGTAACATTCCGAGCTGCTAATGTTTTTGCAGTGCGGCAGATGACAGCCAAGAGGGAAAAGTTTTTGGCAAGTAAAAGTCTTTGCTTAATATCAAATTTAAAATTCATTTTGCTTAAGGTGGCAGTGAAGTGAAAATGCCTTCGATATTTTGCCTGGGCGGCTTGATTAGGCTTTCTTGGTGAATATATCTAGGGTTTTGTTGTTTTTCAAACACTCATTTTTTGTTGTAAGCAATAAATAGAACAATATTAATAGTGGATATTTAATTTGGATATTTTATTTTTTTGTGTGAGTAATTAAATAAAAGTCAAAAATGAATATTATTAAATTACATGGAAATTTTATGATTTTCATGTAATTTTCGTTTGTAAGTCATAGTAACGGGTTGTAATTTTTGCCATTGTTTACTGGTGTGCTGCCTAGGACACGACTATGTCAGAAGTCGTTGTCCAAAATAGCGTTTTATCAAATATGACTATTCCGTGCTTCGCGGTGATAGGGCAAGTCAGTAAAGATCGAAAGGGTAGGGTGCGTGTCTCAAAATACAGGCAAGGGTGCTGAGGGCTTGGAAGCATCCCGTACGGATATTAATAAAAGCAATACTGCGTCAGGAGCAATCGCCATTATTGGTATGGCGTTTCGCTTTCCCGGCGATTTATCGCAACCCTATCAGTTCTGGAACGCTTTAATTGAAAAGCGTGATCTGGTTACGGAAATTCCTGCCGACCGCTGGGCGACCGTCGAGTTGCAGCACGACACTAGGTCTGAGCCTGGTCGCAGCATCACGTTTTCGGCTGGCGTCCTGTCGCGTATTGACCAGTTCGATGCGGATTTTTTTGGTATCTCCCCACGCGAAGCTGCCTGGCTGGACCCTCAACAGCGTTTGTTGCTGGAGCTGTCGTGGGAAGCTATGGAAAATGCGGGCGTTGTACCGTCCTCCATGGCCGGCAGTGACTGTGCGGTGTATGTCGGTATTTCCGGTCTGGATTACGGCATGCGCGGCCTGGATGATTTGGCCAGCCTGACTGCCCATATGATGACCGGCAATACCATGAGCATTGCGGCTAACCGTCTGTCTTATATCTACGACCTGCACGGACCGTCCATGGCGGTGGATACCGCTTGCTCGTCTTCCTTGGTGGCCCTGCATCAAGCGTGTTCAAGTTTGCGTAATGGCGAGGCCTCCACCGCTTTGGTCGGTGGCGTCAATCTGTTGCTGCACCCTTATCCCTTTGTTGGTTTTACCAAAGCGTCGATGTTGTCGGCAGACGGCCGCTGCAAGGCGTTCGATGAAGCCGGTAATGGCTATGTCCGTTCTGAAGGCGGTGCGGTACTGATGCTCAAGCCCTTGGAGCAGGCGCTGGCCGACGGTGATTCGGTACAGGCTGTTATTTTGGCAACGGGCGTGAATGCCGATGGTGCTCGCAAGACGGGTATCACCATCCCTAGTTGCCAGGGACAAATTGAGTTGATGCGCTCCGTGCTGGAGCGCAGCGGCCTGACTGCGGGGGATGTGGACTTTGTCGAGGCTCACGGTACGGGTACAGCAGTCGGTGATCCTATTGAAACCACCGCAATCAGTGCGGTGTATGGCAAATCGCGCGAACAGCCTTTACCGATAGGCTCGGTTAAAGCGAATCTGGGGCATATGGAATCGGCCTCTGGCATGGCCGGTTTGGTTAAAACAGTGCTGGCTTTGCAGCATCAGGCCCTACCGCCTGCTTTGCATTTGAAAACACCTAATCCCGCGATTGATTTTGACGGCTTGAATCTGGAGCTGTTGCCTGAGGGTCGTGAGTTGCACCGTACCGACGGCAAGCCTTTGGTGGCGGGGCTTAATTCTTTTGGGTTTGGTGGTGCCAACGCGCACGTTTTGCTACAGGCTCCCGTAGCGACTGCCGTTCAATCGACAGTTGTGCCGAGCTCGGCTTTACCGCCTTTGGTCTTGTCGGCCAAGACAGAAGCGGCGCTGCGTGAGCAGGCAGGTAATTATGCGGACTTGCTGGACGGCAAGACTGCAGAAGCGTTTTACGATGTCAGCTATGCAGTAGCGTACCGTCGCCAGACCTTGGCTCGTGCGTTGATCATTCAGCCTGACACAGTTGAAACAGGCGTGGAGCAACTGCGTGCTTATGCGCAAGGGCAAGACTTGCAGGGTCTGCAAACGGTAGATACCTTGGGTAAAGAAGGCCAACTGGCTTTTATCTACGCCGGTAACGGAGCGCAGTGGTTGGGCATGGGCGTGACCTTGTTGCGCGAGTCCCCCCGTTTCGCGGCTTTGCTGTCCGAGCTGGAAGCCATGATGAAGCCTTTGGCGGGTTTCTCGCTGCGGGAGCAATTGCTGGCCGATTCTGCCGCTTCCCGCATGGATGACACAACCGTTGCCCAGCCCTTGTTGTTTGCCCTGCAAGTTATTGTGACGCGCATGTTGCGCGAAGAGGGCATTGAACCTGATGCGGTGGCCGGACACAGTGTGGGCGAAATCGCTGCCGCCTGGGCCGCCGGTGCTTTGGATTTGGAACAAGCCATACGCGTGATTTGTGCGCGCAGTCAGGCTCAAGGTCTGACTCGTGGCCAAGGCCGGATGGCTGTGATTGGTCTGTCACTGGAAGCGGTGAACACCTTGCTGGACAGTGTGGGTGCGGATTTGGGTGTGAATGTGGCGGGTGTGAACAGCCCCTCCAACATCACGCTGTCCGGCAGTCTGGAAGGTTTGCAGCGCATTCAGTCTAGCCTGGAAGGCCAAAGCGTTTTCTTCCGTCTGCTGGATTTGGATTACGCCTTTCACAGCCCTTATATGGATGGCTTGCTGCCGCATCTGGAAAAGAGCCTGGGCGATTTGCAGCCCGGCCAACAGGCGCCGCAAGCCCGTTTTGTTTCGACTGTTACCGGCCAGGAATTGTCCCCACACGAACTGGGGGTGGATTACTGGTGGCGCAACATTCGTGAGCCTGTACAGTTCGAGCAGGCGATTGATTGCCTGGCCAAACAAGGTTGCCGTGTTTTTCTGGAAATTGGCCCGCATGCCATTTTGCAGCGTTATATCCGTGAAACCCTGACTCAGGCCGATGTTCAGGGTGTGGTGCTGTCCAGCCTGCGCAAGCATGACGATGGCCCACAGCGTCTGGTCGATACGGCCCTGCATACCTTGGCTCTGCTGCCGTTGCAGTTGAAAGCCCGTTTCCCTGTGCCTGGCCAGCCGGTGGAGTTGCCTGTGTATCCGTGGCAGCGCGAGCGTCACTGGTACAAGACCAGTACCGAAGGGATGCGTTCTATCGAACGCCGTCGTGTGCATGATTTGCTGGGCTGGCGCTTGCCCGATAGCGATATCAGCTGGGAAAACGTGCTGGACCCGGTGATTCTGCCTTGGCTGGCTGATCACAAAGTGGGTGGGGCCATGGTGTATCCCGGCGCTGCTTATCTGGAAATGGCCTTGGCTGCTGCCCGTGAGTGGTTGGGTGACGCACTGATCCTGGTGGATGAGCTGGATATTTTGGCTCCGCTCGTTTTTGACGGTGAGCATGCCCGCAGCCTGCGTTTTGTGCTGAACCCGCGTGATGGCAGTTTCTACATCAAGAGCCGCCAACGCCTGAGTCAGGACGAGTGGGTGGTACACGCTAGTGGTCGCATTCTGGCTTCGGATGAACGCATGCCCAAGCCTGAGCTTTCGCCTTTGGCCTCGGCTGAACTGCAGATTGAGCGTGATCACCACTACCGTCTGGCGCATTCCCTGGGCCTGGATTACGGCCCGGCTTTTCAGGGTTTGAAAGCCTCGCAGGTTCAAGATACGTACCTGAATGCGGAACTGGAAATGCCCGTCGGCCTGGAGCAAGACGGCTATCTGTTGCACCCGGCCTTGATGGACGTGTGCTATCAGTCCTTGGTGGATTTCTTCGCACACGATATTGAAGCAGGCCAAGGCGTGGCTTTGCTACCTGTGAAAGTGGGCCGCTTTACCTTGTCCACTGAAGGGCAGGTGACGCATTTCCGTGCACATTTGCGTCGTAGCAGTGCCCGTTCAGTACTGGCGGATTTTGAGCTGTATGGTGCGGATGGCCGCTTGCTGGCCAGCGCCCAGGCTTGCCGTTTCCGCGCGGCACATTTCTTGCGCCAGGATCGCCACGCGGTCTCCACCTGGCAAATTACCCCGTATCTGCGCCCTCATCCTTGTGATGAGCGAGCCGCCGTTACGCTCTCGCCTGAACAATTGGCGCAACGTGGCTGGGCAGCATTGGCTGATCAACAGCAAGAACGCGAAACATGGTTTCAGCAAACCTTGCCCTTGCTGGATGCCTTGAGCCTGTCCTTTGTTTATGAGGCTTTCCAGGACGTAAAGCCTTCCGAACTCAGCCCTGAAGTATTGAATAGCCCGTATGTCCGCTGGATGAGCGAGCTGCTGCGTGGTGAAAATCTATTGCAAGATGGCGAAGGCTGGCGTGTGGTGGAGCAGGCCGATATACCTGCCGCCCAGGATTTGTGGCGCATGATTTTGCAGGACTCGCCGAGCAGCTTGCCACAACTGACCCAGATTGGTTCGGTGGGCCGCCAACTGCCCGCTTTGTTGCGTGGAGAGCTGTCGGGCGAAGAACTGCTGGCTTCCTTGCGCCGTTCTCCGGTGGTTGAAGTGCTGTATGACGATGACCCCATGTATCTGGGTGTACGTCTGGCACTGGAAGCTCAGTTGCGAGAGCTGGCTACGAACTTGCCCGCTTCCCAGCGATTGCGAGTGCTGGAAATCGCCGTAGGCCCAAGCGATTTGCCCAAGACTCTGGCTGCTTGTCTGTCTGAGGACCAGTTTGAGTATGTCTTGGCCTTGCCGGATGCCGATTTGCAGGCACGTCAGGCGACGCAACATCATGCTTTGGCCAATGTGCAGGTGGTCGGTGTTGACCTGCAAGAGTGGCGACTGGAGCAGGACGACAATACACCGTTTGATGTCGTGATTTTGCGTCATAGCCTGCACCGTACCGTGCATGTGCCGCCAGCCCTGATGCGTAGCAAGCAATGGCTGGCAAGCGGTGGTGTCTTGCTCTTGGCCGAGTGCCACCCTGACTGGCATGCCGATTTTCTGTCCGGTTTGGATCAGAACTGGTGGTATGCCGCCGGTGAGTCGCAATCCTCCTCTTTGTTATCGCCAGAAGGCTGGAAGAAGGCTTTGGAGCAAGCGGGTTTTGAGCCGATTCAAACTGCACTAGAGCTTGCTGCCCAGGAATTGAGTGAAGGGGCTTACTTGCTTCTGGCCAGCGCCGCGACAAAGCAGGAGGGTCACAACCCAGACACGGCCACTACAGCACAGTGGCTGCTGGTGTTTGACGAGGCGTCCCAAACGCAAGCCCATTCTTTGCAGGCCCGTTTGGAAGCCGCTGGCCAGACGGTCAACACCCAAGCCTGGCCACTGAGTGCCGACGCGTTGGCTGATGAAAGCACTCTGAACGTGGTGCAGATGCTGGGTTGGGCTGACACCGCTGCTGCTGCCAGCCAGACCAGCGCGCAATTGCTGACTTTGACGCAAGACTTGTCCGCCCGTACCGCTGCAAGTCGCCTGTTTCTGGTGACGCAAGGTGGTGCCTTGCCGGCGATGGCAGAGGAATTGGATTGGGCGGTGAATCCAGCCCAGTCGGCCTTGTGGGGTTTTGGGCGTGTCGTGATGAACGAGCTGCCGGCCTTGTCCTGCACCTTGATTGATCTGGCCGGGGATGTGAGTGCCAGCAATATCGCTCAGCGTCTGGAGCGCGAGCTACTGTGGCCAGATGGTGCGACAGAAATTGTCTTGTCCCAAGACGCGCGCCATACCTTGGTGTTGGAAGAGGCTACGGCGGCAGCGACGGCTCGGCAAAGCCAGGATGCTCGCTTCAAGTTGGACTTCCAGGTGCCCGGACAGTTGCGTAATCTGGAATGGCAGGCTGCTCAAACTCCGAGTCTGGCTGCGGATCAGGTTGAAGTCCGTACCATGGCAGCGGGTCTGAATTTCCGTGACGTCATGTATTTGATGGGTTTGTTGCCGGACGAAGCTGTGGAAAACGGCTTTGCCGGTGCCAGTCTGGGCCTGGAGTTCTCGGGCGTGGTGACACGCGTTGGCGCTGATGTCGCCAATGTGGCTGTTGGCCAGCCCGTGATGGGCTTTGGCTCTTCCTGCTTTGCCAGCCATGTGGTGACACGCGCGGATGCCGTCGCCCCTATGCCCGAAGGTTGGAGTTTTGAAGCGGCTGCAACGGTTCCCACCGTGTTCTTCACGGTGTATTACGCCCTGACGCATCTGGCTCATATCCAGCCCGGTGAAAAAGTACTGATACATGGCGCGGCAGGTGGCGTAGGGATTGCCGCAATCCAGTTGGCCCGCCATTTGGGCGCAGAGATTTATGCTACCGCCGGTACGGACGAGAAACGTGTGTTCGCCTCCTTGCTGGGCGCTGATCATGTGTTCGATTCGCGTAGTCTGAGCTTCGCCCAGGACGTGATGGATGCCACGGGCGGTGAAGGCGTGGACGTGGTGCTGAACTCGCTGGCGGGTGAAGCCATGCGTCGCAGCCTGGATGTGTTGAGTCCGTTTGGCCGCTTTCTGGAGCTGGGCAAGCGTGACTTCTTCGAGAATACGCCGATTGGCTTGCGCCCCTTCAAGAGCAATATCAGCTATTTCGGCATTGATGCCGACCAGTTGCTGACAGGGCGCCCAGCCTTGGCGGGACGTTTGTTCAAGGAAGTCATGGCGCTGTTCCATGATAGCGCGCTGTTCCCACTGCCTTACCGTAGTTTTAGTGCCGAGCATGTGCTGGATGCATTCCGTGCCATGCAGCAGGCTCGTCATATTGGCAAGCTGGTGGTGTCCTTGCAAGATGCCCAGCCCCGCCTGCCCGTAAAACCAGCGGCTGACCTTATCGACCTGTCCGCACAGGGTACGTGGTTGGTAACGGGTGGTTTGTCTGGTTTCGGTTTGGCCTCAGCCCAATGGTTGGTCAAGCGTGGTGTGCGCTCTCTGGTCCTGGCGGGTCGCCGTGGTGCTGATACCCCTGGTGCGCAAGACCTGTTGGAGCAGTTCCAGGCACAAGGTTGTCGTGTGCAAATCGTGGCGTGTGACGTTACTGATTCTGTCGCAGTGCACGCCCTTGTCGCCCAGATTCAGGCAGGTGATAGTCCACTGACCGGCGTGTTGCATGCTGCTGCCGTGTTTGATGACCGTCTGATCGCTAATATGGATCGGGACAGTCTGGACAAGGTGCTGCAAACCAAGTTGGTGGGTGCATGGAATCTGCACCTGGCTACTCACGATTTGCAGTTGTCCCACTTCGTGCTGTATTCCTCCGTGACGACCTCTATTGGTAACCCTGGACAGGCGAACTATGTGGCTGCCAACGCGGGTCTGGAAGGTCTGACGCGCTTGCGCCAGAACCAGGGTCTGGCGGCTTCTTGCATTGCCTGGGGGCCGATTGGCGACGCAGGTTACCTGACACGCAATGAAACCGTTAAGGACAGCCTGGGCAAACGTCTGGGCAAGGCACCTTTGCAGTCGGATCAGGCGCTGAATCAACTGGACCGCGTATTGGCCGTCAATGGTGAAGTCTCCATCGTTGCCAACTTCGATTGGAATGCCTTGGCCCGTTTGCTGGCTTCGGCCCAGAGCGAACGCTTTGCCATTTTGAACCGTGCTCGCAAGGACCATGATTCTGGTAGCGACAGCCAGGATATTCATACCTTGATCGCGGGTAAAACGCCCGAGCAAATTCACACATTGGTGGCTGAGTGGGTGGCGCAAGAAGTCGCGAACATTTTGCGTACTGAAGTAGACCGTATTGAAACCCAGCGATCCTTGCATGATCTGGGCATGGACTCCTTGATGGCGGTGGAATTGGCCTTGGGTTTGGAGCAACGCTTTGGCGTACAGTTGCCCGCCATGGTTCTGAATGACTCTCCCACCGTGTGGAACGTCGCGACCCGCATTGTGGACAAGTTGATGGCCGGTAGCGAGGACTCGGCAGAGCAGGATGCTGGGCATTTGGTGGCCGATGTGGTGCGTCAGCACGGGGACGATATGTCCGAGGCGGACTTGCAAGGTTTGGCGCAAGATGTACAGCGATTGGCAGAAACAGGAACATCATTGATCAATGAGTAAGAACGATCTGGCGCCAGGCAGTAAAGCACAACTGATCCAGCGCATTCTGGGACGTAAAACCGGGCAAGCGGCCAGCAATGGCCGCATGGCCGAGCAGTCTGCAAGCCATCAGGGCGCGGCCAGCCATATTCCGGAGTCCTACACCCGCTTTGACCGCCACCCCGGTTACGAGAAAATGTTGGTGCCCAAGGCCATGGCCGATCGTATGGGCGTGCGTAACCCCTTTTTCCGCAGCCACGACGGTGTCGCCGCCGCGCACACCCGTATCGACGGGCGCGACTATCTGAACTTTGCCAATTACAATTATCTGGGTCTGTCTGCACACCCCGAAGTGAATGCGGCCGCCAAAGCCGCGATGGACCAGTACGGCACCTCCGCCTCGGCCAGCCGTTTGGTCGCGGGCGAGCGCCGTGTACAGCGTGAGCTGGAAGAAGAGCTGGCGCAGAACTACGAGGTGGATGATTGTGTGGTTTTTGTCAGTGGACACGCCACCAACGTCAGCACCATTGGTTACTTGTTTGGCCCCAAGGATCTGGTCATTCACGATAGCCTGATCCACAACAGTATTTTGCAAGGCATCCAGTTATCGGGTGCCGCCCGCCGTTCCTTCCCTCACAACGACAGCGCCGCTCTGGAGCGCATTCTGGCTGACATTCGTGGCCAGTTCGAGCGTGTACTGATTGTGGTCGAAGGCTTGTACAGCATGGATGGCGACATTCCGAATCTGCCCGCATTTATTGACATAAAACAGCGTTATAAAGCGTTTTTGATGGTCGATGAAGCTCATGCTTTGGGTGTGCTGGGCAAAACGGGCCGTGGTTCACACGAGTATTTCGGTGTGGCAGGCCGTGATGTCGATATCTGGATGGGCACCTTGAGCAAGACCCTGGCAAGTTGCGGCGGCTATATCGCAGGCAATCGTGCGCTGGTAGAGCTGCTTAAATACGCTGCTTCCGGTTTTGTGTACAGCGTGGGTATTTCCCCCGTGCTGGCGGCTGCTTCACTCAAAGCCTTGCAGATCATGCGTCGGGAGCCGGAGCGTGTACAGAACCTGCAAGAGCGTGGCAGTCAGTTTCTGAATTCGATGCGCTCGTTGGGAATCAATACCGGCTTTGCCCAAGGCTACGCCGTCATTCCTGCGATTACCGGCAGTTCTCTTAAAGCAGTCAAATTGTCCGGCCAGTTGTTTGATGCCGGTTTGAATGTGCAACCCATTATCCATCCTGCGGTAGAAGAAAAAGCAGCACGTTTGCGCTTTTTCCTGTCTTCCACGCATAGCCAGGATGACATAGACCTGGCGTGTGAAACCGTTCATACGCTCATGAAGAAATAAGCATGGCTCAATTACTACACACAGCAGTAAGCAAGATTGCAGCAATCGGACGACCCGTACTGGCCAGCACCCTGGTTGCGGTACTGGCCGGATGTGCCACGATGCCGGACTGGATGCCAGCCGATGGCCCCAGCCGACAGCAAGTACAGGAACGACGTGAAGGCCGTATAGAAGGCATCACCCTGGTCAACGTGACAGACGAGCTGACCAAGAAATTGGCCGCTAAAAAACGCATGGGTGACTTTGCAGCCCAGTTTCCCAGCACCGGCTCGAACAATTACCTGATTGGCCCTGGCGATGTGCTGGAAGTGTCTGTATGGGAAGCCCCGCCTGCCATGCTGTTTGGCACGATTTCGCTGGATCCCAAAGCAACGGCAGCAACGACCAATGCTGTTGCTTTCCCTCAGCAGATGGTCACGCCCGACGGCATGATCAGCATGCCCTTTGCAGGCCGTATTGCCGTCCAGGGCCGCAATACCCAACAGATTGAAGAAAGCATTGCCAAGCGTTTACAAGGTAAGGCCAATAACCCTCAAGTGCTGGTGCGAGTCATCCAGAACAACACGTCCAACGTAACCGTGGTGGGTGAGGTCAATCAAAGCACCTTGATGCCCTTGACACCGAAAGGCGAGCGTTTGCTGGATGCCTTGGCTGCGGGTGGTGGCGTTAAACAGGCGGTCAACAGTATTGCCATTCAGCTCTCGCGTGAGCAGAACACATCAACAATGGCCTTGGATACGATCATCCGTAATCCCAACCAGAACATCATGTTGAAGCCGGGCGATGTGATCACGGCGCTGTACCAGAACCAGAGCTTCTCTATTTTGGGTGCAACCGGCAAGAACGAAGAAATTCCGTTTGAAGCCAAAGGCATCTCTTTGGTTCAGGCCCTGGCCCGTTCTGGTGGCCTGGATACGTCGCGCGCGGATGCTCGCGGTGTGTTTGTTTTCCGCTTTGAAGATGCCGCGCTGGTGGACGGCGCTGCTGAATCGCCTCTGCTGGACAAGCAAGGCGTCGTACCCGTGGTGTACGAGATCGACCTGCGCGACCCGGCTTCTTTCTTCGTTACCCAGAACTTCCCGGTTCAGGACAAGGACGTGATCTATGTTTCCAACTCGCCAGCGGCTGAGTTCCAGAAGTTCCTGCGTCTGGTGGTATCGGTGGCTGTGCCTAGTACGACCTTGAACAATATGGTGAATTGATGAACCTCATGGTTGCACTCAACATTGTTAGTAGAGGCCGAGATGAGTAATCAGGTGCGCAGCCCCATGGCCGTCACCTGGTCGGTCTGGCGGGCGCTGTTTCTCCGTGAGGCGCTGGATCGTCTGTTTGATATGCGTGCTGCCTGGTTTTGGCTCTTGATGGAGCCGGTGCTGCATATCAGTTTCATGACATTTGTGTTTACTGTTATCCGGATGAAGACAGTAGGTGGCATCGACGTCATGATCTGGATTGTGGTTGGGATGTTGGCCTTTTTTACTTTTCGTCGTACGGCTGTTCAAGTGATGTACGCCGTTGATAGCAATAAACCTTTATTTGCCTATCGTCAGGTTCAACCTTTTGATGCATCAGTTGTGCGTGGCAGTTTGGAGGCGTTTTTGATGGCGTTGGTAGCAGCGGTGATCTTGACGGGAGTTGCGTTGCTTGGGCATGACATCCGGCCTGATGATCCGATACAGGTTATGACGGCGGTGTTTGGGTTGTGGCTGTTTGGTATGGGTTACGGATTGGTTGCTTCAGCATTAATGGCGTTGGTGCGTGAGACGGAACATATTCTTAAGATTTTGATGCTTCCGCTTTACTTGATTTCGGGCGTGATTATGCCGATTTCAGCGATTCCTCGGCCATATCGTGACTGGTTGTTGTTCAATCCGATCGCGCATGGCCTTGAGTTGGTTCGTCACGGATTTTCCAGTTTCTATCACGTGGTGCCAGGTGTCAGTATGGGCTACCTGTATGCATGGGGTGTCGCTAGTTTGTTTCTGGGCTTGCTCCTGTACCGACGTTTTGCCTTGCAGTTGGTGATGAGATGATCATCGTCGATGATGTTTACAAGCGATATAAGACAGCGCACGGCGTTGGCAAGTGGGTACTGGAAGGGGTCAATCTGACTATTCCGCCTAAAGTAAACGTAGGTCTTATTGGCTCCAATGGTGCTGGAAAATCCACGCTTTTACGTCTGATTGGCGGAGTTGATCATCCCAGTAAAGGAACTGTGCAGCGTTTATGTCGTGTCTCTTGGCCTATGGGTAATGGTGGCCTGGAAGGGAATTTGACTGGACGCCAGAATGCCAAGTTTGTTTGTCGGGTGCATGGTCATCAGGAGGATTTGGCTGATCGACTGGCCTTCATAAAGGATTTCTCCGAGCTGGGACAGGCTTTTGAAGAGCCAATTTATACCTATTCCTCGGGCATGCGTTCTAGGCTGCAGTTTGCCTTGTCTTTTGCCTTTAATTTTGATGTGTACATTTCCGATGAAGTGACCGCAGCAGGTGATGCTGCTTTTCGCAAGAAAGCGGCGGATGCGTTTAAAACCATGACCAATCGTGCAGGCCTGATTATGGTGGCTCACGATAATAAAACCTTAAAACAATTCTGCCAGGCTGGTGTCTGGCTGCATAAAGGAAAAGCGCACTGGTTTGACCAGATTGATGATGCGCTCAATGCCTACAAGGACTCGCTTCCCAAATGACTGAAACCCCCAGCGCATCCGCACAGGTTAGTAGCTCTCCTGTACGGGTCTCATCAAAACGACTCACTCTCTTGGATCGAGTGAAGGCGTGCTTTTCATTCCGCTTGTTTGATCATGCGGTAAATCTGATTCTGATTTTGGCGGTCCTTACATCCGTGTATTGGTTGGCGTTTGCCTCTGAGCGTTATGTTTCTGAGGCGAATGTCATTATCCGTAAGACAGACTCGGTCGGAGCACCAACATTTGATTTAGGCATGCTTGTATCAGGAGTGGCCTCGGTAGATCGGGCGAATCAGTTGTTGCTACGCGACTATTTGCTGTCTATCGATATGCTCAAGAAGCTGGATAAATCGTTGGATTTGCGTACTCACTACAGCTCGTCAAAGCATGACTTGGTGTCTCGTATGTGGTTTCAGGATGCTTCCATGGAATGGTTCCACAGGCATTATTTGAGCCGTGTTCAGGTTGAGTTTGATGAGTTCTCAGGCGTGTTGCGTATTAAAGTGCAGGCGTATGACCCTGAGATGGCACAAGCAATAACTCAACAGCTGGTTCAGGAAGGGGAACGCTATATGAACGTGCTTGGTCATGAGATGGCCCAAGTGCAGGTTGACTTTTTGGTGACGCAGGTCGATCAAGCTCAGCAGCGTTTTCAAAAAGCAAGTCAGGATCTGCTGAACTATCAGAACAAGGCCGGCCTACTTTCTCCACAGGCGACAGCAGAAAGCATTAATGCAATTGTGGCAGCCTTGGAGTCCCAGCGAGCCCAGTTGCAGACACAGTTGGCTTCATTGCCCAAATCTTTGGACCGCGATCATCCGAATATTCTGATGTTGAAACAGGCTTTGAAGGCTGTGGATACGCAGATCAAGGAAGAGAAGCTGAAGTTGGCGACGCCCTCGGGTGGGACTTTGAATAAGTATGTAGAAGAGTTTTATCGCTTGGAGATGAATGTGCAGTTCACCCAGGAGCTATACAAGTCTTCTTTGAGTGCCTTGGAAAAAGGGCGTATTGATGCCACTCGAATGTTGGAGAAGGTGTCCGTGCTGCAGTCTGCGACTTTGCCTGAGTATCCGCTGGAGCCTCGCCGTTTGTATAACACCTTGGTGACGCTATTGGTGGCGTTGATCCTGGCAGGGATTTTGAAGCTGCTTAAGAGCATTGTCTTGGACCATGTGGACTAATAGATAATTTTGGAAAAAAACCTCATGACTATCGAGCCTGTTACTCAGCCTGTGCCGGGTGGGGATGAGCCAGAGACTATGCAGCTTCATATCCTGCAGGATGAAAACCGCCTTTTATTGGAGCAATTGAAGATTGTGCAAGAGGAGCTGGAGCGTATGCATTACCAGCCGCAAGTAATTGCGGCCAATGTGGTGCCTACTGTGATTCAGATTGCTCCTGTGGATGAACGGCTGATTCAGATTGAAGCCGAAAATATACGTTATCAGGCGATGCTGGAGGCTCAAGGTGAGTTGAATGAGTTACAGGCTCGTTATGCATTGCCCAGTCGTTTGGGGGATATTCTGATCGAGGGGACGCGATCGGCTGGGGCGTTCTTCTCGGTGCCGGGGCGTTTGCATCGGGCATGGCGGCAGAATCGACATGGATCCCCTTCTGCAGCATTGGGGGGGAAATCTTTTGATAAAGTCATTCAGGCATACCAAAAAGGCGGACAAGGCCAGGTGCAGGAGTTGTTAAGTCGAACGACTGCTTCCAATGCGGTCCAAGCAAATGCTTGGACCGCTCTTGCTCGTACTTTGATGGAAACGGAGCCTGCAGTGGCTGCTTCAATGGCAAGCCGGGCTTATGCACTGGAGCCACGAGGTTTTCGGCAGAAATGGTTGGCTTTCCGTTTTCATGAGGCTGGGGATTTTATCAAGGCAGAGGCTTGGCTTGAACTTTTGCCGCAAGATGTACCGTTCACCGAATCAGAGATGCGCCATAAAGAGCGGCTGTTGAAGCAGGCAGTGCAGTACCGTCAGGAGCAGGCTCGTCTGCGTTATGAGGTGGATACTCAGCAACAACAGGTTCAATTTCAGTGGGAGAAGCTGGCTCAAGCGCGTGACGCATTGGCAGGAACCGTCGAGCAACAACGAGCACAGTTGGCTAGCCTGCATACCCAGGTGCAAAACCTGGATCAAGAGCGGGTTGCGCAAATGAATGTATCGCAAGAGTTGCGTGTGCACTCTCAGTGGCTGGAGCAGGAGTTGGCTCAGTTGCGACAAGACCGGGACTTGCAGATACAACGTGCTGATGAATTGCAAGCACACATGCAAGCATTAGCTGAGGAAGCAAAGACATACAAGCAGACCAGTCAGCAGCAGAGTGTGCTGATTGAGCAGCAAGAACAAGAGTGCATCGGCCTCAAGCAGAGTATTGAGAGTTTGCAGCAATCAGTTCGTGATGAAAAAGAGCAGGTATCGCAGTGGTTTGAGCAGTGTCGAGTATTGCAAGCCGGTTTAGCCGAGGCATTCCAGGAGCGAGATCGACTGCAAGAGCTGGAAAAACAGCACAACGAGCAACAAGCCTCGCTGTTGGCGGAACTGGAGTCCTTGGCCCTTCGTCACGATGAACAGCAGCTTTTTGCCGCTCAAAAACAAAATGAGTGCGAGTCTCTGCGCTTGGAGATTAGCGTTTTGGAGGCGCGGCTACAGGAGCATCTGGAGCTTCAGAGTGAAGAGCGGCAGCAACATGCTGTTCTGCAGTCTCAATTTGCGACATTAAATGAAAATCATGAGTATCACTTGGGTTTGCTGAACCAGAAGCAAAGTGAGCATGAGGCTTTAAGTCTGGATGTTGCTGCCTTGCAGTTGAAGTTGAATGAGCAAACGGAGTTGCTGGAAAAAGAGCAGCAACAAAATGAGTTCTTGCAGTCGGAGCTGGATGCTCTTGGTTTGCACCATGATGAGCAGCAGGCACTGACAGCGCAGGCGCAAAGTGATTGTGAGGCACTGGCGCTGGATATCAGCGCTTTGCAACTGAAGTTCGATGAGCAAACCAAGCTTCTGGAGCAGGCTAAACAGCAAGCAGAGGCTGCTCAGCATCAGGCAGAAGCTGTGTTGGCAGATCAGGAGAAAATCAGTGCTCTGAGGACTCAAGAGCATAATGAGCGGCTATCAATACAAACTGCGCTGGATGCCTTGAAACTGGTATGTGCAGAGCAGACTCAGTTAGCGGCACAGCGTCTGGACCGTTGCGAGTCTGTCCAGATGGAATTAAATGCCATGACCACAGCGCATGCTGAGCAGGCTGCTTTGGCTGCACAGCGACAGGGTGAGCTATTGCAGCAGGGGCGAGAGCAACTGAGCCTGGAGAAAGCGAGGGCAGCTTTAGAAAACAAGCAGCGGGAGCTGGAGCAGAAATTGATCGCTCAGATTGAGCGCGAGGCAGGCTTGATTCAGGATTTGAGTAAGCAAGTTCAAGGTTTGGCTGCGCGCGATTTGATTTCACCTGAGACGCTGCAAGGGATGTTGACAGCGCAGGCAGAAGAGTTGGCCAGAGCGCATCGCCAGATTGAATTGTCCGTACAGAAAAGCAGTCTGAATACGGCTCGCCAAATTCAGTCTTTTGTGAGTATGCAGGAGTATTTTGCAACGGGCGTTTTGCCAGCCTTCAATAGTGAAAGCCATAGCTGGCCAGTGTCTGCCGATTTTGCGTTTTGTCTGATACAGCGTTTGGTACTCGAGCAATACGATTTGGTGATCGAGTTCGGCTCAGGCATGTCTACCGTGATTGTGGCACGAACATTAGCCTCCATTGCTGAGCGACAGCAAGCTGCCTCGGCTCACTTTATATCCTTTGACCATTTGGAGGCCTATTACCAGCAGACCTTGGGCTATTTGCAACAAGCTGGTCTGGAAAAGGGTGTTCAGTTAACTCTGGCTCCATTGCAAGAGTGGCAAGGTGCCGATAGTCAAACATACTCCTACTACAGTTGCCAATCTGCTCTGGCGCAATTGGCTAAACAAAAGAAAGCCTCCAGAAAACGTATTTTGGTGATTGTAGATGGCCCCCCAGCAGCAACAGGTCCCAAAGCTCGTTATCCTGCGGGCCCCATTGTGATGCAGCACTTTCCGGATGCCCACATTGATTTCTTGATGGATGATTTTATTCGTCAAGATGAAAAGGAAGTTGCCAAACACTGGCAGCGTGATGTGAAGGCTGCTGGCCTATTGAACGCTGTACGAAATTTCAAGCTTGAAAAAGACGCCTGTTTAATAACTGTTCACCCTAAAGATACAAAGTAATTTTATGAAGATTTTGACTGTATTTGGCACACGACCGGAAGCTATCAAAATGGCTCCGGTGGTTAAGGCCTTGGCTGCCGACTCAGCATTTGAAGCGCGCGTTTGCGTTACTGGCCAGCACCGTCAGATGCTGGATCAGGTTCTGGATATTTTTTCCATCACACCTGATTTTGACTTGAATCTGATGAAGCCAGGCCAGGACCTGTATGACATCACTAGTAATGTGCTGTTGGGCATGCGCGATGTCTACAAGCAATGGCAACCAGACATGATCCTGGTGCATGGTGATACGACGACCACGATGGCTGCTGCCTTGTCGGCCTATTACGCCAAGATCAAGGTTGGGCACGTAGAAGCTGGCTTGCGTACTCACAATAAATACTCGCCTTGGCCAGAGGAAATGAACCGTCGCCAAGCGGGCGTGTTGGCTGATGTGCACTTTGCTCCAACCGAGCAATCGCAGTCTCATTTATTGCATGAGGGTGTGGATCCCAAGACGGTGCATATTACAGGCAATACCGTCATTGATGCGCTGCTGGATGTAGCCGCGCGCGTACGTCAGGACTCGGAACTGCGTAGCCGTTTTGAGGCTCAGTTCTCTTTTATCAATCCAGCCAAACGCTTGGTTCTGGTGACGGGGCATCGTCGTGAGAACTTTGGTTCTGGCTTTGAAAACATCTGCCTGGCTTTGCGCCAGATTGCCTCCCGTGGCGATGTGCAGGTGGTGTATCCCGTGCACTTGAATCCAAATGTTCAGGAACCAGTACGTCGTATCTTATCCGACGTTTCCGATGTTCATTTGATCGAACCACTGGATTATTTGCCCTTTGTTTACCTAATGGATCGTTGCGACCTTTTGGTTACCGACTCCGGGGGCATTCAGGAAGAAGCGCCTTCGTTGGGCAAACCGGTATTGGTGATGCGAGACACGACCGAGCGCCCAGAAGCCGTGGATGCAGGAACGGTGCGTCTGGTGGGAACAGAAACTCACGCCATTGTCAGCGCAGCCACGCAACTGTTGGATGACGCCGCTGAATATGAGCGTATGGCGCGGGCGCACAACCCTTATGGGGACGGCAAAGCCGCCACCCGTATTAGCGAAATTCTAAAAACTTTGATCTCTTGATTCGGAAAACCAGCATGTTTGAAACTCTCTCCATGATCGGCCTGGGCTATATTGGCCTGCCTACTGCAACATTATTCGCCTCACGCCGCAAAAAAGTCATTGGCGTTGATGTGAACGCTTACGCGGTCGACACAATTAATCAAGGCCGGATTCATATTGTTGAGCCTGAACTGGATATGCTGGTGCAGGCTGCCGTACATGGCGGTTACTTGCGCGCCACGCTGACTCCAGAACCTGCTGACGCGTTTCTGATTGCCGTCCCAACTCCTTTCCTGGAAGGCAACAAGCCTGACCTGAGCTATATCGCCGACGCCGCTAAAGCCATTGCACCCGTGCTGGCCAAAGGTAATCTGGTCATTCTGGAGTCGACGTCCCCTGTTGGTACGACTGAACAACTGGCCCAATGGTTGGCCGAAGCCCGTCCTGATTTGAGTTTCCCTCAGCAGGCAGGCGAAGAGGCTGACATTCAGGTGGCCTATTGCCCAGAGCGTGTTTTGCCAGGTCGTGTTGTTCATGAGTTGGTGAGTAACGACCGCGTGATTGGTGGCATGACTCAAAAAGCGACCGAGATGGCAACTGAGCTGTACCGAATTTTTGTGGAAGGCGCTTTGGTACCAACCAATGCCCGTACCGCTGAAATGTGCAAACTGACCGAGAACAGTTTCCGCGACGTCAATATCGCATTTGCCAACGAGCTGTCCCTGATTTGCGATCGCTTGAATATTAATGTGTGGGAACTGATCAGCCTGGCTAACCGTCACCCACGCGTTAATATTTTGCAGCCTGGTGCCGGGGTGGGTGGTCATTGCATCGCTGTGGACCCTTGGTTCATCGTGGACAAAACACCTGAAGAGGCTCGCATTGTTCGCTTGGCTCGCGAGATCAACGATTACAAACCTGAGTGGGTTGTAGAGAAAGTTAAAGCCGCTATTGCCGGCGTGCTGTCGCTGCGTCCTGATGCCCGCATGGCGGATATCAAGGTGGCATGCCTGGGTTTGGCCTTTAAACCCGATATCGATGACCTGCGTGAAAGCCCTGCTGTGGGTGTTGCCAAGAAGATTGCCAGTCTGGGCTGCAAAGTACATGCCGTAGAACCCAATATCAAAGAATTGCCTGCCAAGCTGCAAGGTACGGGTATTGAGCTGTCTGCTCTGGGTAGCGCGCTGGCTGATGCCGATGTTGTCTGCATTCTTGTCAAACATCACCCATTCATCGAGCAAGTTGCTGAAATCCGCAAGCATGCTCAGTGCATTGATGTTGTTGGGTTGTTTGCGGAATAAGTTGGCTGTCTTGCTGTTTAGCAAGCAAAGTGGTTCGGGCCTCATTGACTATTGCGCAAGCGTCACGAGATGTAGGCTTGAACTGCTTTGAGTAGTAGGTTGAATACTTTGGAGCGAGGAGTCAGGCTAGCGTTGGTTAGACATAAGCTGTTGCAGTGCGTTTAGTGTTGTGCTTGCGCTCGCTCTATGTGGTCAGTTGTTTTTAACCGCTTTCGTGCTGTCCTGAACGTGCTGGACTAGCATTCGGGAACGTTTTTTGTGTTTTGTTGTTCCGTTAGGTTGTGAGCCCGCTTTGTTCTCTTTTAATCGCTATGTTCTGCTAACGGTAGATACTGAAGCCTTGCCAAGGCGCGCACAGGATAAGCATGTCCAGCGTTTGGTCTGGGGGGAGTATACGGCGGGGAGCGCGGGTATTCGTGAGATGTGTGCGATTGGTGATGAGTTGGGTGCTAAGCATGTGTTCTTTACAGACTTGTGTGCTACTTTGGGACAACAGGCACAGATGTTGGAGGCTGTTCGCTGGCTTGATAAGCAAGGACAAGATGTACAGTTGCATGCTCATCCTGAGACGTTGCCAAAACAATTCTGGACGGAGCACGGTCTGGAGACACTCCCTAAGTTAATGAACGAATATCAAGACCAAGCTCGTGCCGAATTCGTCTTCCGACACTTCGGCAAGCTGATCTCGGACGTCACGGGCAAACCTATTCTCGCCCACCGCGCCGGTTCGTTCCGTTGGAATGCCCTCACAATCCGTGCTTTGCGGGCCGTCGGTATTCCCTTGTCGTTCAACCAGTCTATGCGGGCCGCCTTGTTGAAACGCTGCCCAACAGGTCAGCCTGATTGCTTGCCTTACGCCTGGTCGAACGGAACGATTGAAGTCCCGGTAACAGAGCGTTTTACACCCGGAGGGTCGGATGCCAAACCAGACCGCTGGTCCAGCCTGACTTATCCGGAGTCTTCTTATTTTCAATATGGTTCGCGGCCTACGACTTTCTGGAAGGATCCTCTGTGGTCTTTACCCAAAGTCTCGGTGGTGTTGATGCATTCCTGGTCTTTGTTGGATCTGGATGAAAATGGCCATTTCCACTACACCAACGACCGTTTGCTGGAGGGCTACCGCCTGTTCTTGCAACGAGTTGTTAAGGACTACGACGTGATCACCACAGCAGATTTTTTGGATCTGCAGGCGCGGGGTAAAATCCGCCTTTCGCGAACAGTTAACTTAGAGCAGGTAGAAACACAGGTATGAGGGATCGCTACGCAATGATTACGGTCGATACAGAGGCTCTGCCCAAGCGCGCCTCTGACGATCATGTTAATCGTCTGATCTGGGGGCGATTTCCTAAGGGGACGGCCGGGGTGGCCGAAATGTGCAAGATCGGTGACGAGTTCGGCGTCAAGCATGTGTTCTTTACGGACTTGTGTGGGGCATACTCGCGGCTCGATGAGTTGAAAGAAGTGGTGCGCTGGCTGGATGAACAAGGCCAGGATGTGCAACTGCACACCCATCCGGAGTACTTGCCTGACAGCTTCTGGAAAGAGCATGGTTTGTCGAACCGTCCTCAGTACATGAACCAGTACACCGAGCAGGCTCGTGCCGAGTTTGTGTTCAGGCACTTTGCGGGTTTGATGTCCGAGGTAACAGGCAAGCCGGTTCTGGCGCATCGTGCGGGTTC